>NZ_CM161520.1:177500-517500 GCF_056725265.1 Xanthomonas sp. NCPPB 2250 | reverse complement strand
AGGCGGGCCTCCAGTTCTTCACGCTTGAGGATTTCGTCGGCACCGCGGCCGATCAGGGCAAGGGACTCTTCGATCGTGGACAAAACAGGAACTCCGGCGAATGGCGTCAACAAACGTGAATGGCGTTAAGAGCGAGTTAACCATGCAGCCAGGTGAAAATTCGAGCCGGCTCAATGGTTTGACGCGCTGTGGAACGATGTTTATGGTAGCCGAGTTTTGAGCTCGCGCTTCGGGCTCGTGAGGAAGCCTTGATGCCCAACAGTGATCAGGAACGCGCGCGCCGGCAGCGGTTCCAGCAACGCCTTCACGTTCTCCACGACACTGCGCTGCATCGCAAGTTGAAGGAACATCTTCCTGCCGGCCGCTGGACGCGCCGCCACTGGATCCACGCCAGCCTGTTCGCCACCATCGGCGCGATGGTCGCCACCATTGTCCCGGGCTTCTCCAACGCCATCGACGTGCCGCTGCAGACCACGCAGGCGACGCTGGCGCTGCCGTTGCCGCCGATCTCGCTTGCCCAGCAACAGCAGGCGGCGATCACCGACAACTGGCAGGTGGTGCGGATCGAATCCGGGCAGACCCTGGGCTCGGTGTTCGAGAAGCTGGGCCTCCCCGCCACGGTGATGCAGCGGGTGCTCGACCATCCCGGCACCCACGACGCGCTGACCAAGCTGCGCCCGGGCGCCGAGATCGGCTTCGACCTGGCGACGACCGGCGATCTGCGCGCCCTGCGCTTCGACCGCGATGCCACCCATCGGGTGGAACTGTCGCTGCTGGGCGAGGACATCAAGGAAAAGGTGATCGAGCGCGAGACCAGCACGCGCACCGTGGTCACCAGCGGCGAGATCACCAGTTCGCTGTACGTGGCCGCGCGCAAGGCCGGGCTGTCGCCGTCGGCGATCGCGACGATGACCGACGAGATCTTCAAGTACGACATCGACTTCGACAAGGACCTGCAGCCGGGCGACCGCTTCAGCGTGGTCATGGACGAGACCTGGCGCGAAGGCGAACGCATCGACACCAGCAAGATCCTGGCGGCGACCTTCACCACCCGCGGCAAGACCTACAGTGGCTTCCGCTTCGAGCGCGGCGGCAAGCCGGCCGAGTACTTCGACGTGACCGGGCGGCCGCTGAAGAAGAGCTTCATCCGCATGCCGGTGTCCTACAGCCGCATCAGCTCCACCTTCGGCGCGCGCAAGCACCCTGTGCTGGGCACCATGCGCATGCACAAGGGCATCGACTACGCGGCGCCGACCGGCACGCCGATCATGGCCGCCGGCGATGCGCGGGTGCAGTTCGTGGGCACCCAGCGCGGCTACGGCAACGTGGTGATCCTGGACCATGGCAAGGGCTACAGCACGCTGTACGGACACATGTCGCGCTTCGGCGGCATCAAGGCCGGCCAGCGCATCAACCAGGGCACGGTGATCGGCTACGTCGGCATGACCGGCATGGCCACCGGTCCGCACCTGCACTACGAATTCCGCGTGGATGGCGTGCAGCGCAATCCGGCCTCGGTGACGATGCCGCCGCCGACCCCGCTGGCCGGCGCCGAACTGGCCGCGTTCCGCGCGCAGACCTCGCCGGCGCTGGCGCGCATCCAGCGTGTGGAGAAGCTGATCTACGCCGATGCCGGCGAGCCGGACGCGAAGAAGAAGAAGGTCGTCGCCTCGTCCAAGGCCGCCACGTCGCACGACGCCGGCTGAGCGCCGGCGGCCGGTTCCGCCGCGCCGCGCATTGACGGGCGGCGACGCCTGGCCCACGCTGCGGCGCCGACCGCCGCCTGGTGTCTTGCATGCCCTCGCCTTCCGCCGTTCCCGACGACGCCCTGTTCCTGGGCCTGATGTCCGGCACCAGCGCCGACGGCATCGATGCCGCGCTGGTGCGCTTCGACCACGCTGGACGCCCGCAGCTGCAGCTGGGCCGCACCTATGCCTGGGCGCCGCAGCAGCGCGCGGCGCTGATCGCGCTGGGCGAAGGCGGCGACATCGCCTCGCTGGACGCACTGGGCCAGCTCGATGCCGAGGTCGCGATCGCCTTCGCCGAGGCGGCGTTGCGCCTGCTCGAGGACGCCGGGGTGGCGCCGGCCACGGTCCGCGCGATCGGTTCGCACGGGCAGACCGTGCGCCATCGCCCGCTGGCCGACCCCGCCTTCACCTGGCAGCTCGGCGACGGCAACCGCATCGCCGAACTGACCGGCATCGCCACGGTCTGCGACTTCCGCCGCCGCGACGTCGCCGCTGGCGGCCATGGCGCGCCGCTGATGCCGGCCTTCCATGCGGCGATGCTGGGGGCCGCGCACGAAGACCGGGCCGTGCTCAACCTCGGCGGCATCGGCAACCTGACCCTGCTGCCGGCGCACGGCGCGGTGCGCGGGTTCGACACCGGCCCGGCCAACGCACTGCTCGATGCCTGGTGCCAGCGCCATCGCGGCCAACCCTACGATGCCGGCGGCGCGTTCGCCGCCAGCGGCGCGGTCGACGCCGACCTGCTGCAGCGCCTGCTGGCCGATCCCTGGTTCGCGCTGCCGCCGCCCAAGAGCACCGGGCGCGAGCAGTTCCATCTGCGCTGGCTGGAGGCCTGCCTGGCGGCGCCGGCGCCCGCGCCGGCCGCGGTGCAGGCGACGCTGCTGGAACTGACCGCGGCCACCGTCGCCGATGCGCTGCAGACGCAGCAACCGGCGACCCGGCAGTTGCTGGTGTGCGGCGGCGGCGTGCACAACGCGCTGTTGCTGGCGCGGCTGCTGGCGCGGCTGCCGGGCGTGCAGGTGCAATCGACCCAGGCGCAGGGCCTGGACCCGGACTACATCGAAGCGATGGGCTTCGCCTGGCTGGCGCGGCAGACCCTGGCCGGGCTGCCGGGCAACCTGCCGTCGGTCAGCGGCGCGCGCGGGCCGCGCATCCTCGGCGCGATCCACCCCGCCTGAACGACGACGCTAGCTAGAAGGTCAGAAACCGCTGCCGGCGGGCAGCGCGCGCAACGCCGCGATCGCCTCCGACAGCGCATCCACCTCGCGGTGCTCGAACCCGCTGCGCACGTCGTGCTCGCTGGAGAACAGGCCCTGCTCGATCAGCGCCAGCACCGCCTGGCGCTGGGTCCAGCCGCGCGCGACGGCGATGCGGCGGATGCGTTCGAGCAGGAACGGGTCGATATCGCGCAACACAAGGTCGCTCATGCGGACTCCCGGGCGGCGGCGCACTGCATGCGCCGCTGCCCATCATCCGCGCCCGGGGGCGCCCTTTCAATCGCCCGGCGGCAGGGCTGGGGGCGTCTGTTCGCGGATCCGCGGCCACAGCCAGGCCAACAGCAGCAGGGTCGGGATCACGGTGAAGGCGCTGAGCACGAAGAAGGTGCTGTAGGAGGTGGCTTCGACGATGTAGCCGGAGACGCCGCCGACGAACTTGCCCGGCAGGTTGGCCAGCGACACCAGCAGCGCGTACTGGGTGGCGGTGAAGTTGCGGTCGGTCAGCGAGGACATGAAGGCGACCAGCACGGTGCCGGCGAAGCCCTGGAACAGGTTGTCGGCGCTGAGCGCGGCATAGAACGACCAGAGCTGGCCGGGGTTGTGCGCCATCAGCAGGAACGCCAGGTTGGACAGCGCCACGCCCAGCGCGGCGACCAGCAACATGCGCCGGAAGCCGAAGGCGGCCACCGCCAGGCCGCCGGCGAAGGCCCCGGCGATCCCCATCCAGACCCCGAACAGCTTGGAGACGGTGGCGATGTCGGCCTTGTCGAAGCCCGAGTCCAGGTAGAACGGGCCGGACATCACCCCGATCACCTGGTCGGGGAACTTGAACAGGCCCACGAACAGCAGCAGCGCCAGCCCCAGCGCCAGGCCATTGCTGGAAAAGAAGCTGGAGATCGGCTGCCAGAACGCGCCGACCACGTCGATCTTGCGCACCACCGTCGAGGCCGGCACCTCCGGCTCGCGACACACCAGGGTGGTGACGATCGGCAGCAGCATCAGCCCGGCCATGACCAGATAGGCCAACCTCCAGTTGCCGAACTGCGCCAGGTACAGCGCGCCGGCGCCGGACAGGATCAGGCCGATGCGGTAGCCGAAGGTGTAGGTCGCGGCGAGTGCGGCCTGCGCCGACGGCGGCGCGATCTCGATGCGGTAGGCATCCACCACCGAGTCCTGGGTGGCACCGGCGAAGGAGGCGATCAACACCCACAGCACCAGCGCGGCCACGCTCAGCTCCGGCCTGGTGAACGCCAGCGCCACCAAGCCGACGGCCACGCCCAGCTGCGCGACCAGCAGCCACGAGCGGCGCCGGCCGAGGAAGCCGAACAGCGGGAAGCGGTAGCGATCCAGCAGCGGCGCCCACAGGAACTTGAGCAGGTAGAAGAAGCTGGCCAGGCTGATCAGGCCGATGCTGCCCAGGTCCAGGCCGACGTCGCGCAGGCGTGTGGACAGGGTCTGCGAGGCGATCAGCAGGAACGGCAGGCCGCTGCCGAAGCCCAGCAGCGCCATCGTCGCCGCCGACGGCGTAGCGAAGGCGCGCTTGATCCCGGCCCAGCCCTTGTAGGACACCGGCGCCGCGGCAGCACCGCCGCTCATTCGCGGTAGTCCACCGTGAACGGCGCATGGTCGGAGAAGCGCTGCGCGGTATAGATCGAACAGCCCTGCAGGCGCTCGCGCAGGGTCGGGGTGACGAACTGGTAGTCGATGCGCCAACCGACGTCGTTGGCGCGCGCCGCGCCGCGGTTGCTCCACCAGGTGTAGTCCTGGCCATCCGGATGCAGCGCGCGGTAGGCGTCGACCCAGCCGCGGCCACTGGCCGCATCGGCCTCTTCGGCGCGGTCGGCGCACAGGCCGTTGAGCCAGTCGCGCTCGGCCGGCAGGCAGCCGGAGTTCTTCTGGTTCGACTTCCAGTTCTTGATGTCCAGCGCCGAGCGCACGATGTTCCAGTCGCCGCACAGCACGTAATCGCGGCCGCTGCGCAGCCACTCCACCAGGATCGGCCGCAGCCAGTCCATGACCTGGAACTTGTAGCCCTGGCGCAGTTCGCCGGAGGACCCGGAAGGAATGTAGAAAGACACCACGCTCAGGTTGCCGAAGCGCGCCTCGATGTAGCGGCCCTCCTCGTCGAACTCGGGCCAGCCCAGCGCGGTCCGCACCTCGTCCGGCTCGCGCTTGCTGTAGATGGCCACGCCGCTGTAGCCCTTCTTGGTGCTGGCGTCGCGGAACCAGACCCGGTAGCCGTCCGGCAGGAACGCCGGCCCGGCCAGCTGATGCTCCTGCGCCTTGGTCTCCTGCACGCACAGCACATCCGCCTGCTGGGTGGCGAACCACTCGAAAAAACCCTTGGTGGCGGCCGACCGCAGGCCGTTGGCGTTGAAGCTGATGATACGCATGGGTGGGGAGCCGGGATTCGGGATTGGGGATGACGGGATTTGTGAAAGCATAGCCGGTCACGCCCATGCAGCGTCCGCGCATGGGGTACGCTTTTACGAATCCCTAATCCCCAATCCCGAATCCCTGCCCCCAATGACCGACTACCGGCAACGTTTCCTGCAACTGGCCCTGGACGTGGAGGCGCTGCGTTTCGGCGAGTTCACGCTGAAGTCCGGGCGTCTCAGTCCGTATTTCTTCAATGCCGGGCGCTTCGACTCCGGCGCCAGCATGGCGCGGCTGGCGGCGTGCTACGCCGATGCGGCCGATGCCGCCGGGCTCGACTTCGATCTGCTGTTCGGCCCGGCCTACAAGGGCATTCCGCTGGCGACGGCGGTGGCCTGCGAGTACGCGCGGCGCGGGCGCGATCTGCCGCTGGCGTTCAACCGCAAGGAAGCCAAGGCGCACGGCGAAGGCGGCAGCCTGATCGGCGCGCCGCTGGCCGGCCGCCGGGTGCTGATCGTGGACGACGTGATCACCGCCGGCACCGCGATCCGCGAGGCGCTGGGCATCATCCGCGCCGCCGGCGGCGAGCCGGCCGCGATCCTGGTCGCGCTGGACCGCCAGGAGATCGCCGCCGAGGACGACCGCCGCTCGGCGGCGCAGGCGGTGGCCGCCGAGGCCGGCGTTCCTGTGGTCTCGGTCGCGCATCTGGGCGACCTGCTTGCATTCATCGACGGAAACGCAGACCTTGTCGGCTTCCGCGAACCGCTGCTGGCCTACCGGGCCCGCTACGGCTGCGCTTCGTCTGGCTGACAGCAGGGGGCTGCCACGATGCCGATCCGACCACGCACTCGCGTCCTGCCGGCGCTGCTGGCGCTGCTCGCCTTGCCGGCCGCCGCGCAACAGGCGTCGGCGCCATCCAAGAAGCTGTACTGCTGGAACCAGGGCGGCCAACGTACCTGCAGCGATGCGTTGCCGCCGGAAGCGGTGAACCAGGCGCGCGACGAGTTCAACGCCACCAGCGGCATGCGCAGCGCCGAGGTCGGGCGTGCGCTGAACGCCGAGGAACGCGCCGCCGCCGCCGCCGATGCCGCGCAGCAGCGCGCCGACCAGGCCGCGCTGGAGACGCGCAAGCGCACCGACCAGGCGATGCTGCTGTCGTACCAGACCGAGGACGAACTGCGCCGGGTGTTCGCCGAGCGCATCGGTATCGTCGACAACAACATCCAGACCGCGCGCTACAACGTGGAGAGCCTGCGCCAGGGCCTGATCGGCCTGCTGTCCGGCGCCGGCGCGCGCGAGCTGGCCGGGCAGAGCGTGCCGGCCAAGACCGCCGACGACGTGCAGCAGCGGCACCGCGCCTTGCTGTGGCAGCTGCGCATGCAGAAGAACTTCGAACAGCAGCGGCTCGGCCTGGATCAGGAAATCGAGGACGTGCTGCAGCGCTATCGCGCGGCCCGGGGCAACGGCCCGGCACAGTCCGCGACCACCGCCGGCGGCTGAGCCGTCGCACACCTCTGCGCCCGGACCAGGCCGGGCGCGCGACGCCGCCTCAGAAGGTCGGCGCCAGGCCCGGCAGCACGGCCTGCAACTGGGCACGGAACAGCGCCTTGATCCGCTCCAGCGCCGCCGCGTTGTCGGCTTCGAAGCGCAGCACCAGCACCGGCGTGGTGTTGGAAGCGCGCACCAGGCCCCAGCCATCCGGGAAGTCGGCGCGCAGCCCGTCGATGGTCAGCAGCCGCGCGCCGGCGAACGGCGAGCCCTCCTGCTGCGCCTGGGCGACCAGCTCGGCGACCAGCGCATGCGCGTCCTGCCCGTCCACCGGCAGCTTGATCTCCGGCGTGGCCACGCTGTCGGGCAACTCGGCCAGCACCTCCGACGGCGATTCCTCGCGCTGGGCCAGGATCTCCAGCAACCGCGCCGCCGCGTAAAGGCCGTCGTCGAAGCCGTACCAGCGCTCCTTGAAGAAGAAGTGGCCGCTCATCTCGCCGGCCAGTTCGGCGTCGGTTTCGCGCATCTTCGCCTTGATCAGCGAATGCCCGGTCTTCCAGACCAGCGGGCTGCCGCCGTTGCGCAGCACATAGTCGGACAGCTTGCCGGTGCACTTGACGTCGTAGATCACCAGCGCGCCGGGATTGCGTTGCAGCACGTCGGCGGCGAACAGCATCAGCAGGCGGTCCGGATAGATCACCGTGCCTTCCTTGGTGACCACGCCGAGGCGGTCGGCGTCGCCGTCGAAGGCCACGCCGAGGTCGGCATCGAAGCGCCGCACCGTTTGCACCAGATCCTCGAGGTTGTGCGGCTCGCTGGGGTCGGGATGGTGGTTGGGGAAGGTGCCGTCGACGTCGCAATACAGCGGCACGACCTCGGCGCCGATCGCCTCCAGCAGACGCGGCGCCAGTTCGCCACCGACGCCGTTGCCGGCATCGGCCACCACCTTGAGCGGGCGGTCCAGTTGCACGTCGTCGGCGATGCGCTGGATGTAGTCGTCGCCGACGTCGCGCTGCTGCAGCCGGCCCGGTTCCTCGGCAGTGGGCAGGCGGCCGGCGCTGATCCGTGCGTGCAGGTCGGCGATGGCGGCGCCGGACAGGGTCTCGCCGCCGACCACGATCTTGAAGCCGTTGTAGTCGGCGGGGTTGTGGCTGCCGGTCACCGCCACGCAGCTGCCGGCGCGCAGGTGGTAGGCGGCGAAGTAGACCACCGGGGTCGGCGCCAGGCCGATGTCGGTGACGTGGCAGCCGGCGCGGCGCAGGCCTTCGATCAGTGCGGCCGACAGCTCCGGCCCGGACAGGCGGCCATCGCGGCCGACCACCACCTCGTTGAGCCCCTGCTCCTGCATCACCGCGCCGATCGCCTGGCCGATCAGCGCCGCCACCTGCGGGCTGAGGTCGCGGCCGACCACGCCGCGGATGTCGTAGGCGCGGAAGATCTCCGGCGCCACCGTGAACGCCGGCACCGGCTTGGCCGGCGCGGCCTCCTCGGTGACGGGTGGCGGCGGCGGTTCCTGGCGTTGCAGGCTCTGCTGCAGGGTGTGTTCTTCGGCCACCGCCGCGCCGGCGCGGCGCACCCGCGGCTGCGGCAGGCGCCCACGCGCGGCCAGCAACAACAGCGCGCCCAGCACCAGGCACAGGCCGGCGACCAGCAGGCAGGGCAGCGCGCCTAGCCCCAGCGGGCCGGCTTCGGTATCCGGCAGCGAGGCGACCATGCGCAGACCGCTGTCGCCGACCGGGCGCGACATCGCGTCGGCGCGATCGTGCAGCGCATTGTCGCCGGCGGCGATCACGTCGTAGCTGCCCTGGCGCAGGGCCAGATAGCCGGTGCCCGGCACCGATGCCTGCGCGACCGGGTCGGTCAGCAGCGCCAGTGGCAGGCGCAGGTACACCACCCCGGCGTTGCCGCCCAGCGAGACCGGCGCGGCCAGGCCCAGCCTTGGGCCGCCGCCGTCGCGGATTACCGCGCTGGCGAGCTTGCCGGTCATCAGGGCCTTCTCCAGCAGCGCCAGGCGGCCGTAGCCGAAGTGCGCCGCATCGGTGTAGCCCGGTTCCAGATCGGCCGGCAGCACCTGCGCGTCCTCGGCCTGCGCCCAGTCCGCACGCAGCGCCTGGGCGGCGGCCGCGGCATCGCCGCGGCTCAGCGCCGCCTGCACGGCCGGCTGCTGCAGGCGTTCGGACAGACGTTTGCCCACGCCCGCCAGCGCCTGCTGGGTCTGCGTCACCGCGGCATCGCGCGCCTGCTCCAGCGTGGCGGCGGCCTGCTCGGCGCGCCATTGCTCAAGCCCGCTCCAGCCGAACCAGACCACCAACAGCACCAGCAGCACCGTCAGCAGAGGCGCCACCTTGCGCAAACCCTGCGGCACCGGCCGCGCTTGTGTTGCCTCGCTCATGCAGACGATCCCCTGTCAGCGCACTCCGGTATGGCCGAATCCACCCGTTCCCCTGGCGCTGTCGGCGAAAGTATCCACCACCTGCAGGGCGACACGCACGACCGGCATCACCACCAGCTGCGCGATGCGGTCGCCGGGGGCGATGGTGAAGTCCTCGCGGCCGCGGTTCCAGACGCTGATCAGCAGCGGCCCCTGGTAGTCGGCGTCGATCAGGCCGGTGCCGTTGCCGAGCACGATGCCGTGGCGGTGGCCCAGGCCCGAGCGCGGCAGCACCACCGCGCACAGCTGCGGATCGGCGATGTAGATGGACAGGCCGCTGGGGATCAGCGCGGTGTCGCCCGGCGCCAGGGTCAGCGGCGCCTCGGTGGCCGCGCGCAGGTCGAGCCCGGCGCTGGCTTCGGTGGCGTAGTCGGGCAGCGGCCAGCTGTCGCCGAAGCGCGGATCCAGCAGCTTCACCTGCAGCGGATAGGGCGTGGGAGTGCTCATGCGTGCAGCCTCTGCGCGATCAGGTCCAGCAGTTGTTCGGCCAGCTGCGTCTTGGAGACCGCCGGGAAGTCGCGTTCGCCATCCTGCCAATAGGCCGTGGCCGCGTTCTGGTCGCTCTCGAAGCCGTTGCCGGCCACCCCCACCCGGTTGGCCACGATCAGGTCCAGGTGCTTGTCGGCGAGTTTGCCACGGGCGTAGCGCTCGATGTCGTGGGTCTCGGCGGCGAAGCCGACCACCAGCTTCAGCGCCTGGGTCTGCGCGGCGACCTCGGCCAGGATGTCCGGAGTGCGGGTCAGTTCGAGGGTGAGCGTCTCGCCGCTCTTCTTGATCTTCTGCGCCGCTACCTGTTTTGGCGTGTAATCGGCGACCGCGGCGGTGCCGATGTAGATGTCCGCCGGCAGCGCGCCGAGCACCGCCTCGCGCATCTGCGCGGCCGAGCGCACGTCGATGCGCTGCACGCCGTCGGGCGTAGACAAATGCACCGGACCGCTGACCAGCACCACCTCGGCGCCTTGCCGGACCGCGGCCGCGGCCAGCGCATAGCCCATCTTGCCGCTGCTGCGGTTGCCCAGGTAGCGCACCGGATCCAGGTCTTCGTAGGTGGGGCCGGCACTGATCACCACGCGCAGGCCGCGCAGGGCGGCAGTGCCGGTGCCCGCGCCGGAACGCGCCTGGACGGCGGCCACGGCTGGCTTGGCCGACGCGGCGCTCTGGTCGGTGCGCCCAACGAGCGCGGCGACGATCTGCTCCGGTTCGGCCAGGCGTCCGGGGCCGGACTCGCCTTCGGCCAGGGGGCCGTCGTTCGGGCCGACCACCTGAGCGCCGCGCGCGCGCAGGGTGGCGATGTTGGCCTGGGTGGCCGGGTGCAGCCACATGCGGTGGTTCATCGCCGGGCACACGGTCAGCGGTGCGGTGCTGGCCAGGCACAGCGTGCCCACCAGGTCGTCGGCCAGCCCGTGCGCCAGGCGCGCCAGCAGGTCGGCGGTGGCCGGGGCCACCACCACCTGCTCGGCCCAGCGGGCCAGTTCCAGGTGACCCATCGCCTGCTCGGCGCCGCTGTCCCACAGCGTGGTGCGGGTGAGATGGCCGGACAGCGCCTGGAAGCTCAGCGGGGTGACGAACTGCTGCGCGCCGGCGGTCATCGCCACCTGCACCTCGGCGCCGGCGTCGCGCAGGCGCCGCACCAGTTCCAGCGCCTTGTAGGCGGCGATTCCCCCGCCGACGCACAACAGCACACGTCGCCCCGGCAGGGGCCTCTCGAAAATCGCGGTCACGTCGGGAATGTCCTACCCATACAAGGACGATTAGCTTACCCGATGGGTTTTGGCGGCCTGATACCGTTGCGCCATGTCGGCCGGCACCCTGGCGATATGCACATCTCCGACTGGCCCTGCGAAGAACGTCCCCGGGAAAAGCTGCTGGCACGCGGTCCCCGGGCCCTTTCCGACGCCGAACTGCTGGCGATCTTTCTCGGCTCCGGCCTGCCCGGCAGCGACGCCGTGCGCACCTCGCGCGACCTGCTGCAGCGGCACGGGCCCTTGCGCACGCTGCTGGACCGGTCGCCCGGCGACCTGGTACGCCTGCCCGGGCTGGGCCCGGCGCGCGCCTGCCAGCTGTCGGCGGCGCTGGAGCTGGGCCAGCGCCACCTGGCCGCGGAACTGCAGCGCGGCGACACCCTCAGCAATCCGATCACCGCCGGCCGCTACTTCGCGCAACGCCTGCGGGCGCGGCCGTACGAGGTGTTCGCCGCGCTGTTCCTGGACACCCGGCACCGCTGGCTGGCGTTCGAGGAACTGTTCCAGGGCACGCTGGACGGCGCCGAGGTGCATCCGCGCGAGGTGGTGCGGCGTGCGCTCACGCTCAACGCCGCCGCGGTGATCATCGGCCACAACCACCCGTCCGGGAACCCGGAACCCTCGCCCGCCGACCGCGCCGTCACCGACCGGCTGAAACAGGCGCTGGACCTGATCGACGTGCGCCTGCTCGACCACTTCATCGTCGGCGACGGCGTGCCTGTCTCGATGGCATCGCGCGGCTGGGCCTGAACCGAGGCGGCGGCTGGGCGTGCCATGCCGCGGGGCGCCGATCCGGGCGAGGCCGGCTCCGGGCCACGCGGGCGGTCAGCCGGCCCAGGCTCAGGGGCGCAGGCGCGTGCTGGTCGCGGCATCGCGGCGTCGCGGCTGAGGTCGGGCTGAACCCGGGACGGGCCGGGAGGCGGCGGGTCGGGTAAAATCGCCGGTTCCGCGCTTCAAGCAGAGATCTCGTGAAATCCCAACTCCGCGCCCTGATCGGTCAAGGCATCGAAGCCTTGCGCGCCAATGGCACCCTGCCGGCCGACACCCTGCCGCCGGACTTCGTGGTCGAGCGGCCCAAGACCCGCGAGCACGGCGACTTCGCCACCAACGCGGCGATGCTGCTGGCCAAGGCCGCGCGCACCAATCCGCGCGCCCTGGCCCAGCAGTTGGTGGACGCGCTGCCGGCCAACGACGACGTCAGCAAGGTCGAGATCGCCGGTCCCGGCTTCATCAATTTCCATCTCGGTCCCGGCGCCTACCAGCGCGAGGTGCTGGCGGTGCTCAAGCAGGGCGAGGACTACGGCCGCAGCCTGGTCGGCAACGGCCGCACCGTGGGCGTGGAGTACGTCTCGGCCAACCCGACCGGGCCGCTGCATGTCGGCCACGGCCGCGCTGCGGCCATCGGCGACTGCCTGGCGCGCCTGCTCGAGGCCAACGGCTGGAACGCCAAGCGCGAGTTCTACTACAACGACGGCGGCAACCAGATCGAGAACCTGGCGCGCTCGGTGCAGGCGCGCGCTTTGGGCAAGACCCCCGACAGCCCCGACTGGCCGGAAGAAGGCTACCGCGGCGACTACATCCAGGACGTGGCCGACGCCTACATGGCCGGCGCCGCGGTCGACCTGGAGGGCCACGTGGTCACCGGCGCCAAGGATCCGCAGGATCTCGATGCGATCCGCCGCTTCGCCGTGGCCTATCTGCGCAACGAGCAGAACCACGACCTGGCCGCGTTCGGCGTGGATTTCGACATCTACTTCCTGGAAAGCTCGCTGTACCGCGACGGCAAGGTCGAGGAGGCGGTGCAGAAGCTGATCACCTCCGGCCATACCTACGAAGAGGGCGGCGCGCTGTGGCTGAAATCCACCGATTTCGGCGACGACAAGGACCGCGTGATGCGCAAGTCCGACGGCAGCTACACCTACTTCGTGCCGGACGTGGCCTACCACCTGAGCAAGTGGCAGCGCGGCTACGTGCGCGCCATCACCGAACTGGGCGCCGACCACCACGGCTCGCTGGCGCGCGTGCGTGCCGGCCTGCAGGCGATGGACCTGGGCATCCCCAAGGGTTGGCCGGAGTACGTGCTGCACCAGATGGTCACGGTGATGCGCGGCGGCGAGGAAGTGAAGCTGTCCAAGCGCGCCGGCAGCTACCTGACCCTGCGCGACCTGATCGAGGAAGCCGGCCGCGATGCCACGCGCTGGTTCCTGATCGCGCGCAAGCCCGATTCCCAGCTCACCTTCGACATCGACCTGGCGCGCCAGCAGAGCAACGACAACCCGGTGTTCTACGTGCAGTACGCGCATGCCCGCGTGTGCAGCCTGCTGCGCCAGGCGCAGGAAAAGAAGCTGGACTACGACCAGGCCGATGGCCAGGCGCAACTGAACCGGCTCAGCGACGCGACCTCGCTGGAACTGATGCAGGAACTCTCGCGCTACCCGGAAGTGGTGGAGAATGCGGGGCATGCGCTGGAGCCGCACCTGATCGCGCAATACCTGCGCGAACTGGCGACGGCCTTCCACACCTGGTACCACGGCACCCCGGTGCTGGTGGACGACGCCGGCGAACGCAACGCCAAGCTGACCCTGGCGGTGGCGGCGCAGCAGGTCCTGGCGAACGGTCTGAATCTCCTGGGCGTCTCGGCCCCGGAAAAAATGTGAGTGGAGAAGCGGTAAATGGCAGCACGACGCGGTAAGACCCAGGCCCGGCGCAACAGCGGCAACGGCACGCCCGGGTGGGTGTGGCTGATCGCCGGCGCGGCGATCGCCGCGGTGGTGTTCCTCGGCGCGCCGGGGCTGTTCAAGAAGGACGGCGACTTCCTGCGCGTGGGCGGCCCGCGCGCCAATCCGGATGCGCAACCGGCGCCGGTGGCCGATGCCGACGTCGATGCGGCCCCGGACCTGCCCAAGCCCGCCGCCAACGCGGCCGGCAGCACCAAGCCGGAAGCGAAGAAGGACGCGCAGACCCAGTACGACTTCTACACCCTGCTGCCCGGCAAGGAAGTGCAGATGTCCGACGCCGAACTGGCCGCCAGCGCGCGCGCCGAGGCCATTCGCCAGGCCAAGGCGCAGGCCGCCGCAGGCACGGCCGCCACCGGCACCACTCCGGCCGCGGTCGCCACCGCGCCGACCGCGACAGCGGCCAACCCGACCCCGCTGCCGGAAACGCCGAGCGCGGCCGCCAGCACCACCCCCGCCGCCGCCAAGCCGGCAACTGCCACGGCAACGCCTGCCGCGACCACCGCACCGACGACTGCCGCGGCAACGGCCGCGCCCGACAACGCCCGCTACATCCTGCAGGCCGGCTCGTTCGGCGCCTCCGGCGACGCCGAGTCGACCAAGGCCAAGCTGGCGATGCTGGGCCTGTCCGCACGCGTGGAGTCGGCGCAGATCAGCGGCAAGACCGTCTATCGCGTGCGCATGGGGCCGTACGGCACCGCCAGCGAACTGGCCGAGGCCAAGCAGAAGTTGAACGGCAGCGGGCTGTCGGCGATCGCGATCAAGGCGCAGTGAAGCCGGGATTGGGGAATCGGGATTCGGGAATGGGTGAAGCGGCCTTCTTGCCGTTTTCACCTGTACGTGCGCGGATGCGTTGTCGCTGCTGACATTGGGCCGCGCTGGTTTGATATGACGTTGCAGTTCCACGACAGCGTGCTGCCGGCGGCTACGCAAAAAACTTAGTCGCCAGGGAATCTGGAATGGGACGCGAGCACGTCCCGCGCGACGAGGCTTGAAGGCGATTCGGATCCGCGCGCCGTCGCGCCACGCTGGCGCGTCATCGATCATCGAAGCCGACTTCCCCCGCGGGCACACGCGCCGTCGACGCGCGCGACCGGGTTTTGCTTTTACCATTCCCGATTCCCCACTCCCCATTCCCGGCCCTCCAATGACTCAGACTGCCCTGATCACCGGCGCCACCTCCGGTTTCGGCGCTGCCGCCGTGCGCCGCTTCGTCGATGCCGGCTGGCGCGTAATCGCCACCGGCCGCCGCGCCGAGCGCCTGCAACCGCTGCTGGACGCCTTCGGCGCCGAGCGCGTGCACATCGCCGCCTTCGACATTCGCGACACCGACGCGCTGGACGCGATGCTGGCGGCACTGCCCGAGGCGTTCCGCGGCATCGACCTGCTGGTCAACAACGCCGGCCTGGCCCAGGGCACCGCGCCGGCGCAGGCCGCGCAACTGGACGACTGGCGCACGATGATCGACACCAACATCACCGCGCTGGTGACGCTGACCCATCGCCTGCTGCCGACGCTGATCCAGCGTCGCGGCGCGATCATCAACATCAGCTCGGTCGCCGCGCTGTACCCCTACCCGGGCGGCAACACCTACGGCGGCACCAAGGCCTTCGTCAGCCAGTTCTCGCTGGGCCTGCGCTCGGATCTGCATGGCACCGGCGTGCGCGTCACCGCGATCGAACCGGGCATGGCCGAGACCGAGTTCACCCTGGTCCGCACCCATGGCGACCAGCAGGCCTCGGACACGCTCTACCAGGGTGCGCAGCCGATGACCGCCGAGGACATCGCCGAACAGATCTTCTGGGTGGCGACACTGCCGCCGCATCTGAACATCAATCGATTGGAAATCATGCCGGTGACGCAGTCCTTCGCCGGCTTCCAGGTCGCGCGGCAACCGGCCTGAACGACTGCGGGGCCGCTCCGCGCGGCCCCGCCACGTCCCGTCTCTCTCGCGCCCACGCCGCGAAGGCCCTCTGCCACACGGCCGGGACGGGCGCCTGTCGCGTCGACCGGCAGGCGGATTCCGACAACTTCTTAACGAAATGATATAACATCACTTGATCGCGGCCGCGTTCGTACCTCGGACCGCGCACCACCCGCTCGCCCGCAGCCCAGCCGCTGCCGCCAGTCTCCACTCCCCCTTGTCCGCAGCCACCATGAAGACCTACACCCATGCCCTCGCCGTGCTGGCCGGGCTCGCGGCCGGCGACGGCGCCGCGCAGACCACCACCGACACCACCACCACGCTCGGCACCGTGGAAGCGCGGCGCCACAGCGCCGCCTCGCTGTCCACGCGCAACATCCTCAGTTCGGTCGACGTGCTCGGCAGCGAACAGATCGCCGACAAGCAGGTCATGAACAGCTGGGAGTTGCTGGGGCAGATGCCCGGCATGCAGCTCACCGAAACCCGGCAGGGTGCCGAGTCCGGCAAGGTCACCTTCCGCGCCTTCAACGGCGAGGGCTACATCAACGGCATCAAGGTGCTGATCGACGGCGTGCCGAGCAATGTCAACAGCGGCAACCAACGCTTCATCGACATGATCTTCCCGCTGGAGATCGCCTACATCGAGGTGGTGCGCGGCACCAACGATCCGCGTTACGGCCTGCACAACATCGGCGGCAACTTCAACATCGCCACCCGCCAGGGCGGCGACTACCAGGACCTGCGGCTGAGCTACGGCAGCTTCGCCACCCGCGAACTGCAGTACGCCGTCGGCCATGAGGCCGATGGCCTGGCGCAGAACTATTTCGTCGGCGCGCAGGCCGCGCACGGCTATCGCCAGCACGACCGCTCGCGCAAGTACACCCTCGGCGGCAAATGGTTCTACGGCGAAGACGACGATGCCGCACGCATCGGCCTGATCGCACGCGCCTACCACCACGAGGCCGACGAATCGGGCTTCCTCACCGCCACCGAGTTGGCCGAGGACCGCGACCAGTCGCCGCCGAAGAACGCCAACGACGGCGACGACCGCGACATGCGCCAGGCCAGCGTGCACGCCGACTTCAAGCTCGGCGGCGGCTTGCAATTGCGCAACACGCTGTACGTCAACCGTTACCAGGACGACCGCCGGATCACCTTCACCCGCTACCCGCTGGGCAACGCGCCACGGCAGCGTCGGCAATGGGACGAAACCCAGACCGGGTTGCTCAGCACCGTCACCTGGCAGGCCAGCGATCTGCTGAGCGTGGAAGGCGGCTTCAACGCCGAGCACCAGGACAACCGTTACCGGCGCTCGCGCTACGCCTACAGCGTGCCGACCGATTTCGACCGCGCGCCGGCACGCGTGCAGAACGACGACCGCTACAGCCTCGACAATCTCGGCCTGTACCTGCAGGCGGTGATCCAACCGAGCGATGCGCTGAAGATCGTCCCCGCATTCCGCGTCGACCGCTTCTCCGGCGAGACCGCGCTGCCCGGCGGCGTGCATGCGCCGCTGCAGCGCTACGGCTGGATCGACCAGCCCAAGCTCAGCGTGATCTACGCGCTGACCCCGCACTTGAGCGTGTACGCCAACTGGGGCCGCACCTTCCAGATCCTCACCGGCTCGACCGCCCCGGCCTACCTGACGCCCGGGCAGAGCACGTTCCGGCCCTCGATCAATACCGGCAAGGAGCTGGGCCTGAAACTGCAGCCCGTCGCCGGCACCGAGGCGCGCGTGGCGGTCTGGCGCCAGGATGCCACCGACGAAGTGGCCAACATGCCCAGTACCGGTACCACGGTCGGGCTCGGCCAGACCCGCCGGCAGGGCGTGGACCTGCAACTGAGCACGCAACTGGGCGAGCGCTGGACGCTGTGGCTGTCGCACGCGATCCAGGAAGCCAAGGTGGTCAGCGCCTTTACCGCGAGCGGCGAGTCGCTGCGCGGGCGCGAGGTGTTCTCCACCCCGCGCTACATCAGCAACGCCGGTGTCGACTACCGGCCCGACGCACGCTGGAAGCTGGGACTGCAGGCGCGCGCGCAGGGTGATTACTACATCGACGAACGCAATGCGCAGGGCAAGTACGGCGGCTTCCGCGTGGTCGATGCCAGCGTGCGCTACCAGCTCAGCCCGCGTGCGAGCCTCGACCTGCAGGTCAAGAACCTCACCGACGCCCGCTACGCCTACGTCTGGTACGACAACTTCTTCTGGGGCGGCAACGACCAGCCGATGTTCTCGCCGGCGCCCGGACGCGCGGCCTATCTCGGCTTCGAACTGCGCCTATAGCCATTGCCGACGTCGGCGCGGTCCGCTGCGGCCGCGCCTCGGTCTTCCCGGCGCCGTCCGGGGCACGCCGGTGCCACGGCGCGGTTGCCTGCGTGGCGCAGACAACCGCGCGATTTTCCCGGCGAAATCGCATAACATCGCCTTCACGGAGCGAGGTACGCCCAGCGTACCGAACAAGCAAGCCCCGCAACCTCGCCGTTGCCGCCAGCCCTCCGCTGTCCCCACTTGCTTGCAGACCCCATGAAGATCGACTCCCTTGCCCTGGCCGTGCTGGCCGTGCTGGCCGGGCTTGCCGCCGGCCATGCCGCCGCGCAGACCCTCACCTCCGAGACCACCACCACCCTCGGCACCGTGGAGGCGCGGCGCGAGACCGCCGCCTCGCTGTCCACCCGCAACATCCTCAGTTCGGTCGACGTGCTCGGCAGCGAGCAGATCGGCGACAAGCAGGTCATGAACGGCTGGGAGTTGCTGGGCATGATGCCTGGCGTGCAGCTCACCGAGATCCGCCAGGGCGCCGAATCCGGCAAGGCCACCTTCCGCGCCTTCAACGGCGAGGGCTACCTCAACGGCATCAAGATCCTGATCGATGGCGTGCCCAGCGACGCCAACAGCGGCAACCAGCGCTTCACCGACATGATCTTCCCGCTGGAGATCGCCTACATCGAAGTCGTGCGCGGCACCAACGACCCGCGCTACGGCCTGCACAACATCGGCGGCAACCTCAACATCGCCACCCGCCAGGGCGGCGACTACCAGGATCTGCGGTTGAGCTACGGCAGCTTCGCCACGCGCGCACTGCAGTACGCCGTCGGCCATGAGGCAGGCGGCCTGGCGCAGAACTATTTCGTCGGCGCCCAGGCCACACAGGGCGAGCGCGCGCACGACAGCGCGCGCAAGTACACGCTCGGCGGCAAGTGGTTCTACGGCGAAGACGACGACACCGCGCGCATCGGCCTGATCGCCCGCGCCTACCATCTGAAGGCCGATGCACCCGGCTTCCTCACCGCCGCGCAATGGAACGACGACCGCGACCAGTCGCCGCCACAGAATGCCAACGACGGCGGCGAGCGCACCCTGCGCCAGGCCAGCGTGCATGCCGACTTCAAGCTCGGCGACGGTGTGCAGCTGCGCAACACGCTGTACGTCAACCGCTACGACGAGGAACGCCGCGTCACCTTCACCCCCTACCCGGTCGGCAACGCACCGCGGCAGCGCCGGCAATGGGACGAAACCCAGACCGGCCTGCTCAGCACCGTCACCTGGCGGGCCAGCGACCTGCTGAGCGTGGAAGGCGGCCTCAACGCCGAGCACCAGGACAACCGCTATCGCCGCTACCGCTATGCCTACGCGGTGCCGACCGATTTCTGGAGCGCGCCGGCGCGCGTGCAGAACGACGACCGCTACACGCTCGACAACCTCGGCCTGTACCTGCAGGCGGTATTGCAGCCGACCGCCGCGCTGAAGATCGTGCCGGCGTTCCGCGTCGACCGCTTTTCCGGCGACACCACGCTGCCCGGCGGCGTGCACGCGCCGCTGCAGCGCTACGGCTGGATCGACCAGCCCAAGCTCAGCGTGATCTACGCGCTGACGCCGCAGCTGAGCGTGTACGCCAACTGGGGCCGCACCTTCCAGATCCTCACCGGTTCCACCGCCCCGGCCTACCTGACGCCGGGCCAGCCCGGCGTGCGGCCGTCGATCAACACCGGCAAGGAACTGGGCCTGAAACTGCAGCCGGCCGCCGGCACCGAGGCGCGGGTGGCGGTCTGGCGCCAGGACGCCACCGACGAGGTGGCCAACAACGTCAGCTCCGGCACCACCGTGGGCCTGGGCCAGACCCGGCGCCAGGGCGTGGACCTGCAACTGAGCACGCAACTGGGCGAGCACTGGACGCTGTGGCTGTCGCAGGCGCTGCAGGAGGCCAAGGTGGTCAGCGCCTACAACGCCTCGGGCGAATCGCTGCGCGGCCGCGAGGTGTTCTCGGTGCCGCGCTACATCAGCAACGCCGGCGTCGACTACCGGCCCGACGCGCGCTGGACCTTCGGCGTGCAGGCGCGCGCGCAAGGCGACTACTACATCGACGAGCGCAATGCGCAGGGCAAGTACGGCGGCTTCCGCGTGGTCGATGCCAGCGTGCGCTACCAGCTCGGTCCGCGCACCAGCCTCGACCTGCAGGTCAAGAACCTCACCGACACCCGCTACGCCTACGTCTGGTACGACAGCTTCTTCTGGGGCGGCAACAATCAGGCGATGTTCTCGCCAGCGCCCGGGCGTTCGGCCTACCTCGGGTTGGAACTGCGGCTGTAGGGCACCTCGCATCACCTGCATCGGCCACAGCGTGCTGCGTAGGAGCGGCTTCAACCGCGACGGGCTTCACCGGAAACGCCCCCTGTCGCGGCGGAAGCCGCTCCTGCGGGACACGTCCCCGTGGAGATGAGAGGTGCCCTGTCACGGTGTTGCCTGGCCAAGGACGACCGTAAGTCGCCGGACGCGGCGTCCGCCGCGCTGTGGTACGGTTCCAGGCGTCGCCAGCCTTCGCGCAAGCCTCCCGCTCGTTCACAGGAGTGCTTTGCGATGACCTCTCCCGCTTCGCTCGACCACCGCGTCTTCCGCTTCCGGGAGACAGCGCGATGACCGACTTCGTCACCGACGCAGCGCAGCTGCAGGACTGCGTGGGCCGCCTGCCCGGCCCGCGCGACCTGAAGGTGATCGACCACCTGGACGCGCATGCGCTGCGCTGGCTGGCCGCCAGCCCCTTGCTGTTCGCCGGCGTCGCCGGCCAGCGCCTGGCATTGAGTGCGGGCAGCGGTGCACCCGGCTTCGCGCGCGGCGATACGCCGCATCTGCTGTCGATCCCACTGCAGGCACTGGACACCCCCCACGCGCACGTCGGCGCCGGCTTCGGCTCGCTGTTCCTGGTGCCCGGATTGGGCGAAACCCTGCGGATCAATGGCCGCATCGCCGGCGACGACGGCACGCGCTTGTTCGTCGCCGTCGAGGAATGCTATCTGCACTGCGCCAAGGCCCTGCTGCGCGCCGACTGGTGGCACGCGGAGGTGCAGACCGGCGCCACGCCACCGGAGACGCCGGAAGGTTTGCTCGCCAGTTGCCGGCTGCTGATCCTGGCCACCGCCGATGCCGAAGGCCGCGTCGATGTCAGTCCGCGCGGCGATCGCGCCGGGGCCTTGCTGCAAGCCCACCGTGATGCCTGGTGGTTCGCCGACCGGCCGGGCAATCGCCGCGTCGACAGCCTGGGCAACCTGCTGGCGCGGCCGCAGCTCGCGCTGCTCGCACTGCGCCCCGGCAGCGCGCACTGTGTATGCATCGAGGGGCTCGCCCGCCCCAGCACTGACGAGGCGATCCGCAACGCGCTCGCCGTCGATGGACGCGTTCCGCATCTGGCGGTGCGGGTGCTGCCGGCGCTCCTCGAAGAGACGCACAGCCGCGCGCTCGGTCGCTTCGACCTTTGGCCGCCCGCCGCCATCGCACACGACCTGGACCCGCCGGCGATCTTCCGCGACCACGTCCGGCTCAGCGGCGCGCGCGGCGCCCAGGCCACGCTGATGCGCGCGGCGGTCTCGGTGCCCGGCGTGGTGCGCAAAGGACTGCAGGCCGACTACAAGAAGAACATGTACTGAGCGCATCCAACGCCGCCGATCACCGGGCGGCGTCGGTCACGCCGGGCGCGCTGAGGTGATGCACGGCATAGCGGTGTGCGGCGGCGTGTTCCGGCGGCAGATCGCGCCACAGGTGAAAACGCAGCCGCGTCCATCCCTGCGGTTCGTAGCCGTACACCGTGGCCAGCACGCGTTCGTCAGGCACCGCCATGTCGTCGGTGTCGCTTCCGCAGGCACACGATGGCGCCGGAAGCGCGCGGGTGGCGTAGCGCGCCGAGCGCAGCGCCGCGGACGTCCACGCCGTGGCGACCATCCAGGCCTGCACGGTCGGGCGTCCGAAGGCCTCGCACAGCGCGGCGAACGCGGGGCCGACGAGGAACGTGTGCATCGCCGCCGCATCGCGCCACAGATAGAACGGCGCGTACAGGTTCTGCCGGCCGGGCAGCAGCGGATCGTTGCGATCGGCGACCAGGTAGGCCTTGAACTGCAGCCCCGGCAGCGTGTCGAGCAACGGGCCTTTGTCGGCGATGCGGCGGCGGATGAGGGCCATGTCGTAGTCCGCCGGCAACGCGATGCTGTACTGCATGGCGATCATGCCGGCACTCCGCGGGCCACGATGCCGGCGCGGCCGCCGCCGAAGGACCAGTCCTGCGCCGCGGTGGTGACGATGGTGACCATCACATCCTCCGGGGGAATTCCCGGCGCGATCGCCAGCAGTTCGACCAGGCGCCGATAGAACGCCTGCTTGCGGGCGGCGCTGCGTTCGCGGCCGGCGGTGATGGCGATCAGCACGAAACGATCCGAGCGCGGCCCGCCCAGGTAATCGCGATCGAACACCAGTTCGTCCGGGTCGTGCTGATGGATGACCTGGAAGCAGTCGCCGGCCGGCACCTCGAAGGCGTCGTGCATGGCCTGGTAGAGGCTGGCCGACAGCGCGCGCAGGTAGGCGGGCGGGTGGCCGCGCAGCAGCGAGATGCGGGCGTACGGCATCAGCGCGTCTCCGTCATGGCCGGCCGCGACGCGGCAGCGGTGCGCAGCAACGGCAGCGCGGACGCCGCGCACGGCCAGCCGGCGTAGAACGCCAGGTGGGTGATGGCCTCGGCCAGGGTGTCGCGGTCCAGGCCGTTGTCCAGCGCGCGGGCCAGGTGCAGCGGCAACTGCTCCAGACGGGACAGCGCCACCAGCGCCGCCACCGTGACCAGGCTGCGCTCGCGTGGCGACAGCCCGGGGCGCTGCCATACCTCGGCGAACAGCACCTCGTCGGTGAGGCGGGCGAAGGCCGGCGCGATGTCGCCGAACGCGGCCTGCGAGGAAGGAAACGGCGTGCCAGGGTCGGACATCGGAAGGCTCGCATGGGGAACGGGCACAGCCTAATCGCACACAACCTTCCGAAAAATCGGAAAATATCGAAACGACCATCCGGAAAATCAGGATCGACCAATGCGCCCCGTCACCTTCGACCTCGACGCGCTGCGCAGCTTCGTCGCCGGCGTGGAGTTGGGCAGCTTCGCCAAGGCGGCCGACCGCCGCGGGCGCTCCACCTCGGCGATCAGCGCGCAGTTGAAGAAGCTGGAGGAGCAGGCCGGGCAGCCGGTGCTGCGCCGCCAGGGCCGCGGCCTGGCCCTGACCGAGGCCGGCGAAGCCTTGCTGGGCTACGCGCGGCGGCTGCTCGAACTCAACGACGAGGCGGTCGTGGCGCTGCAGGACACGGCGCTGCAGGGATGGGTGCGGCTTGGCCTGCAGGAGGACTTCGGCGAGCACATGCTGCCGGACGTGCTGGGGCGCTTCGCCCGCGCCCACCCGCAGGTGCGGATCGAAGCGCGCATCGCCCGCCACCAGGAACTGCTGGCGCGGGTGGAGGCCGGGCACCTGGATCTGGCCCTGGCCTGGGACTCCGGCGCGGCCTCGGCGCATCGGCACGCGCAAGCGGCGTGGCCGCTGCGCTGGATCGCCGCAGGCGACCGCAGCGCGCCGGACGTGGCCGACTGGAGCGGCGCGGCGCCGCTGCCACTGGTGATGCTGGAAGCCCCCTGCCTGCTGCGCACGGCCGCGACCACCGCACTGGACCGCGCCGGCATCCCGTGGCGCATCGCCTTCACCAGCGCCAGCCTCGGCGGCGTATGGGCAGCGGTCCGCGCCGGATTGGGCATCACCCTGCGCACCCCGGCCGGCGTGCCGGCCGGATTGACCCTGCTTCCGCCCGGCGCCAGCGGCCTGCCCGCGTTGCCGGCGCTAGGGCTGAGCCTGCATCGCGCGTCCGCCGTGCCGCCGCCGGCGGTGGCGCGGCTGGCGGAGATCCTGCAACAGCGCCTGCACGAGGCACGCGTAGCGTGTGGCGATCCGGAATGAGATCGCCACACGACCGGCCCACACGCCAAGCGCGTTCCGACAGGGCGATCCAGGCCACCAGCGGTACGCCAGCGAGCGCTGCAGACGGTTCGCACAGACGCAGGAAAAACCGTCGGGCGACAAAGACAGAACGATGCTCCGCCGCCCCGGGTCGCTTAGCCTATCAAGGTCTCGAACCTAGGCTGCCGGCGAAAACCTGTGGATGGTCATTCCCGCCGGACAACGCCGAGACCTGACGTCCACTCCTGCCAGCCCGCACCCGGCGACATAGGCGCCGCCAAGGCGAAACACCGATCACGTCTCGGAACCGGCGCTGCGCATGCCGATCACAGGTTGGTCTTGCATGGCAGCATTTTGCTCCACAACCCCCCACCGCCATTGAGCATGCCGGCGCCTCCAGAAAGTGCGGTCTTGACCTTGCTGCCATCGGTCTTGATTTCCACTTCCTTGAAGAGTTCGTCGGCACGCGCAACCGTGTAATCCTGACGCTCGTAATGATCCACCTGCATGGAATCGCCGTAGCTGCTGCCCGCATACACATCGCGTGACTTGGCCTGATCGAACTGGAACTGCAGGGCCAGAATGTAACGACCGGGCAGCATGTCGGTGAACTGGAACGCGCCCTTGGCATCGGTCTCCGTCTCCACACGCGCGTTGTAAGCCTGGTCGGACATCTTTACCGCTTCCTTACTGGGGTCGGCCTTCTTGCGCATGGCGACCCACTGCTCGTAGTAGGGCGTCGCCGGAAACAGCATGACCTTGCGGTTGTTGGCCAGAAACACGCGGTTGTCGTGATAGGCGCAGGCCACGCCGGTGATGGTCGCATGGCCCTTGGCCAAAGCAGCCTCTGCAGCTTGCTTGTCGAACGGCTGGCTCGGCATGACCTCACGGATCTTCGGCGTGTTGTCCACGGTCGGCGACGTACGTACCTGCGCGGGGCTCTGGCCGGCGGCAGCCAGCCCGCAGCACAGCAACAGGACCCAGCCACGGCGTGTAATCGTAGGCATTGCATTCCCCCTATTCGTCCCTGAAGGCGCGCACGCTAGCACGATCCGTGGCAGCACTACAGGGGCGTTCCGTGTGGATCGGCTACCGTGCGTTCAGCCACGCGTCGCCGCCGCGGCCGGAGCCCCGCGCCGCTCGCGCAGGCGCAGGAACGGCTGCTCCACCGCGTAGTGCAGGACAGCCGCGAACAGCAGCGCCATGCCGGCATAGGCGGCGAAGGCGAGCAGCCCGTGACCGTCCAGTTGCGCACCGAACCACACCTGGGTCAGATGGAACGCGGCCTTGTGGCTCAGGTACAGGCTGTAGGACACCGCGGCCAGCCAGGCCGCGCCCGGCACCCGGCAACGCCCCAGCCATCCCTGGGTGGAGGCGCCAGCGCCGACCAGCAGCGCCAGGCCCAGCGACAGCACCGGCCAGCCGATCGCATTGCCGAGCAGGCCGGTGCGGTCGCGGAACAGCCACATCGCCAGCGCACAGACCACGATGCCGGCAAGCGCCACGACGCTGGCGTGGCGCTGCAGCCGCTGCCAGTGCTGCGGCCGGAAGGTCTTCAGCATCGCCAGCGCCACGCCCGCCAGCAGGCCGTCCAGACGGTTCCAGGTGGGGTAGTAGAGATCCTCGATGAACCAGTTGCGCTGCAGTCCGGCGCCGATGCGATCCAGCGCGCTGTCGTGCAGCCAGATCGCACTGCGCAGGGCGATGCCGGCCAGCACCACGGCCACGCACAGCGCCACGAAACGCGGCGCCGACGGCCGCCGTAGCATCCACGCCGCCAACAGCGGAAACACCAGGTAGAAGTGCTCTTCCACGCACAGCGACCAGGCATGCGAGAACGCCTGCTGGTTGGCGTAGTCGATGCCCAGGTTGAGGGTGAAACTGGCGAACAGCCACCACGGCGCGATCCCGGGCACTTCGCGGAACCCGGGCCAGGCCAGGTACAGCGCCAGCACCACCGCGTACGCCGGCAGAATGCGGTAGGCGCGGCGCCGGTAGAAGTCGCCGTAGCGCAGCGGCTCGCCGCGCGCCAGCAGCGCCAGCACCTGCCCGCCGATCAAAAAGCCGCTGAGCACGAAGAACAGATCCACGCCCATCCAGCCATAGCGCGACAGCCATTCCCAATCCGCGCCCAGCCCACCGACCACGAAGGAGTGGAACAACATCACCCAGACGATGGCGGTGGCGCGCAGCAGGTCGAGGCCGGGATAGCGCATCGCAGGGGGTTGGCGGTGGGGAGCGAGCAGCTTACTGGCTGAACCGCCGGTTGCGGCGGCGGTCGTGCACCGGCATCGGCGCCGGCGCGATCGCGCCTGCGAGGCGAGGCGCGGCGGCGGCGCTAGGCGTCCCCCATGCTTACTTGCAGCGCCGTACCCTCACCCCAACCCCTCTCCCGAGGGGAGAGGGGCTTAACGCTCACCGCGCCATGCGCGGCGTTGGCGCGGGTTGTGCGAACTCAGCCCAGCGGTTCGTCCGACAGGTAGGTGTAGCCGGTCAGGCCGGCCTCGAGCGCGTCGGCCAGTTCCGTGGCCTGCGCGGCCGGCAACTGCGCGGCGGCCACGCGTTCGGCGTAGGCGGCGCGCAGGTCGTCCAGGCGGTAGCCGACGTAGTCCAGCATCACGTCGGTGGTGTCGCCGCGGCGCTGCTGGGCGATGCGGTAACCGTCGCCGTCCACCGCCACTTCCACCGCGTCGGTGTCGCCGAACAGGTTGTGGATGTCACCCAGAATTTCCTGGTAGGCGCCGACCAGGAAGAAGCCGATGCGGTAGCTCTCGCCCGGACGCAGCGCGTGCAGCGGCAGCGAGCTGTCCAGGCTTTCGTTCTCGACGTAGGTCTTGACCATGCCGTCGGAATCGCAGGTCATGTCGCAGACCACGCCGCGCCGCGCCGGCGCCTCGTTCAGGCGCTCGATCGGCACGATCGGGAACACCTGGTCGATCGCCCACACGTCGGGAATCGATTCGAACACGCTGAAGTTGACGAAGTACTTGTCGACCAGGCGCTCGTTGAGTTCGTCCAGCACCGGACGATGACTCTTTTCCTCATGGCTCAGCCGCGCCCGCACGCCATGGGCGATGGCGTAGAACAGGTCGTCGATGCGCGCGCGATGGGTCAGGTCGATCTGGCCCAGGGCGTAGCCGCTGAGGCCTTCGGCGTGGAAGTGCTGCGCTTCCTGGAACAGTTCCACCGCCGGGCGCTGGTCCAGTTCGGCATGGATCTCGCGCAGGTGGCGGATCGCCGCCGGTTCGTCGTTGTGCGCGTCGGGCACGCGGCCTTCCGGCGCCTGCTCCACTTCGGACACGTTGGCGATCAGCACGGCGTGGTGCGCGGTCATCGCGCGCCCGCACTCGGTGACGATGCGCGGCGGCGGCAGGCCGTGCTCTTCGCAGGCGCTGGCCAGCGGCTGCACGATGTTGCTGGCGTAGGAGTGCAGGCCGTAGTTGATCGAGCAATAGCTGCGCGAGCGGGTGCCTTCGTAGTCGATGCCCAGGCCGCCGCCGACGTCGACGTGGCTGATCTGCGCGCCCAGCTTGGACAGCTCGACGAAATAGCGGGTGGCCTCGCGCATGCCGTTGGCGATGTCGCGCACGTTGGAGATCTGCGAGCCCATGTGGAAGTGCAGCAGGTTCAGCGCGTCGGCGTATTCGGTGTCGCGCAGCGTCTTCCACAGGTCCAGCACCTGCCGCGGCGACAGCCCGAACTTGGCCTTGTCGCCACCGCTGTTCTGCCACTTGCCCGCGCCCAGCGAGGCCAGGCGCATGCGCACGCCCAGGCCCGGCTTCACGTCCAGCGCGCGCGCCTCCTCCAGCACCAGCTTCAGCTCCGACGGCTTCTCGATGACGATGAAGGTCTGCAGGCCGAGCTTGCGCCCGATCAACGCCAGGCGGATGTACTCGCGGTCCTTGTAGCCGTTGCAGACGATCAGCCCGCCCGGCCGCGACAGCGCCAGCACCGCCATCAGTTCCGGCTTGCTGCCCGCCTCCAGGCCGAAGCCCTCGCCCTGGTGGCTGGCCAGGGTGCCGGCCACGCCGCGGTGCTGGTTGACCTTGATCGGGTACACGGCGGTGTAGCCGCCGGTGTAGTCCCAGTCGGCCTGGGCCTGGGCGAAGGCGGCCTGCAGCTTGCCCAGGCGCTCGCCGAGGATGTCCGGGAAGCGCACCAGCATCGGCAGCTTGGCGCCGGCCGCGCGCGCGGCGTCCACCACCTCCGGCAGCGCGATCGCCACGCCGTCGGCGCCCTGCGGCCGCACCACCACCCGGCCGGCCGCGTCCACGTCGAAGTACCCGTCGGCCCAGTGCGGGATCGAGTAGGTCTTGCGGGCTTGGTCGAGGGACCAATCGCTCATCGTGGCGGCTCGGCTGACGGAAAAAGGGCGTGGATTGTAACCCCTGCTACGCGTGGGGTCCGTTACAATCCGCGCCGTTCCGACGCTCTCGGCTCCTGGTGGAGCCGGGCCGGGTTCGCGGGTGCCTGGCGTGGCTTGAGTGCGCGGGGCCGCGTCCGGAGGGCACGGCGACAGCATCGGGTAGCTCGGCTGCACGAGGCTACGCCCGACCCTCATCCGGAGAGGGTGCGGTAACGGCATCGCATGGCTTGGCTGCACGAGGCTGCGCCCGACCCTCATCCGGCGCTTCGCGCCACCTTCTCCCGGGGGGAGAAGGGACTGCTGCATTCTTTTTGCTTTCCTAGGACATTCCATGAGCGCCAACGAAAACTGGTACATCGAACACTTCCAGCCCACCGGCTCGGCCATCGGCTACCGCATCACCGGCAAGCTGGACGAGGTGCAGTCGCCGTTCCAGAAGATCGAGATCTACGACACCACCGACTGGGGCAAGTTGATGGTGATCGACGGCGCGGTGATGCTGACCACGCGCGACAACTTCTTCTACCACGAGATGATCAGCCACCCGGCGCTGTTCACCCACGCCGCGCCCAAGCGCGTGGTGATCATCGGCGGCGGCGACTGCGGCACCCTGCGCGAAGTGCTCAAGCACCCGGGCGTGGAAAGCGCCACCCAGTGTGACATCGACGAGCAGGTCACGCGCATGGCCGAGAAGTACTTCCCGGAGCTGTGCGACTCCAACGGCGACCCGCGCGCCGAGTTGCTGTTCGACGACGGCGTGGCCTACATGGCCAACTGCCCGGCCGGCAGCGTGGACATCGTCATCGTCGACTCCACCGACCCGGTCGGCCCGGCCGAAGGCCTGTTCAACAAGGCCTTCTACGAGAGCTGCTTCAAGGCGCTGAAGGACGACGGCATCCTGGTACAGCAGTCCGAATCGCCGCTGGCGCTGCTGGACCTGATCAAGGAAATGCGCGCGGAGATGGGCAAGGCCGGCTTCGCCAGCTTCCACACCGTGCCGTTCCCGCAGCCGTGCTATCCGACCGGCTGGTGGAGCGTGACCATGGCGCGCAAGCAAGGCGGCTTCGACTTCCGCCAGGACGACGCCGCGGCCAAGCCGTTCGCCACCCGCTACTACAGCGCGCACCTGCACACCGCCACCCAGGTGCTGCCGCCGTTCGTGGCCGAGGCGCTGGGCGGCTAAGGCGCCGTCCTCCATCGGCATCGGCGCGCGCCTGATGTGCGCCGATGCCGCGGAGTGCTGCCGGGGCCCTCGGCAAGGCCGGCCCCCAATGCGTGCGCATTCGAATCGACAGGCGCGCTGCATCGCGCATGGCATCGCCTCGCCGGTTGCCGCGATCGCGCGCTGTAGGCGCCAAACGATGCCGTACGCCATGGCCCGCGCGTGCGACGATGCGCCGGCCTCCATCGCACAAACCGCGAGCCTGCCATGCGCTCCCAGACGACGTCGCCGTGGACCCTGTGCGCGCTGGCCGCGATCGGCTTCGTCGTCGCCTGCGTCGCCCACGAAGCGGTGGGCCATGGCCTGGCCTGCCTGGGCAGCGGCGGCACCGTCCGCTGGCTCACGTCGGTGTACTTCCGCTGCCAGCCTGGGCGCCCCTTCGTCGATGCTGCCGGCCCGCTGGCGAATCTATGCGTGGCCGCAGCCTGCATCCTGGCGGCACGCCGCCGTCGCGCGGACACGCCGCGCCTGGCGCTCGCGCTGATCGCCGCCTTCAACGGAATGTGGGGCGCCGGCTATCTGCTGTTCTCCGCGGTCACCAATGACGGGGACCTCGCCTTCGTCCTGCGCGACCTCGCCCTGCAGCCGGCCTGGGCCTGGCAGCTGGGGATGGGACTGGCCGGCGCCTGGCTGTATCTGCAGGTGCTGCGCGCCATTGCCCCGTGGCTGCCGAAAGGCAGGCCAATGCTGGCGGCCTACGCCAGTGCCGGCGCGGTGGCCTGCGTGAGCGTGCTGTTCCATGCCGGGCCGGTGCTGCCGGCATTGCGCGAGGCGGCGCAGGAAGGCCTGTTGGCACCGATCGGCCTGGTGGTCATCGCGCTGTCGCGCCGGTCGCGCGCGCCACTGCCGCTACCGTCCAGCCACGCCACGGTCGCGGTGGCGGTGCTGGTGGCGGCGGCGTTCTGGCTCACCCTCGGCCGCGGCTACGGCGGCGTCTGAGTCGGCGCCTGGCGCAGCGTGGCGGCCTATCCGGCTGGCCCGCCATGCCTGAAGGGGCGGCTTCAGCCGCGACAGGCTCTATCGGGAACGCCCATCGCGGCTGAAGCCGCTCCTGCACGACACCATCCATGCCACGCCGCTGCAGGCGCGGTGACTGCGTTACAGCGCGTCCGCGTCCAGTTCGCCGGTGCGGATCCGCACCACCGTGCCCAGGTCGTAGACGAACACCTTGCCGTCGCCGATCTTGCCGGTGGCGGCGGCCTTGACGATGGCCTCGACCACGCGCTCGACCTGGTCCTCGCTGACCGCCACTTCCAGCTTCACCTTGGGCAAAAAATCGACCACGTACTCGGCACCGCGGTACAGCTCGGTGTGGCCCTTCTGCCGGCCGAAGCCCTTGACCTCGGTGACGGTGATGCCGGCCACGCCCTGCGCGGCGAGCGCTTCGCGCACGTCGTCGAGCTTGAACGGCTTGATCACGGCCATGATCATCTTCATGCGGCGTTCTCCAATCACAATGGCCTCAGGATAGCGCGGTTGCGCGATCGGCGGCCGTCGGGTTCAATGGCCGCGCGCCCCCAACGCCGGAATTTTCCGACAGCGCGCCGCGTCCGATCCCGATGGTCCCGACCTTCCCGGTGCCGCACTCTGACGCCACCTGCCGGAGCACAGCCATGATCGACCTCAACCATCTCGACGACCTCGCCCGCCGCCTCAGCGATCTGGTGCCGCCGGGCCTGCGCCAATCCCGCGACGAACTGCAGAGCACCTTCAAGAGCGCACTGCAGGCCGGGCTGGGCAAGCTCGACCTGGTCACCCGCGAGGAATTCGAAGTGCAGCGTGCGGTGCTGCTGCGCACGCGCGAGAAGCTCGAAGCGCTGGAGCGCAGCGTCGCCGCGCTGGAAGCGGCGCGCAGCGGGCCCACGCCCAGCCCCAACGCCTGATCCACCCGCCACCATGAGCCTGGCGCTGGTGCACAGCCGTGCCCGCGCGGGGGTGCTTGCGCCTCCGGTTCGGGTCGAAGTCCATCTGTCCGGCGGCCTGCCGACGACGCAGATCGTCGGCCTGCCCGAGGCGGCGGTGCGCGAGTCGCGCGATCGCGTCCGCGCCGCCCTGCTTTGCGCGCAGTACGAATTCCCGGCACGGCGGATCACCGTCAACCTGGCCCCGGCCGACCTGCCCAAGGAAGGCGGGCGGTTCGACCTGCCGATCGCGCTGGGCATCCTCGCCGCCGCCGGCCAGCTCGACCCGCAGGTGCTCGGCCAGTACGAATTCCTCGGCGAACTGGCCTTGACCGGCGAATTGCGCCCGGTCGATGGCGTCCTGCCGGCCGCACTGGCCGCCGCCCAGGCCGGACGCACCCTGATCGTCCCGGCCGACAACGGCGCCGAGGCCGCGTTGGCGCAACACGTGCAGGCCTACACCGCACGCACCTTGCTGGAAGTCTGTGGATTGCTCAACGGCAGCAAGACCCTGCCCTCGGCCACCGCGCCGCCCACGGTCGCCGCGCCCTTTCCCGACCTGAGCGACGTGCGCGGCCAGGCGCAGGCGCGGCGCGCCCTGGAGATCGCCGCGGCCGGGCATCACCACCTCTTGCTGATCGGCAGCCCCGGCTGCGGCAAGACCCTGCTGGCCTCGCGCCTGCCCGGGATCCTGCCCGAGGCCAGCGAAGCCGAGGCCCTGGAGAGCGCGGCCATCGCCTCGGTCAGCGGCCGCGGCGTGGACCCGTCGCGCTGGCGGCAACGCCCCTACCGCGCACCGCACCACACCGCCAGCGCGGTGTCGCTGGTCGGCGGCGGCACCCATCCGCGCCCCGGAGAGATCTCGCTGGCGCACCATGGCGTGCTGTTCCTGGACGAACTGCCGGAATGGAACCGGCATGCGCTGGAAGTCCTGCGCGAACCGCTGGAATCGGGCCAGGTGACCGTGTCGCGCGCGGCGCGCAGCGCCGAGTTCCCTGCGCGCTTCCAGTTGGTCGCGGCGATGAATCCCTGCCCCTGCGGCTGGGCCGGCGACCCGAGCGGCCGCTGTCGCTGCAGCGAGGACGCGGTGCGGCGCTACCGCGCACGCATCTCCGGCCCGCTGCTGGACCGCATCGACCTGCACGTGGAAGTGCCGCGGCTGCCGCCGCAGGCGTTGCGCGCCGATGCGGCGCCCGGCGAGTCCAGTGCCGCCGTGCGCGAACGCGTGGAACAGGCGCGGCAACGCCAGCAGGCCCGCGCCGGCCGGCCCAACGGCCAGCTCGGCCATAGCGAGACCCTGCGCGACTGCCGCCTGCAACCGCGCGACGAGGCGCTGCTGGAACAGGCCATCGAGCGCCTGCGGCTGTCGGCACGCTCGCTGCATCGGATTCTGCGCGTGGCGCGCACCATCGCCGATCTGGATGCCAGCGACGCCATCGCCACTGCGCACCTGACCGAGGCCATCGCGTACCGGCAACTGGATCGTGGTGAGCCAACGGCGAGTGCCGTGGGTCCGACGCCACCCGGGGCACGCCGCCTGGTAGGTTGACGCCGAGCCGCAGCCGGCGTGCGCCGCATCCAGTCTGCACCCAGTCATGCCCGCTGAGCGCAGCACTCTGCCGTACGCGCTCAGCTCCTCGCCGCAGCGTCCACCCACTCGGCGATCAAGGCATTGCACCGCCTCGCATGGGTAAAGGTCATGCCGTGCGACGCCCCGCCCAGCACCTCATGGCGTGCATGCGGCAGCCAGGCCGCCAGCGCGGCGGCGTTGTCGCGGTACTGGCCCGGGCTGCGTTCGCCGGCGACCAGCAACACCGGCATCGCCAGCGTGGCTGCCTGCTCGGGCCGGTACGCCGGCAGCACGTCGGCGATCTGCGGCACCAGGGTCTGCGCGTTGTCGCGCACCATCTGCCGGAAGCTTGCGCTGCTGCGCGCCCAGGCGCCGGGCTGGCTGACCGAATCGACGAAGCATTCCAGGCCGGCCTCCACCTGGCCACCTTGCAGCAACGCGATCGCCTGCCGGCGGACCGCCTGCACATCCGCCGGCAGGCCCTGCGGCTGCGGACCGCCCGGATCGAACAGGGTCAGGCTGGCGATGGCCTCCGGCCGCAACAGCGCCGCCTGCCAGGCCACGGCGGCGCCGCGGGAATGGCCGACCAGATGCACCGGCCGCGCTTCCTCGGCGATGAAGGCGGCGAGCTGCTGCGCATGCCAGCGCCAGCCGAACGCATGCCGCGACGCCGACGGCAGTCGCGGGTAGTACTGGCCCAGGCTCAGCGCGCTGAGCTGGAAGCGGTCGGCCAGGCCGCGCAGCTGCGGCGCCCAGTAGCGGTAGTCGCACAGGGCACCGTGCACCAGCAGCACCGGCGCGCCCTCGCCCACCCGCAGATAGGCCAGCGCGTCGTCCGCGCCGAGCCGGCGGACGGCGGGCTTGGGCAGGGGCGTGCGCGAACTGCTCGTCGCGATCATGCGTGCGACACCGCGACTACCGCCAGCGACGCCGACAGCCAGCGGCCAACAACGCCATCGCCGCGCAAGCAACACGCCGTTTGCGTCGAAAGGGAAGTGGGGAAGCGCTCGGCATCCCGATACGATAGCCGTATCGCCCCGGCGCGGCGACACTGCAGCGATGCGGTGGCGATGGGCGGCACGGCATCGCGATGGCCGCGCGGCACACGCACCGGAACGGCGGCGGCAGCCTCCCACCCACAAGGCTGCCAGAGCACACTCCCGCATGAGGGCTTGTGCGACGCAGGGTCGCGCTGTGTCGCACCCTGCATGCATCAGGCAATCACACCTGCAGAATGTGGCGCGTCCGCGGCGCGACGATGGCGAGGCGATGACCTTGATCTCACCGCAAGGGTGCTCCGCGCTTGCCACCATCGCACCGCGGACGCCGCTGCCTCCGCTTCAGGCGCATCACCCGCGCCGAGACGGTCGAACCCGGCCTGGCCTTTCCCCCGATCAGCCAGGCCGCCGGGACGCAGAGGCGGCAGCCGCCCCTGCGTCCCTCGCCACTCCGTCAGTCGACGAAGCTCAGCACCAGCGCGCGCACTTGCTGCACCGACACGCCTGCCTGCTGTTTCAGCGCGCCGAGCGCGTAGGCGCTGAGCGTTTCGCGGTCCATGCGTGCGGCCGAACGCGGCGCCACCACGTGGAGCGTGCCGTCCTCCAGCAGGGACAGGCGCAGCGTAGCGTTCTCGTCCGCATCGACGGCCACGCTGGTCTGGGCGCTGGCGCGAACGTTCTGCTGCAGGTTCGGCGCGGTCGGCGCGCTGCCGTCCAGCGGGTGCAGCGCCAGGCTGCTGCCCAGGTCTTCCACCCGCAGGCGGCCAAGCGCACGGCCTTCGCCGTCGAACACCGTCAGCACCGCCACTTCGGGCTGCGCCAGGGTCTCGCCACCGGTAGCGAGGCTCACGCCGGCACCGTTGCGCAGCACCTGCTCCATCGCCACATCGCCCGGGGCACCGCCGCGCTGGCCGGCACCCTGGCTTGCGGCGCCAGCACCGCCCTGGGCATCGGCGACGTTGCCTGCGCCGTTGCCACCGGCATTGGCGCCCGCCGAGCCGGTGGCACCGTCGGCCGCGGTGGTCCCGGTGCCCGTGCCGATCGCAGCGCCGGCAGGGCCGCCGGCACCGCCCGAACCACCGGCGCTACCGCCAAGGCCGCTGCCGCTGCCACCGGCGCCGGTCGGATCGAGCGAGGTTCCACCCAGCCGCGGTTGCGCCGATGCGCCCAATTCCCCCATCGCGCCGGCCGCTGCCGAAATCGCGCCCGCCGCCGTCAACGAATTGCCGTCGGCGATGCCGCCCGGCTGCGTGCCGTTGCCCCCCATGCTCGGCTGCGAGACCGCGTCCACCGCGTTGCGGCCCGGCAGGTCCTCGATGCCGGCGACGGTCTGCTGACGCGCGTCGGTCAGGCGGTAGTTGCCCGCGTCGGCACCGCTCAGAGCCAGTGCGATCTGCACCGTCTTGCCCGCCGCGGCCGAGGCATTGTCGTACTGACCGCGACCCTGCAGCGCGACCTCGTCGCCAGCGACTACGCCACGCAGCGGCGGCAGTACCAGCACCGCGTCGCTGCCGCCGTCGAAGCGCTTGTCCAGCACGGCCACATTGCCGACGGTCAGTTCCTTCGCCGCCACGTCGCCGCGCGACTGCAGGCTGGTGTTGACCAGGCGATAGTTGCCGGCGTCACCTCCACGCAGGCCCGCGGTCACGTCCACGCGCTTGCCGGTGCCGGCGTTCTTGGTGTCGTAAAGGCCCTGCAAGATCAACGCCACGTCGTCCCCACCAACCGTGCCGACCAGGCCGCTGCTCCCGACGTTGGCGGTACGGTTGCCGTCGTACACCTTGGTCATCACGCTCAGCGTGCCGGCGTCGATCGTCTTGGGCGTGATGTCGCCACTGGACTGCAGGCGCGTCGCGAGCAGCTGGTAGTTGCCGGCGTCGCCACCGCGCAAGCCCGCCGTCACGTCCACCCGCTTGCCGGTGCCGGCGTTCTTGTCGTCGTACTGGCCCTGCAGGACCAGTGCCACGTCGTCCCCGCTCAGCGTGCCGACCGGGCCGTTGCTGCCGACGTTGGCGGTGCGGTTGCCGTCGTACACCTTGGCCGTCACGCTCAGCGTGCCGACGTCGATCGTCTTGGGCGTGATCGAGGCGGTGCTGCCGCGCGGCGTAGAGGTGGCCACGTCCATGACGTAGTTGCCGGCATCGGTGCCGCCGAGTTGTGCGGCGACCACGACGCTCTTGTTGTCGCCGACGTTCTTGTCGACGAACGCGGCCTGGGTGGCGACGGACACATCGTCGCCGACGACGGCATTGCCGAGCGTGGCGTTGCGCACCTGCGCGCCGATTCCGCCGTCGTACACCTTGCCGGCGATGTCGACCGCCACCGTCAGCGTGCGCTTGGCGATGTCGGCATAGGCCGTGCTGTCGACCAGGTAGTTGCCTGCATCGTTGCCGCCGAGCGCGATGCCGGAGACAGTGACCTGCTTGTTGACGCCGGCGCGCTTGTCGGCGAACACCGCGCCGGATGCACCGGCGAAGCGCACGTCGTCGCCGCTCACCACACCGCTCAGGGTCGCCGACCCCAGGCTGGCGGTGGTGGTGCCGTCATAGACCTTGCCCTGGATCGAGCCGCCCCCCAGCTGCAGCGTCTTCTGGCTGATAGTACCGATGTTGGCACTGGCGCTGGTACTGGCCAGACCGTAGCCGTACACGCGCACCGCGCCGTTGCCGGCGTGGTCCACGCTCAGGCCGTCGACGGTGACCGCCTTGCCGTGGCCGACGTTCTTGCTGTCGTAGTGCGCGGCGGCGCCGGTGACGACGACCGTATCGCCGTCGATCGCACCGCTGCTGGCCGTGTAGCCGATCCCGCCCAGTGCGGCAGCGGCATTGCCGTCATAGGTCTTGCTGGCTGCGCCGGTGAGGGCGACGGCAACGGTCGGGGCGACGCGGTACAGGAAGCCACTGCCCGCATCCAGCACGGTGCTGCCGGTGCCGGCGTTGTACTGCTTGAACTGCGGCGCCAGACCGCCGCGGGTGTCGTTGAGCGGCGAGGTGGAATACACCAGCCAGCGCCCGTTGCCGGTGCTCACCGCACTGCTGCCGGCCTGGTTGATGAAGTTGCGGCCGGCCGCCAGCAACACGCCGGTCTGTTGTTGTGCGACATTGCCCGCGCTCACCGCCTGTTGCAGCGTCAGGTCAGCGCTGGCACCGGTCAGGCGCAGGTCCACCGCACCGGTGGAGGTGATGCCGGCGAGGCCATCGACACTGCCGACCAGCAGGCTGCCGTTGTTGCGGAAGGTCAGGTTGCCGCTCTGCGCCGCGATCGCGTTCACCAGGGTACTGGCGGAGGTCAGCGACACCGTGCCGCTGGAGCGCAGCGCCAGTGCCGCGGCGGTCAGCGCGCCGCTGCCCTGGATGCCGGTGCCGGCGACGTCGTTGAGCGACAGCGTCTGCGCGGCGCTGATGCCGTGGTTCAGGGTCAGGCCGCCCTGCGCGGCGCTGAGATAGAGGCTGCCGCCGCTCACGCCGACGTCGTCGGTCTGCTGCAGGCGGCGCGCCTGCACCTGCATGCGGTTGCCGACGGTGACGTTGAATGCCCCCATCGTCACGTCGTTGCCCGCCGCATCCACGCGCAGCGTGTTCACCCCGTTGAAGCGCGACAGCGTGCCGCCGCTCAGGACCGTACTGCTGCCGCCGAACGCGAACGGGTTGCCGCCGGACACGGCGAAGGCCACGGTGGCCGCCGCATGGTTGCTCAGCACGGCGCTGGCGGCATCGAAGCCGGTACCGGCGGTGGCGGCGAGGGTGGCGGCGCTGTTGTTGACGTTGATCGCGCTGTTCAGCCCCAACGTGCCGGTCGCGGTCAGCCCGACCGTCCCGGTGGTGCCGGCGCGCACGTTCAGGCCGGTCAGCGTGTCCGCCGCACCCAAGCCCCAGTTGGCGCTGGCACTGGTGACCTGGCTGGCCCCGCCCACGTCCAGGGCCAGGGTGGTGAAGTCGAAGGTGCTGTCGCTGAGCGTGGCCCCGGCGCCGGCGGTGACCGCCAGCTTGGCCGCGGACACGCCGCCATTGACGCCGAGCACACGCTGCCCGCTCTTCAGGCTCACGGTGCTGGCGCCGGTGACGATGTCGCTGTCGAACACCAGATCGCCGCCATCGCTGCGCCCCACCTCCAGCGTCGCCGCGTTGACCTGGCCGATCGACGCATTGCTCAGCCCGGTGCCCAGGTGCAGGGCGTTGGCCGCGGTCATCTGCCGGATCGTGACCTTGCCGTTGCCGCCATTGGCGGTGACATGCTGGCTGAGGTTGATGGTGTCGCCGGTCAGGATCACGTCGCCGGTGCTGTTGCTGAGGCTGCCGGCGGTGATGTCCAGGGTCTTGTCGAGCAACTCGAAGCTGCCGCTGGCATTGAAGTTGTAGTTGCCGGAGACGCTGATGGTGCCGGTGCCGTCGGCGCGGCCGATGGTCAGGTTGCGGATGCCCGGCAACTTGTTCAGCGTCGCCGCCGAGGCGAAGCCGTTGGCGTCGCCCAGCACCATGTTGACCGAAGGGTCGTACGGCTCCAAGCGCATCGACGCCGTGCTGAGGTTGTTGAGGGTCGACGAGCCCCAGTCGATCTTGTTGGCGCGCAGCACCAGCACGCCGCTGCCGGTATCGAGATTGACCGGTACGTTGCCGAACACGATGTTGCCGTTGGTGTAGATGCTCGCGTTGCCCTTCATGGTGAACGCGGTATCGATGTTGAAGTCCCCACTGGCGTCGATCAGGCCGTTGAGGATTTTTTCGCCGCTGGTGTAGCTGCCGTCGGCCTTGAACAGCACGCGCCCGGCACCGAGCGTCATGTTGGAGTTCAGTGTCACCGCACCCTGGCCGGTGGACAGGTAGACGTTGCCGCCATTGCTGAAGATCGGCGAGTTCAGGGTCAGGTCGCCACCGCCCATGTCGTCCGAGTCGCCCCAGATGCGCACATAGCCGCCGTTGGTGGTCAGCGCGCCGCTGACCGAGATGCCGTCGGCGCCGTACAGGGTGATCGAGCCGGCGCCCGGGGTACCGTTGCCGTTCTGGGTGACGTCGTGGGTCGGCAGCGTGCCGGGATTGGTGCCGGGGCCATGTGCGATCAGGTTGCCGATGCTGCTCAGGAAGCCGGTGTTGGTGCGTCCGCTCTGCATGTAGATGCTGCCGGTCCCGAACACTTCCACCGTATTGGTCGGATTGGCGAAGCTGATGGTGCCGTTGGTGTTCTCCAGACGCAGGCTGACATTGTTGGCCATGCTCAGGCGGCCATTGCCGCCGTTCAGCGACAGGTCGCCGAAGGTGATGCCATTGTCGGCCACCAGCATCACGTTGGCGTTCTGCGCCTGCAGGTCCTGCACGTAGACGGTACTGCCGGTGAGGCTGCCGGTGCCGGCGCCGGCCTGAATGGTGATGGTATTCGGATCGAGCAGCAGGTCGCCCATCGCGCCGTTGGCCGCGCTGGCATCGGTGCGGCCGCTGTAGGCGAGTTGCTGCTTGCCGGAGACTTCGGCGCGGCCGCCGTTGCCGCCCTGCGCGCCACCGCGCACGGCGATGCTGCCGGCGAACCGGGTGTCGCCGTCGGACCAGACCACCGCTTCGCCGCCGTTGCCGCTGCTGCCGGCGCTGGCGTCGAGCGCGATGCTGGCATCGGCCTCCACCTGGGTGGCGTTACGCAACGCCGGGTCGTGCCCCTGCCAACCGCCGCCGACGTGGATGGCGCCACCGCCGGTCGCGCCGCTGGCGTCCAGGCGCGCGCCGCCGTCCAGGCGCAACTGCTGGCCGAGCACGTCGATGCGGCCGCCCTGGCCGGTCGCCGAACTGGCGTCGAGACGGCCGCCGACGTGGACCTGGCCGGCGTCGCCGCCGTCGAGCAGGATGCGCCCGCCATGCGCGCCCAGCGAGGTCGCTTCGACCACGCCATCCATGTTGATGACGCTGGAGCGCAGCGCGCTGGCGCCGGCGGCGCTGAGCACCACGTTGTTGCCGCGGATGGTGCCGCTCTGCGCCAGTTCCGCCTTCAGCGCGTCCTGGGCGACCGCCAGCGACAGCAGGCCGTCGCTGCCGAAGTCCACCGCAACGCGATCGCCTGCGGCCAGGCCGACCTGGCCCGCCGCGATGCTGCCGGTGTTGCTCACCGCCGGCGCCAGCAATGCCACCACGCCGCCGTTGGCGCGGATCGCGCCCTCGTTGCGCACCGCGCCGGCCGCACCGCTGGCGACGAAGCGCGCGTGTCCGCCCAGGAAGTCGCTGTCGCTGATGCCAAGCGAGCTGACCAGCAGCCCGCCCACGTCCACCTGCGCGCCCTTGCCGAAGTACACGCCGTTGGGATTGACCAGCCAGACCTGGCCGTTGCCGCTCAGTTCGCCCAGCACCTGGCTGGGCGTACCACCGAGCACGCGGTTCAGCGCGATGGCGGTGCTGTCGGGCTGCTCGAAGCGCACGCTGGCCTGGTTGCCGATGTCGAAGCTGTTCCAGTTCAGGATCAGCCGCTGGCTGTCCTGATGCACGGTCAGGTTGGCGCCGTGCTGGTCCAGGTGCGCATTGCCGGCGGCGATCTGCGCGCCGTCGGGCAATGCGCCAGGATCCACGGCATAGGCAGACAGCGGCACGCTGCCGATGGCGATCGCGGCGGCGGCAGCGCGCACCACGGTGCCGCTGCGCTTGCCGCGGCGGCGGGAAATCTCGGCGGCGACCACGTAGGCGCCACGCAGTTCGTCCCAGATCAAACGGTAGATGTGATTCATGCGAATCGTCCTCAGAAGGCGTGGAGTGGCGGCGTCAGAAGCGCAGGCTGGCCTGCAGCCACAGGTAGTGGTCGTCGCGCAGGCCGTCGGCGTTCAGGCCAGCGGCGCTGCGGCCGGGGTTGTCGCCCAGCCGGTGCGCCCAGGCACCGCGCAGCGACCAGCGCTCGCCTTGCAGGTTCAGGCCGATACCAGCGCTGGACAGGTCGTACGCATTGCCCGACCACGGCATCACCGATCCCGCCCACGGATCGATGTGCTGGCGCACGTGGCCGTGATCGGCGAACAACAGCGCCTGCGCACGCACGTGCCTGGCGACGAGAAAATCGCGGCGCAGCTCGGCATTGACCAGCCAGCCGTTGTCGCCGCTGCCTTCGCCGACCGCATGCCCGCGCACCCCGGACGGGCCGCCGAGCAGGAACTTCTCCGACGAATCCAGGTTCTTGCTGGCGAACTGACCATTGGCACCCACGTACAGGCCCCAGTTGCTCAAGCCGCCCAGGCTCTGATTGCGCTCCACGCGCCAGACCAGCTTGTTGTAGCTGCCGCGGGTGCGCGCGCTCAGCCCGTCGGCGATACGGTCGGCCGCGTTGTCCAGATCCACGCGGCCTGCGACCCAGCCCAGGCTGGCGCCGAAGTAACCGCCGCCCCACCAACCGTCCCAGGCGTTGCCGCTGAGCATGGTGGTGAGCCGGTCCAGATTGCGCTCGCGCAGGACCTGGCCAAGCGCCTTGTCGACCAGCTCGCGACGCTCGGCGTCCATGCTGATCCACAGGCTGCGCTTGCGCGTGCGCAACAGCGGATAGCTGAGGCCGGCGCTGACGGTACGCGCGCTGCCGCGCAGGTCCAGCGGCTTGAACTCGGCACCAACCGCGTAGTGCATCGACGAGGCGGCGACGTTGGCGCGCAGACCCGACGGGGTCAGGCCGATGGCGTAGTTCAGACCCAGCAGATCAGTGCCGCTGCTGTGGCTGAGGTTCACGCCGAGCAGGTCCTCGTGCTCGAACGGCCGATTCACCGCGCCCCAGGCGCTGCTGCGCCACGCGCCGGTGTAGCGGTTGGCGAAGTTGTCCACGCTCGCGCCGCCGATCCACGCCGGCGCACTATCGGCACGGATCAGCAGGCGGCTGCTGCCGGGCTCGACGCCCTTTTCCAGCGTCGCACGCGCGCTCACGCCTGGCACGTCGTTGATCAACAGCAGCGCGCGCTCCAACTGGTCGTTGCGCACCGGCCCTTCGGGCAAGGCCGCATCGGCGATGCCGGTCGCGCGGGCGCGCAGCGCGGCATCGTCGGACAGCACCTGCACGCGGCCGGGCGCGCTCTGCAGACGCCCGATCATGATCGCGATCTCCAGCTCGCCGTTGCTCAGGTCCTGCCGCGGCAGATAGGCGCGCGCCAACAGATAACCCTGCGCCTGCAGCGCGGCACTGACCCGCTGCGCCAGCGCCTGCAACTGCGCGTGGGTCAGCGACTTGCCCAGCGCATCGGCAACCACCGCCTGCAGCGCCTGCGTGTCGATCGCGCCCTCGGCTCCGCTGAAGCGGACGCGGTCGATGCGTGCGCTGAAACCGCCATCCGGCGCATCCGGCAACGGCGCCTGCAGCAACGCGGCGGCATCGTCGGCCGGCGGCTGCAGCCGTTCCTGGCGCTGCTGCTGGTTGAGCAGCGAACCCGCGTCCGGCGGCGCCGTCTGCGCAAGAGCCAAATTGACAGCGAGTGGCAACGAGCCGAGGCCAAGAAGCTTGGCCAGCCGCGTGGTATTCATGCAATGTCCCCGTGTGGTGCGCAGAACGCGCCCTTGTTGATCGGCGCCATTCTGGAGATCACGAGGGTGTGAAAACTTACGAGTTCTGACACGCCCGCGTAACGTCAGAAGACCGCATGCGCATCCCGCTCGCGCCGCAGAATTGCAGGCCTTTTCGGCGGATTTTTGGCGCACTCAAACGGTCGGCGGCCGGCACGTCACCGTCATCGGCGGCGGAATTCTGACGCGCATCGCCGGCGCCACAGCGTGCGCACACTCGATTGCGCAAGATCGCCATCGCACGCTCGCCTTACGGTGTGGCGCAGTCACTCCACGCGCACGGGCTCGGTCGTCAGGTAGCCGCGCGCGTGCTCGGTGCGGATCGGCAGTTCTTGGCGGCAGGCGTCGCGGCAGCGCCGACGCAGCCGGCTGATCAAGGTGTCGAGGCGACGCTGGTCGAAGGACATCCAGTCCCAGCCCAGCGCCTCGGCCACCTCGCGGCGGCCGGCCATCTCGCCGGCGCGCACGGCCAGCACCCGCAACAGCGCGAACTCGCGCGCGCTCAGTTCCAGACGCGCATCCTCCGGCGTGTACAGGCAGCATTCGCTGGCGACCAGACGCCAGCCGCGCGGCAGCCGTCGCAACAGTGCACGCACGTGCGCCGCCAGTTCCGCCAGGCGCACCGGCTTGACCAGATAGTGGTCGGCCCCGCTCTCCAGGCCGTGGATGCGGTCCTCGCTGGCACCGCGCGCGGTCAACATGATGATGCCGATGCCCGCGGAGGCGCTGCGCAGGCGCTCCACGATCTCCAGGCCATCGGCATCGGGGAGCCCGCGATCGAGGATCACCACGTCGAAGCGCAGCCCGGCACTTGCGGCGAAGAAGGCCGCGGCCGAGCCAGCGGATACCACGCGGTGTCCGGCGCCGACCAGATAACTCTGCAGTTCCTCGCACAGATCCACTTCGTCTTCGAGCAGACCGATCAATGCCATGTCAGCGTGCCTCCCCGGCGCGGCGGCGGTGCGCGACGCCATGCCGTGCGCCGCATGTGCGGTGCGTGCGCATGCTCACCGCCCCTCCGCGGCGACGGCCTGGGGCAGGCGCAGGCTGAAGGTCGCGCCGCGGCCGTCGCTGTCCAGGGTCAATTCGCCGCCCAATCGCAGGGCGATGCGCTTGACCAGGTACAGCCCCAGCCCCGCGCCGGCAGTGCCGCCGCTGCCGCTGCCGCGCGCGAACTTGCGGAAGATCCCGGTGTGCTCGTGCTGCGGAATGCCGGGACCCTGATCGGCGACGCCGAGGATCAGGGTCTGCGCCTCCGCCGTGGCCGTCAGCCGTACCGGTTGTCCCGGCCCGGAGTACTTCAGGGCGTTGCCCAACAGGTTGTCCAGGGCGATCCGCAGCAGGCCGCGGTCGCAATCCACCCGCAGCGGCGCCTGCGCCAGTTCGGCCCGCACGCGCTCGCGTGACGGATCGAGCGCGTCCAGCACCTCGTCGATGAGCGCGGGCAACGCAAACACCTCGCGCTTGAGCGCGCCTTCGTCCGAGAGCACCTGTTCATCGTCGAGGAAACGTTCGATCAACTCGGACATGCGCTCCACCGATCGCTGGATCTTCTCGATGCGGCGGCGTCCTGCCGGCTGCAGCGCGGTCTCCGTGTCCTGCAGCATCTGGCCACTGGCATGGATGATCGACAAGGGCGTGCGGAACTCGTGCGACAGCAACGTCACGAATTCGCGCTGCTCCTCGCGCAGCCGCTGCTCGGCGACCAGTGCCTGCCGCAATTGCGTCTTGCTCTCGCGCAGGCGCTGCTCGGTGGCCTGGCGCTGCACGATTTCCTCGGCCAGTTCGCGGGTGCGTTCGCGCACCTTGTGCTCCAGCGATGCCCCGGACTGCTGCGAGAGTTCCAGCGCCAGGGCCAATGCATCTTGGCGCTGCTTCTCCAGCGCGTAGAAGCGTTGCGCGAAACTGAAGGTCAGCAGCAATAGGTGCAGGGTCAGGCCCACCGCCAGCGGCGCGCCATTGCGCAGCCACGGCGTGTTCGGCAGCAGGCCAAGGTTGATCAGGAAGCCGCGGAAGAATGCGATGTACAGCACCAGGAACGCCACCAGGTACAGCTTGGCCATGGCCTGGCCGCGCCAGCTCAGGTAAGCCGCCACCAGCAGCAGCAACGGTACGCTGGCCAGGCTCAGCCCCTGCACGAACGGCATTACCGTGCCGAACCTGCCAAGCAGGAATCCGGTGCAGGCGACGCCGATCACCAGCCACACGAAGGTTTCGTAGGCGCGCGACAGCCGCGGGAAATGCGTGTGCAAAGCCATCAACCGCACGCTGAAGGACACGGCGATGGCCACGCTGAGCGCCAGCACCACGCCGAGTACGGTGTCGCCGCCATCGTGCGTGTCCAGACGAAAAAACGGGCCGACCAGGCCCCGGGTCTTGTACACGCTGTAGCCGCTGGTGGCGATGTAGGCGACATACCAGCGCACCGGCCCCACGCCGCTGCGTCGCCAGATGAAGGTGCCGGCCATGCACAGCGCGAGGATGAAGCCCAGGAAGATGCTGTCCTGGCTGGCGGACAAGGCCTCGTGGGCGAGCAGCGCCTGCGGCTCCCACAGTTTCAGCGCCACCGTCATCGCGTTGCGCTCGGTCAGGCGCAGGTAGACCTCCGGATAGCGTCCATCCGGCGCTTCCAACTGGAACACCGGCGTCCGCAGCAGGTAGGGGTACTCGCGCCGCGACACGTCCTCGCCGCGGCGCAGTTCGCGGAAGCCACCGCCCGGCTGCGGCACGTATAGGCGCACGGTATCGGCCAGCGGCGCGTCCACCTGCAACATCAGCACCCGAGGCAGGCCGGTCATGCGATCCAGGCGCAGGCGCAGCCAGACCGCATCAGGGATGTAGCCGAGGCTGAACTCCGGCGACGCCGGCTGCAGGTCGCCGCGCGCCGCCACCGCGTGCACGTCGAGCGTGCCGGCACGGTCGCGCAGCATCTGTACGTGCCCGTTCAGGGCAATGGAGCGGCGGCCCTGCTCGGAGACCGACTGGATTCCGCCGCACCCGCCAAGCAACAGGACGATCAGGAGCAACAGGGGCGTGAGCGTCGAGCGGCGGCGCATGAAGAACCCGGCGTTGTATCCGAACGTGTGCGTATGCAGGTGGCGGGCGTCACTGAAAGCACTGCGAGCGGCATCCCCATGCCGGCCCCGTGGCGGACACTACCCTGCCCGCTCCGAAATTCTACACAGGGAGACATGAAATGTGAAATTCATCAACATATTACATTGCGCAACACCTCGTTCCGTGCGTTCCGGCGCACGTCCCGTCTCCGAGCACGCACGCACTCATGCCACGCACCGCAGCCAGTACCACGCCTGGCGCCCTGCTCGGACACCGCGCAAGCGGCTCCAGCAGAGCACGCCGCGCACCATGCTTCTGGGAGCGGATGGGACGCTGGCCAAGCGCTGGGACAAGGTCGGGATCGCGCGGGCATGACCCATCGGCGCCACAGCGCCCGGCAGCGAGCAACGCATGCGTTCGCACGGCCGCAGGGCGGCGGAAGCGAAAGAGTAGAGAGGAGCCTGCGGAGATGGCGAACAGGACGCGAGCGATGCCAGACAGGATCGGCATGCACGGCGGGGGATGGCGCGCCCGGAGGGATTCGAACCCCCGACCAATGGCTTCGGAAGCCACTACTCTATCCGGCTGAGCTACGGGCGCAACGGACGCGCATTCTAACGGCATTCGTGGTCCGCGTCTCCCCCATTCGCACGGCCCGGCGACGGCGCGCGCGTCATGGGCATGCGGCCGCCGCCGTCCGCTCACCGGCACCTTGCGTCGACATGCGGCACGGCGGCCACCTCGCCGTGGACGCCTGGCGCCCGTCCGCGTCCTGCGGCGCTCGGCCAACCAACGCAGGACACGGCGCATCCACCTCCGCGACGCGCCGCCCGCACCACGCGGCTGCTACCCTTGCGCGATGGGTTACGAACGCTACGAAACGCCTGCCGCGCTGCCGCCGCGCGCGCGCCTGGGCCAGTACTGGAAACTGCTGCGCGGCGACCGGCCGATCGGCGTGCTGCTGCTGCTGTGGCCGACCTGGTGGGCGCTGTGGCTGGCCGCCGATGGGGTACCGCCGCTGTGGACCCTGTTCGTGTTCACCGCCGGGGTGTGGCTGACCCGCTCGGCCGGCTGCGTGATCAACGACTACGCCGACCGCTGGCTGGACCCGCAGGTCGAGCGCACCCGCAGCCGGCCGCTGGCCACCGGCGCGGTCAGCGGCCGCGAAGCGCTGGCGGTGTTCGCGGTGCTGATGCTGGTGGCGTTCGCGCTGGTGCTGACCATGAACGCGCTGACCATCGGCCTGAGCGTGGTCGGGCTGTTCCTGGCCGCCAGCTATCCCTATCTGAAGCGCTACACCTACCTGCCGCAGGTCTACCTGGGCATGGCCTTCGGCTGGGGCATCCCGATGGCCTTCGCCGCGGTGCGCGGCGAGGTGCCGGCGCTGGGCTGGCTGCTGTACGCGGTCAATATCCTGTGGGCCACCGCCTACGACACCTGGTATGCGATGGTCGATCGTGAGGACGACCTGCGCGCCGGCTCCAAGTCCACCGCGATCCTGTTCGGCGAACTCGACCTGATCATCCAGGGCGTGCTGTACGCGCTGATGTTCGTCGCCCTCGCCTTCGTCGGGCATCGCGCGGACCTGGGCGTGTGGTACTGGGCCGGCCTGGGCGTGGCGGCGTTGCTGGTCGTCGTCGAGTTCCGCATGGCCCGGCACCGCGAACGCGCGGCGTGCTTCCGCGCCTTCCTGCACAACAACTGGGTCGGCCTAGCCATCTTCGCCGGCATTGCCGCGGCGCTGGCGCTGCGCGCCGGCTAGGGACCGTCATCGATCACGCACAGTCCGCGCCGGACTGTGAAACGTGCCCCAGGGCCCTCGCAAAAGGTCGGCGCCTAGGACGCGCCCTGCCGACATTGTCACGTTCCGGCGCGCCCCGCCGTCAGCCAGGCCATCGACTCGACCCACGCATGACCTGACAAGGAGGCGGCATCCGCCGCTCCTCCTCGCCCCGATGCGTTCTAGCGCTTGGCGTCCTGCGCTGGCGCATCCGCGGCCGGCGCGTGGGTCAGCAGCGCGAACACCCGTTGCTGTTCCTGCACGTCCTGCAGCCCGCTGATCCGCAGGCTGTCCCCCGGCAACGGCGCCATGATCGTGGCCACGGTCAGCACCTTGCCGTCGGCCAGCAGTGCGATCGGCTTGCCGACGTTCTGCTCGGTGGCCTGGGTCAGGCGTTGGCCATGTCCAGGAAAGCGCAGGTCCAGCGCTGGCTGGCCGTTGCCGTTGTCGGCGGGCGCGACGGTGGCCGCCTTTTCGACGACCAGCAGCGCCTGCGGCGCCAGGTATACCGGCTGCCCGTGATAGTCGGCCTGCACATAGTCGGGGATGGACGCATGGCTGGCCAGCCGCCATTCGAGCTTCGCCTTGACCGGGCTGGCGTCGGCGACATCCGGGGCGTTGTCATACCCACACCCGGCGACACCGGACACACACAGCGCCATCGACAGACCCAACGCCTTCCAGCGCATCGCAAGCTCCTTTCGTTGTTGGCTTCCTCACGATCATAAAGCCGGGTGCGTCCGCCGACCGTTCATGCGCACAGGCGCGTGCATCCGGCAGATCGCCGCCGCGACCCGTCGGCCGATTCGCAGGCAAGACACGCGCGGCCCGGCCGCGCGCCATCCAGCGACGCCAACCGCCCGCACCCGATGGACGACCACGCTCACGGCACCCGCGCCGCCACCCAGGCATCGACCCGTTCCACGCCGGCGCGGCGCAGCGCCTTGGCCGCGGCATGCAGGGTCGCGCCGGTGGTCATCACGTCGTCGACCAGGGCCACGTGCGCCGGCAGCGCCACCGAATCCGGCACCGCGAACGCGCCGCGCAGGTTGCGCCGGCGCGCGCGCGCATCCAGTTCGGATTGCGCCGCGGTCGCCCGCACCCGCTGCAATTCCAGGCACAGCGGCAGCGCGAGCGCGCGCGCCAGTGGCCGCGCCAGTTCCAGCGCCTGGTCGTAGCCGCGCTGGCGCAGCCGCGCCGGATGCAGCGGCACCGGCAGCAGCGCCTGCGGCCGCGGCAAGGCCGCGCAGCGTGTCTGCAGCAATGCGGCGAGCAGGCGCCCGGCGGCCAGGTCCTGATGGAACTTGAAGCGGCGCAACAGGCCATCGACCGGCGCGGCGTACACGCAGGCGCTGGCCACCCGCTCCAGCAAGGGCGGCCGGCGTTGGCACGCGCCGCAGACCTGCTCGGCATCCAGCGCCGGCAACGGCAGCGCACAGCGGCAACAGGCCGCCGCATTCCAGGGCACATCGTCGCGACAGGCGGCACACAGGTCCAGGCCCGGCGCGCCGGGCTCCCCGCACACCAGGCAGCGTTCCGGCAGCAGGCGGCGCTGCAGCCAGCGCCAACCACCGTCAACCAAACCAGCCATCATGAAGTTGACAGGACGTTGCATGCTTACCAGACTGCCCGCTTTCCCAGCCGCTGACCGTCAGGAAACCCCCATGTCCGCTGTCGTCCGACACGACTGGCAACGCCAGGAATTGCTCGCCCTGTTCGATCTGCCGTTCCCGGAACTGCTGCACCGCGCGGCCGCCGTGCACCGCGAACACTTCGATCCGGCGCAGGTGCAGGTGTCCACGCTGCTGTCGGTGAAGACCGGCGGTTGCCCGGAAGACTGCGCGTACTGCCCGCAGGCGCAGCGCTACGCCACCGGCGTGGAGGCGCAGAAGCTGATGAGCACCGAGGCGGTGCTGGACAAGGCGCGCCAGGCCAAGGCCGCTGGCGCGTCGCGGTTCTGCATGGGCGCGGCCTGGCGCTCGCCCAAGGACCGCGACATCCCGAAGGTGGCGGAGATGATCCGCGAGGTGAAGGCGCTGGGCCTGGAGACCTGCGCCACTCTGGGCATGCTCGACGGCACCCAGGCGCAGGCGCTGAAGGCGGCCGGGCTGGACTACTACAACCACAATCTGGACACCGCGCCGGATTTCTACGATTCGATCATCCACACCCGCCAGTACCAGGATCGCCTGGACACGCTGACCCACGTGCGCGACGCCGGGCTGAAGACCTGCTGCGGCGGCATCGTCGGCATGGGCGAGTCGCGCGACCAGCGCGCCGGCCTGCTGCAGGCGCTGGCCAACCTGCCGGTGCATCCGGACTCGGTGCCGATCAACCGCCTGGTGCAGGTCGCCGGCACCCCGCTGCACGGCACGGTCGAGCTGGATCCGTTCGAATTCGTGCGCACGATCGCCGTCGCCCGCATCGCGATGCCGCGGGCGATGGTGCGGCTGTCGGCCGGGCGCGAGAGCATGAGCGACGAACTGCAGGCGCTGTGCTTCTGCGCCGGCGCCAACTCGATCTTCTACGGCGAGAAGCTGCTGACCACCGGCAACCCGGACACCGAGCGCGACCAGGCGTTGTTCGCGCGGCTGGGGCTGCGGCCGATGCAGGTGATGGTGGATGCCGACGCGCACGACCATCCCGGCACCGTGCACGCGGACATCACCGCCCAGCCCACGCCGGCGATCGCCGCGGCCCTGGTCTGAACCCGGGTCGCGCGTCCGTCCGCCGATCCGGCCGTCCATCGCCGGCGGCGCCCGGCTCGGCCGGGGACGCGCTACGCTAGCCCGCCAGATGCCCGTCCCGCGCCCATGGCCCGTCCCGACCTGCACGACCGCATCCAGTCCGCGCGCGCCTTGCGCGAAGCGCAGGGACGCCTGCGCGTGCGTCGCAGCGTCGGCCGCCGCGACGGCGTGCGCCTGGAAGTGGACGGCCGCTGGCTGACCGGCTTCTGCAGCAACGACTACCTGGGCCTGGCGCAGCAGTTCGAAGTGGTCGCCGCCCTTCAGGACGCCGCCGCGCGCGAGGGCGCCGGCGCCACCGCCTCGCACCTGGTGTGCGGCCACCACGCGCTGCACGAGGCGCTGGAACGCGAGATCGCCGACTGGCTCGGCTATCCGCAGGCGCTGCTGTTCGGCAGCGGCTTCATCGCCAACCTGGCGGTACAGCAGGCGCTGCTGAGCGAGGAAGAGGACGTGTGCGTGCAGGACCGGCTCAATCACGCCAGCCTGCTCGACGCCAGCCGCCTCGCCGGCTGCCGTCTGCGCCGCTATCCGCACCTGGATGCCGAAGGCGCGATGCGCCAGCTCAAGCACGCCGCCGACGGAGCGGCGATGCTGGCCACCGATGGCGTGTTCAGCATGGACGGCGACGTCGCCCCGCTGCGCTCGCTGGCGCTGGTGGCGCGCACGCAACAGGCGCTGCTGTACGTGGACGACGCGCACGGCGTCGGCGTGGTCGGCCCGCAGGGGCGCGGCAGCGTCGCCGAGGCGGGGCTGGGTGCCGACGACGTTCCGCTGCAACTGGTGACCCTGGGCAAGGCGCTGGGCGGCTACGGCGCCGCGGTGGTCGGCGATACCCCGCTGATCCGGCATCTGGCCGAAACCGCGCGGCCGTATCTGTACACCACCGCGCTGCCGCCGGCGCAGGCCGCGGCCTCGCTGGCGGCGGTCAAGCTGGCGCGGCGCGACCAGTGGCGGCGCGAGCGGCTGGTCGAACTGATCGCCCTGTTCCGCGGCGGCGCACGCCGTCATGGCCTGGAACTGATGGCCTCGGACACGCCGATCCAGCCGCTGCTGTGCGGCGAGGAGCGCACCGCGCTGGCCTGGTCGGCGGCGCTGGAACAGGCCGGTTACCTGGTCTCGGCGATCCGTCCGCCGACCGTGCCGGAGGGCAAGTCGCGGCTGCGCGTGACCCTGTCGGCGCTGCATACGCCGGCGCAGGTGCAGGCGCTGCTGGATGCCCTGGCGCTGGCCCGCGATCGCGTGGTCGCGCATCCGCCCGGCGTGCCGGCGTGAGCGACGGCAGGCACGCCGCACGCCGCAAGGTCTGGGAGGCGCTGGCCGAGCTTTACCTGGACACCGCGGTCGACGCACACCATCCGCAGATCGCCGCCGTCCTCGCCGCCTCGCCGTTCGCTACCGACACGCTGTGGCAGATGCTGCGCGACGACGTGCATCCGCGGCTGGCGCCGAACCTGCTGACGCCGGCCGGCGCCTGGCAGGGCATCGATGGCGACTGGCTGAGCGCGGCGATCCAGCAGCGCCGCGGTGCGCATCGCGTGTCCGCCTGGCGCACCCGCGCCTATCCGCGCCGGCAGTGGCGCCTGCTGCTGCCGCAGGTGCTGGCGCGGCGCGCGGCGCACTGACGCGGCAGCCGACGCCGCCTTTCCTGTTCTTTCGCGACGACGCACGACGATGCATATCGACACCCTGGGGCAGGGCCCCGATCTGGTCCTGCTGCACGGCTGGGCGTTGAACGGCGGCATCTTCGCGCCCTTGGTCGAGCGCCTGTCGGCGCAGTACCGCCTGCACCTGGTGGACCTACCCGGGCACGGCCACAGCCGCGGCGACGACACGCCGCTGGCGCTGCCGCACGTGGTCAGCGCGATCGCCGCGGCCACGCCGCCGGCCGTGTGGTTGGGCTGGTCGCTGGGCGGGCTGTTCGCGCTGCACGCCGCCGCCACGCAACCGCAGGTGCGCGGGCTGGCGATGCTCGCGGCGACGCCGCGCTTCGTCCGCGGCAGCGACTGGCCGCATGCGGTGGAACCACAGGTGTTCGAACAGTTCGGCCGCGATCTGGCCGAGGACTACCGCGGCACCCTCGAACGCTTCCTGGCGCTGGACACGCTCGGCTCGGCGCACGCGCGCGCCGAACTGCGCACGCTGCGCGAAGCGCTCGACGCCCGCGGCGCGCCCGACCCGCACGTGCTGCAGGACGGCCTGACCCTGCTGGAACGCACCGACCTGCGCCGCGCCCTGCCCGGCCTGCGCGTGCCCAGCCTGTGGATCGGCGGCCAGCGCGACCGCCTGGTCCCACCCGCAGGCATGGAAGCCGCCGCGGCACTGGCGCCGAACGCGCGCGCGCTGATCATCGCCGGTGGCGGCCACGCCCCGTTCCTCGGCCATGCCGACACCGTCGCCGACGCGCTGCGCGGATTCCTGGCGACGCTGGACTAGCGGCGTCGCGAAGCGCGTTCCACGGTGCTGTCGTAGGAGAGGCTTCAGCCGCGACACGCCTGCTGCATCAGGTCGCGGCTAAAGCCGCTCCTACAGGCGCTTGCGACGAGCCCGCCGGGTGCACTGTGGGAGGGACTTCAGTCCCGACGCATTGCGCCATCGGAAAGCGCACACCGTCTCGCGCGTCGCGCGCTGCATGACAGTTGACTCCCACATTGCATCACGCGACCCGCACCGACGTCAGAAAGACGCAAGCGGCTCCGCCGTGGGACTCAACTGTCGTGCCGCCGCGACAAGCGAAGACGAAAGCCGACGGACACCCTCCGTCGTCGGGACTGAAGTCCCTCCCACAAGGACGCCCGGCTCATCCTGTGGGAGCTACTTCAGTCGCGACGCATGGCAATCGAACGCAGCGCAGCGACGTCGCACCAACACGTGTCTTGCGTGCTCGACTGTCCCGCAGTCGCGGTGTGACGCTGGCCGCCACAGCGCCGATGTCCGATCATCGCGACTCCTTCGAACCGGAGTGCAAGCATGGACCTGGGAATCGCCGGCAAATGGGCGCTGGTCTGCGCCGCGAGCAAGGGGCTGGGACTGGGCTGCGCGCAGGCGCTGGCCCGCGAAGGCGTGCATGTGGTGATCGTGGCGCGCGGTCAGGCCGGATTGGATGCGGCCGCGGCGCAGCTGCGCGCGCTCGACGGTGGTGGCGAGGTGGTCGAGGTGGCGGCGGACATCGCCACCGAGGCCGGCCGCGCCGCCGCGCTGGCCGCCTGCCCGCAGGTCGACATCCTGATCAACAACGCCGGCGGGCCGCCGCCGGGCGATTTCCGCGACTGGGAACGCGAGGACTGGCTGCGCGCGCTTGACGCCAACATGCTGGCGCCGATCGCGTTGATCCGTGCCACCGTCGATGCGATGCAGGCGCGCGGCTTCGGCCGCATCGTCAACATCACCTCCGCTGCGGTGAAGGCGCCGATCGACAGTCTGGGGCTGTCCAATGGCGCGCGCGCCGGCCTCACCGGCTTCGTCGCCGGGCTGGCGCGGCGCACGGTGGCGCACAACGTCACCATCAACAACCTGCTGCCGGGGCAATTCGACACCGACCGCCTGCGCGGCAACATCGCCCACGCCGCGCAGCGCGAGGGCATGGATCCCGCCGACCTGGCCGAACGCAAGCGTCGGCAGATTCCGGCCGGGCGCTTCGGCACCGCGGAAGAGTTCGGCGCGGCCTGCGCCTTCCTGTGCAGCGCGCAGGCCGGCTACCTGAGCGGGCAGAACCTGCTGCTGGATGGCGGCAGCTATCCGGGGGCGTTCTGAAGAGCCGGGAGCCGGGAGTGGGGATTCGGGAGTGGGGATGCACAGCCGGTTCGCACACCTGGTCGCGACGAATGCGGATCGCGCTGATCCGCTTGTCATCGCTGGATGTGCGCGACGACAAGGCGCCGGAAACGCGATGGAGGATTGAGACGCACAGCCGCCGCATCCGGCGTCCGGTCGGCGCGCAGTACGGAACGCGGTGATCCGTGCCCCTGCTGGCCGCAGCACGACGCGGGCGGCGATAATGCGCGGATGGACCCTTCCGCGTTCGACTCCCAGCACATCCGCCGCGCGTTCGCGCGTGCCGCCACCAGTTACGATGCCGCCGCGGCGCTGCAGCGCGAGGTGCAGGGGCGCTTGCTGGAATCGCTGGACTACCTCGGCGACCGCGTGCCGCAGGTGGTGCTGGACGTGGGCAGCGGCCCGGCGCATGCCGCCGCGGCGATGAAGAAGCGCTGGCCGCGCGCGCAGGTGATCGCGCTCGACCAGGCACTGCCGATGCTGCAGCAGGCCAAGCGCCAGGCCGGCTGGTGGAAGCCGTTCGGCCGCGTCTGCGCCGATGCGCGCGCGCTGCCGCTGGCCGAGCACAGCGTCGATGTGATCTTCAGCAATCTGTGCCTGCAGTGGGTCGAGGACCTCCCGGCGGTGTTCGCCGGATTCCGCCGCGTGCTGCGTCCCGGCGGGCTGCTGCTGTGTTCCAGCTTCGGCCCGGACACCCTGATCGAACTGCGCGAGGCCTTCGCCCAGGCCGACCGGACGACGCCGCACGTGAGCCGCTTCGCGCCGATCGCGCAGTTCGGCGATGCGCTGATGCTGTCGGGCTTCCGCGATCCGGTGCTGGACCGCGACGTGTTCAACCTGACCTATCCGGACCTGCCCGCGCTGATGCGCGAACTGCGTGCGATCGGCGCCACCAACGCACTGCAGGCGCGCCGCCATTCGCTCACCGGCCGCGGCCGCTTCGCCGCCGCCAGCGCCGCCTACGAGCCGCTGCGCGGCGCCGACGGCACCCTGCCCAGCACCTGGGAAGTGATCTACGCGCACGCCTGGGCGCCGCCGCCGGGCGCGCCGATCCGCGAAGGCGGCGGCGAGATCGCCGCGGTGCCGCTGTCAGCGATCCCCATCCGCCGCCGCGGCGACTGAGCCGGGCCGCACCCGGAACAGCACCCGGCCCTGGTAGGGCATCCCCAACGCTTGCGCCTGTGCGCCCTGCGCGGCGATGCGCGCGGCCACCTGCGGCCAGGCCTCCTGCTTGCACACCCACACGCGGCCGGCGCGCGGCTGCCGCAGCACCGTGGCCAGATCGGCGTCGTACTCGGGACCGAAACGCGGCGCGTCACGCACCGGGTCCAGGCGGATCTTGCGCACCTGCGCGCCCAGTTCCAGGCGCAGGCCGTAGCGCGCCATGTCCTCGACGAACACCACCTCGGTTACCGGCGCGCCGGCACGCCGGGCGATCGCCTGCGCCCAGGCGCCGGCATCCTTGTGCGTGGGCAACAGCGCCACGGCCAGTTCGAGCGCCAGCAGCAACCCGCACCACGCAAGCAACCAAGGCCAACACCACGGCGCCCGGCCCTCCTGCGCGCGCTGCCACGCCGCCAGCAATGCCAGCGGCACGAACAGCGGCAGCACGTACAGCGGCAGCCGCGAGCGCGACAGGCACAACACCAGCAGCGGCAGCAGCAGCCACAGTGCCAGCAGCAGCGGCGCGGCCTGCTGCAGGCGCAACGCCGGATCGCGCCACCACTGCCGCAGCTGCCGCGGCAACTGCCAGGCCCAGCGCGCCAGCGCCGGCGTCCACGGCAGCGTGCCCAGGACCAGGATCGGCGCATACGCCACCGCCCAGCCGTACCACTGCGCGTTGCGCCCGAACGCATCGCTGGCCACGCGTTTGACCACCTCTTCGCCGACGAAGTACTGCAGCAATCCGGGATGGCCGTGGATCACCGCCAGGTACCAGGGCAGCGCCAGCACCACGAACAGGACGATGCCGGAGAGCTGCAGCGCGCGCCGCGGCGGCCCGGGCGTCACCGCGTTGAACAGCAGCAGCGCCGGCAGCGGCAGCAGGCCAGGCGGGCCCTTGGTCATGAACGCCAGGGCGAAGCCGGACCACATCGCCGCGATCCAGCGCTTGCCCTGTCCGGGTGGATGCGCCCGCGCTTCGACGAAGGCCCACACCGCCAGGGTCTCGCAGGCGGCGAGCAGGAAATCGGTGGAAATCCATTGCGCCGCGCCGAACGGCGCCAGCATGGTCGCGTACAGCAGCGCCGCCTGCGCCGGCAGCTCGGGGCGTTCGGGAAACAGCCGCATCGCCAGCCGCCAGACCAGCAGCACGCACAGCAGGTAGGCCAGCGCCGAGGGCAGCCGCGCCGCCCATGGCGATGGCCCGAAGACCGCGACGCTGGCGGCGATCGCCCAGTAGGTCAGCGGCGGCTTGGTCCAGTGCGCCACGTCCTCGCTGCGCCGCGGCGTGAGCCAGTCGCCGCTGTGCAGCATGTTCAGCGCGACATTGGAGTAACGGCCTTCGTCGGCGTCCCAGATCCCGCGCATGCCCAGCAGGGCCAGCGCGAGCGTGCAGGCCAGCAGCGCCACCGCGACGGCCGGAGAACGAAGCAGCGCGCGCATCGGCAATCCTCTCACTCGGCGCGGCGACCATAGCGGCGGCGCCTGCGGCCGCGGATGACGGCCGGCGGACAGTTTTGCGACAGCGCGAACGCGCCGGCCTCAGGCCGGCGCGCGGCTCAGGCGGAGACCTGCGCGATCCAGTCTTCCAGGTTGTAGTAGTTGCTCACCCGGGCGATCCTGCCGTCGCGGATGTCGAAGAACGCCCCGCCCGGCAGCACGTAGCGCTGGCCGCGCGCCTCCGGCAGGCCGGTGTCGGTGTGGTGGTATTCGCCATGCACCACGTACTCGGCGGCGGCGCGGCGGCCGTCCTGCGCGGCCAGCACCACGATGTCGTGCAGCTGCTCGCGGTAGCTGGCGTTCATGCGCTGCAGGAAGGCGGCGAAGACCTCCTTGCCGGTCTCGCGCGCGCCCTGGTTGAGATCGTGGGCGACATCGTCGGTAAGCATGCCCAGCATGCCGTCCCAGTCGCCGCGGTTGAACGCCGCGTAATAGGCCTGCACCAGGGCGATGGCCTGGTCCTGCGCAGGAACTCCGTGGTTGCTCATGGCTGCCGCCCTCCGGCCGTGGAAAGGCCCATCATACGGTCTCGCCGCCGTGCTCAACGCCCCGCTCCAGCAGGTCGCGATGGAAGAAGTACAGCTCCTGCAGCAGGAAGCGCCAGCGGGTCTGGAAGCTGCGGAAACGGCTGCTCGGCGTCGAAGACGCCAGCGCGTCGATCTGCAGTTCCTGGCACAGCCGCAGCGCCCGTGCCATGTGCAGCGGATCGCTGACCACGATGACCCGGTGCAGGCCGTGTTCGCGCATCAGCCGCCGCGCCTCGATCAGGTTCTGCCGGGTGGTGCGCGACACCGTTTCGATCAGGATCGCGTCGGCCGGCACGTCGTGGCGCAGCGCGTAGCGCCGGGCCACCTGCGACTCGGCGAAACGCGCGCCGTTGCCGAAGCCGCCGGTGAAGATCAGGGTCGGCGCGTAGCCGCGCTGGTACAGGTCCAGGCCATGACGGATGCGCTCTTCGAACACCGGCGACGGCTTGGCGTCGTAGGCCGCGGCGCCGAGCACGATGATCGCGTCGGCCGGCGCCGCCTGGTCGCGGTCGCCGACCCAGACGATGTAGATCGCCACGCCCAGCAGCCACAGCCCCAGCAGCGCCGCCAGGCGCAGCAGCCAGCGCAGCCAGCGGAAGCCGCCCCGCGCGCTCATGCCGCGCCCCACGGCAAGGCGTCCAGGTCGACGTTGCCGCCGGACAGGATCACCCCCACCCGGCGCCCGGCGAAGCGCGCCGGCTGCGCCAGCACCGCCGCCAGGGCGATCGCCGAGGACGGCTCCACCACCTGCTTGAGCATCTGCCACAGCAGCCGCATCGCCGCCACGGTCGCCGCGTCCTCCACCACCAGCACCTCGGCCTGGCCGTGCAGCAGGGCGAAGTTGGGTTCGCCGAGGCTGCCGCGCAGGCCGTCGCAGAGCGTGTCCGGGACCATGTCCACGCGGCGCTCGCCGGCGGCCAGCGAGCGCGCGGTGTCGGCGGCGCCGGCCGGCTCGGCCAGCAGCAGCTGCGCCTGCGGCGCCCGCGCCGACAGCGCCAGCCGGCTGCCCGCGGCCAGGCCGCCGCCGCCGACCGGCACTACCAGCAGGTCCAGCCCGCCGCTGGCGTCCAGCAGTTCCAGCGCCGCGGTGCCCTGCCCGGCGATCACCGCCGGATCGGCATAGGGATGCACCAGGGTCGCGCCGGTATCGCGCTGCACCTGCGCGCACAGCGCCTCGCGCGCGGCGATGCTCGGCGCGCAACGCCACAGCGTGGCGCCGTGGCGGGCGATGTTGGCGAGCTTGGCGGCGACCGCCCCCTCCGGCACGACCACATGGCAGCCGATGCCGCGGGTGCGCGCGGCCAGGGCCAGTGCCGCGCCATGGTTGCCGGAGGAATGGGTGACCACCCCGCAGGCCGCCTGCGCCGGGTCCAGCGCCCACACCGCGTTGCAGGCGCCGCGGAACTTGAACGCGCCGCCGCGCTGCAGGTGTTCGGCTTTGAAGTACAGCTGCGCGCTGGTGGCGGCATCCAGCGCCCGCGAACGCAGCACCGGGGTCGGCCGCGCGTGCGCGGCAATGCGTGCGGCGGCCGCCAGGACGTCGCCGAACTCGGGCAGAAAACGTGAGACCATGCGCGAAAGGGTAGCGTATCGTCGCCAACGTGCAGCGCCCGCGACCCGCGCCGGTTCGCCGTCGTTGCGCGCAACTTAAGCGTTCAAGTGCGGCCGATGAAGTTAAGGGGGGATTCAATGCCACGGACCGAACCTGTCAGCCAGCCTGCTGGAGGGCAAATGCCATGAAACTGCGCCTGATCTGCGCCGCTGGACTGCTGGCCGCACTGGGCGGCTGTGCCACCTACGATTACGCCGGAGGCGGCGAGGGTGGCTACTACCGTGGCGCCCCGTCGGTCGAATACCGCTACCCCGCCGGCTACTCGGAGTACTACTCGCCCTACGGCGCGGTGCCCTACTACGGCTACGGCCCGTCCTATTACGGCTACTACGGGTACGGCGTGCCGTATTACTACTACCGTGGCTACGATGGTCCGCGCCACCGCCCGCCACCGCGTCCGCGGCCGGACGACGGCGGTTCGCGGCCGCCGTCCCCCCCGCCCAGCGTGGGTGGTCGGGTACCGACGCCGTGGCGCGACATGGACCGCCTGCGCCGTCCGGACGCGCTCAATTCGGCACCGCGGCCGCAGTCGATGCAGCCGGCCCGGCCGGCGATGCAGCGTCCCGAGAGCATGCAGCGCCCGCCGGCGCCGCGCCCCGGCAATATGGGTCGCAGCAATGGGACGCGTCGCACACTAGAACCCTAAGAAAGGGCTTGCGTTCGCCTGTCCCAGCACGCACTCTACGTCCTACGGGGTGACCGCCTGCGTCGCTTTATGACCCGAAGGGGTCGACCCCACCGTCTATGTCGATGTCCGACAGGGAAATCTGGATCCCCCCTGTTCCGGCCCTGTCGGGCGTCGGCGCCTCACAACGAAAAGCCCCGGTCCGCCGGGGCTTTTCGCGTTGGGGCCTTGCCATTGCTGGCGTGGCGCCGGCGACCGGCGAAAAACGGGCATAAAAAAGGGCCGGTAGTCCCCCGACTACCGGCCCCCAGCTCCCCCAACGTGCGCGTGACTGGCCCCTGTTCCAATTCCAGTCATACGCCCCTGACGCATTGCCACGTTGGGTGCAGTGGGAATATCTGCAGATTGCGTGCCAACTTGAGGCCCGGATCTGCAATTTGTGATGCAACCGCTAAAATTCCTGTTCACACCCTGGGCGACGCCACGTGTCGCCCCCTGCCGCCGGCCCCGCGCCGGCCGACGAGACCCCGATGAGCGACTCCTTCTACCGCCATGACGTGATCGTGATCGGCGGCGGCCATGCCGGCACCGAGGCGGCGCTGGCGTCTGCGCGCGCCGGCGCGCGCACCCTGCTGTTGACCCACAACGTGGAGACGGTGGGGGCGATGAGCTGCAACCCGGCCATCGGCGGCATCGGCAAGGGCCACCTGGTCAAGGAGATCGACGCGCTGGGCGGGGCGATGGCCCACGCCGCCGACCTGGCCGGCATCCAGTGGCGCACCCTCAACGCCTCCAAGGGCCCGGCGGTGCGCGCGACCCGTTGCCAGGCCGACCGCAGCCTGTACCGCAGCGCGATCCGGCGCCTGGTCGAGGCGCAGCCGAACCTGACCGTGTTCCAGGCCGCGGTGGACGACCTGGTGATGGACGGCGAGCGCGTGCGCGGCGTGCTGACCCAGACCGGGCTGCGCTTCGAGGCCGCGGCGGTGGTGCTGACCGCCGGCACCTTCCTGGCCGGCAAGATCCACATCGGCCAGACCCAGTACGCCGGCGGCCGCGCCGGCGATCCGCCGGCCACCGCGCTGGCGCAGGCGCTGCGCGACGGCCGCTTCGGCGTGGACCGGCTCAAGACCGGCACCCCGCCGCGCATCGACGGACGCAGCCTGGACTACGCGGCGATGGAGGAACAGCCCGGCGACGATCCGCTGCCGGTGATGTCGTTCCTGGGCGAGGTCGCCCAGCATCCGCGCCAGGTCTCGTGCTGGATCACCCACACCACCGAGCGCACCCACGCCATCATCCGCGGCGCGCTGGACCGCTCGCCGCTGTACACCGGCCAGATCGAGGGCATCGGCCCGCGCTACTGCCCCTCGATCGAGGACAAGGTGGTGCGCTTCGCCGAGAAGGCCAGCCACCAGATCTTCGTCGAGCCGGAAGGCCTGGACGTGGTCGAGATCTACCCCAACGGCATCTCCACCTCGCTGCCGTTCGACGTGCAGCTGGAGCTGGTGCGCTCGATCCGCGGCTTCGAGCGCGCGCACATCACCCGCCCCGGCTACGCCATCGAGTACGACTTCTTCGACCCGCGCGGGCTCAAGGCCTCGCTGGAGACCAAGGCCATGCCCGGGCTGTTCTTCGCCGGCCAGATCAACGGCACCACCGGCTACGAGGAAGCCGCCGCGCAGGGCCTGATCGCCGGCCTCAACGCCGCGCGCCAGGTGCGCGGGCTGGAACCGTGGTCGCCGCGCCGCGACCAGGCCTACATCGGCGTGCTGATCGACGACCTGATCACCCACGGCACCAGCGAGCCGTACCGCATGTTCACCAGCCGCGCCGAGTACCGGCTGCAGCTGCGCGAGGACAACGCCGATGCGCGCCTGACCGGCATCGGCCACGACCTGGGCCTCGTCGACGCAACGCGCTGGGCCCTGTTCCAGGCCAAGCAGGAGGCGGTGGCGCGCGAGAACGAACGCCTGCGCGCGCTGTGGGCCACGCCGGGCAACGCGCTCGGCCGCGAGGTCGCGGCCACGCTGGGCGTGGCGGTGAGCCGGGAGACCACCGTGCTGGACCTGATCAAGCGCCCGGAGCTGGACTACGCCAAGCTGATGCGGGTGCCCTCGCTGGGCCCGGGCGTGGCCGACGCGCAGGTGGCCGAGCAGGTGGAGATCGGCATCAAGTACGCCGGCTATCTGGACCGCCAGCGCGACGAGATCGCCCGCCAGCAGCGCCACGAGGACACCCCGATCCCGGCCGCCTTCGACTACGCGCAGGTGCGCGGCCTGTCGGCCGAAGTGCAGCAGAAGCTCGAACGCGTGCGCCCGCAGACCGTGGGCCAGGCGCAGCGCATCCCCGGCATGACCCCGGCGGCGATCTCGCTGCTGCTGGTGCACCTGGAACGTGCGCGCCGCAGCCGGGTGGCGTGATCGGTCGCGAACGCGCATCGCGCGCAGCGCCCCCGTAGGAGCGGCTTCAGCCGCGACCTGGGCGTGTCGGCAATGCCAAGTCGAGGCTGAAGCCGCTCCTTTGTTTTTCCCTTCTCCCCTCGGGAGAAGGTGCCCCGAAGGGGCGGATGAGGGTACGGATGGTGCACTAAGGTCCGGAGGCGGCGCTGCGCTCCCGGACCCTCACCCCAACCCCTCTCCCGGGGGGAGAGGGGCTTTGACTACGGAAGCCGACGCATCCGCGCGACGGGCACATGGTTCCAGACGAAGCAGCGCGTGCCAGCGCCGGCGGCGATTGCCGGGAGGGGGTACGCACTGCGGTGGGGCTCAGTCCTACGCAGCCACCGGCAGCAGGCGCTGGCGTAGCAGCAGCGCGGCCAGGTCCAGGGTTTCGCCGGCCACGCGCATCACGCTGCCCATGTTGATGAAGCCGTGGATCATGCCGGGGTGGACGCGCACCAGGGTTTCCACGCCCGCCTCGCGCAGGCGCTGCGCGTAGTGCAGGCCTTCGTCGTGCAGCGCGTCGCGCTCGGCCAGCACCACCAGCGCCGGGGCGACACCGGCCACGTCCGGCGCCACCACCGGCGAGATGCGCCAGTCCGATGCCAGCGACGGGTCCGGCAGCAGTTGGCGATCGAAGTAGCGCATCGCCGCTTCGGTCAGCGGCGGGATGCCGGCGTTGTGCACGCGCGAGGGGAAGGGATTGTCCGGGCGCACGTCGGTCAGCGGATAGATCAGGATCTGGCAGCGCAGGGCGATGCCGGCATCGCGCGCGTCCAGCGCGGCGCTCGCCGCCAGGGCGCCGCCCATGCTGTCGCCGGCCACGGCCAGGCGCTGCGCATCGGCGCCGACCTCGCCCGGGTGCGCGGCCAACCAGTGCAGCGCGGCGATCACGTCCTCGATGCCGGCCGGCGCCGGATGCTCGGGCGCCAGCCGGTAGTCCACCGCCAGCACTTGGCAGCCGGCGCGCGCGGCCAGTTGCCGGCACACGTCGTCGTGCGAGTCGAGGTCGCCGACCACGCCGCCGCCGCCGTGCGCATAGAGGCAAGTGGGGGCCGGACCGGCATCGAGGCCATGCGGGCGGTACAGGCGCAGCGGAATCGGCGCGGCAGGACCCGGCGCCTGCAGGTCGCGGACTTCGGCCATTTCCACACGCGGAAAACCGAACTGCGCGGCGACGCCACGCATCATCGCCCGCGCCTCGGGCAAGGGCAGTTCCTCCATCGGCGGCTGCCCGGACTGCTGGGCCTGGGCGAAGAAACGGACGACGTCTGGATCGAAATACATGGGTGGCCCTCCCGGGGCGGCTGCGCAAGCGGCGTCGGGCAGATTGTTATTGTCAATAACCATTTCCGCAAATAAGCGAACTTGAACGGTCATCACGGTGCCTGGCGGGTCAGCGGCAGGCAACCCGTCGCAGCGGCGCAAAGGCGTCCGCAATGCAGGAGTGGCAAGGCTTCGCGCGGCTTGCGGCGCACGATGGCCGGTGTCGCACACGCCGCTGCGCCGCATTGCAGCGCAACATGGACGTGCGCGAATGCGGTTACGCGCCCGGATCTGTCACCTGTTCCCGGGTACAGCGCATTGCGTTGGCGGGCGGCCGTTGGCATTGAGGGGCGGGGGTCTGGTCACGCCGCGCTGCATCGGCAGCACGTTTTCCACGCCCCACCCGCGCGGCATGATCGGGCGCGCCCGCGACGGCTTGGCGGCGTTGCAGTCGGCGCAATCGGCCGGCACTGCCTGGGCAGATCGGTCGGTGCGCTCAGTCTCTCGCCGAGGCCATTCGGCACCTTGCGCGCGGCTTTAGGCCTGCTGCATGCGGTCGGCCAGGCGGGGACGGGATCCACGTCCTCGCTTCCTGCCCGCAAGCCCGCGCCACCGCGGCGCCGCGGCATGCGCGGAGCGGACGACAGCCCTAGTCGTCCTGCGCGGCGGCCTCGCGGCCTTGCTGGCGGATGATGGCTTCCTGCCGCGCGTCCTCGATCGAGGCGCGCACCGCGCGCACGTCGGCGCGACGGGTGTCGAAGGTGAAGCGACCGGTGAGCGCGCTGTCCGGGCGCAGCGTGCCCTTCTCGTACAGCGCCCACATCTCCTCGCCGTAGTGGGTGGCGTTGAGCTCGGGCGCGAAGCGGCCCAGGCAGTCGCGCAGGTTGTGCACGTCGCGCAGCAGCATGCTGCGGGCGGCGTTGTTGCCGGCGGCGCTGACCACCTGCGGGAAATCGATGACCACCGGACCGTCGGCGGCGACCAGCACGTTGTATTCGGACAGGTCGCCGTGCACCAGGCCCAGGCACAGCATCTTCACCACGTCGCCGACCAGCTGCGTGTGGAAGGCGCGCGCCTGCTCCGGTTCCAGTTCCACCTCGCCCAGCCGCGGCGCGCTCTGCCCGTCGGCATCGGTGACCAGGTCCATCAGCAGCACGCCGTGGAAGTAGCCGCGCGGCTGCGGCACGTGCACACCGGCGTCCACCAGCTGGTACAGGGTGTTGGCCTCGGTGTCCTTCCACGCCGCTTCCTGCTCGCGGCGGCCGAACTTGCTGGCCTTGCCGATCGCCCGCGCCTGGCGGCTGCCGCGCACCTTGCGCCCTTCCTGGTACTGCACACGGGCCTGGAAGCTGCGCTGCGCCATGTCCTTGTAGACCTTGGCGCAGAGCACGTCGTCGCCGGCCTGGACCACGTAGACCGCAGCCTCCTTGCCGCTCTTGAGCGGGCGCAGCACGCCGTCGATGACGCCATCGTCGATCAGCGGCTGCAGGCTCGGGGGAATCTTCATCGGGTGCGGCGTACCTGGAGTGAGTCGCCGCGATTATGGCCCAAGGCTGGCGTGGTGCCCGGCGTGCCGGCGCGGCGTCGACGGTGTCGCCAACGCGCCGAAGATACGCACGGCGCGGCTTGCGGCCTGTGCGACGAACGATTGGGCGGCGCGGCAGCGCCTGGCATTTGTCTACGACGGCCGCCGAGGTGTACCGCCACGTTCAGGTAAGGAAGACGGCAGCGCGGGGCTTGTCGTGTTGTCTGCCGGGCGGTGCGCACGCAGCGCCTGGGTCGGAGGTCTGGACCACCGTCCGAGTCCATCGCGTCGGGACTGAAGTCCCTCCCACAGAAGAGCGTCGCGCGTGGCGACGCTTCTGCACGCTCAAGCCTGCCGGCTTCAGGCTCGCCTCAAGCTCGCCTCAGGCCAGCCCAGGCCGAGCCTCGGTCTGCCTCGGTTCCGGCTCAGGGCGAGGCAGCGACCTGGGCCTGGGCGTCGGCACCGCCGCCGAGCACCTGGTACAGGGTGACGCGGTTGCTGCCGTCCTGCAGGCGCAGCGCGATCAGCGCCTGCTGCGCGGCGAACAGCGAACGCTGCGCATCCAGCACCGGCAGGTGGCCGTCCAGGCCGGCGCGGTAGCGCGCGTCGGCCAGGGTGTAGCTGCGCTGGCTGGCGTCGACCAGGGCCTGCTGCGCGGTCAGCTGCGCCTGCAGATGGTCGCGCGTGGCCAGGGCATCGGCCACTTCGGCGAAGGCCGACTGGATCGCCTTCTCGTACTGCGCCACGGCGATGTCCTTGCCGAGCTTGGAGGCGTCCAGCGATGCCTTCAGCGCGCCGGCGTGGAAGATCGGCGCGGTGATGCTGGGCACGAACGACCAGGTGCGGCTGCCGGCGGAGAACAGCGTGGACAGCGCATCGCTGCTGCGCCCGGTGGACGCGGTGAGGCTCAGCGACGGGAAGAACGCCGCGCGCGCGGCGCCGATGTCGGCGTTGGCTGCCTGCAAGGTGTGCTCGGCGGCAAGCACGTCCGGGCGCTGCAGCAGCACCGCCGAGGACAGGTGCGCCGGCAGCGGCGCCAGCGCGACGCTGGCCTGCATGGCCTGCGCGGTCGGCAGCAGCGCCGCCTCCACCGGCGCGCCCACCAGCAGTTGCAGCGCATCGCGCGCCTGCGCCAGCTGGGTGGCGGCGCTGGCGACGGCCACGCGCGCCGACTCCACGCTGGTCTGCTGCTGCGCCAGGTCCAGCCCGGACGCGCTGCCGATGCTGTGCCGGCGCTCGGTCAGTTGCAGGGTCTGCGCCTGGCTGTCCAGGGTCTGCTGCGCCAGATCCAGTTGCGCCTGGTCCGCACCCACGGTCAGCCACGCCGCGGCGACCTGGGCGACCAGGGTCAGGCGCACGTTGCGCTGGTTTTCCGCACTGGACATCCAGTTCTGCAGGGCTTCCTGCTTGAGACTGCGCAGTTGCCCGAACAGATCCAGCTGCCAGCTGCTCAGCCCCACCTGCAGGGTGTCGCTGGTGCTGACCTGGGAGACGCCATCATCGTTGCTGGCGGCGCTGCTGCGGCCGCGGCTCATGCTGGCGTTGGCGTCGAACGAGGGCAACTGCGCGGCGCGCTGGAGGCGGTACTGCGCACGCGCCTTGTCGATGGACAACATCGCCACGCGCAGGTCGCGGTTGTTCTGCAAGGCCAGCGCGATGGTCTGGCGCAGCCGCGGATCCAGGAACACCTGCTGCCAGTCCGGCATCGCCAGGGTGTCGGTGGCAGTGCCCGCGGCGGGTGCCGCATCGACCGCCGCCAGGTCGGCCGGCACCGGCGCCGCCGGGCGCACGTAGGTGGGCGCCAGGGTGCAGCCGGACAGGGCCAGCAGCGTGGCCACCGCCACGCTCATGCGGGTCAGCGCGCTCATGCCTGCGTCTCCGGGTGGGCGACCGCCGGCCCCGGGAACATCCGGCGCACGATCACGTAGAACAGCGGCACGAAGAACAGGCCCAGGGTGATCGACGCCAGCGTGCCGCCGGTGACGCCGGTGCCCAGCGAGTGGCGCGCGGCCGAGCCGGCGCCCTTGCTGAACACCAGCGGCAGCACGCCGAGCAGGAACGCCAGCGAGGTCATCAGGATCGGCCGCAGACGCATCTGCACCGCGTGCAGGGTGGCGGCGAGCAGGCTCTCGCCGCGGTGCTCGAGGTCGCGCGCGAACTCGACGATGAGGATGCCGTTCTTCGCCGCCAGGCCCACCGTGGTCAGCAGGCCGACCTGGAAGTAGACGTCGTTCTCCAGCCCGCGCAGGGTCATCAGCAGCACGGCGCCGAACACGCCCACCGGCACCGCCAGCATCACCGCGAACGGGATCGACCAGCTCTCGTACAGCGCCACCAGGCACAGGAACACGAACAGCAGCGAGATCGCGTAAAGCGCCGGTGCCTGGTTGGCCGAGAGTTTCTCCTGGTAGGCCATGTCCGACCACGCGTAGCCGAAGCCGTGCGGCAGCTGCTTGCTCAGTTCGGCCATCGCGTCCATCGCCGCGCCGGAGCTGACCCCGGGCACCGCCTGGCCGGTCAGCTCCATCGCCGACACGCCGTTGTAGCGCTCCAGCGCGGCCGGCGCGCTGGTCCAGTGCGAGCGGGTGAACGCCGACATCGGCACCATGTCGCCGCCGCCGTTGCGCACCGTCCAGCGGTCCAGGTCCTGCGGCGCCATGCGCGCGTCGGCATCGCCCTGCACGTAGACCTTCTTGATGCGGCCCTTGTAGATGAAGTTGTTGACGAAGTCGCCGCCGAGCGCGCTGTTGAGCGTGGCGTTGATGTCGCCTGGATCCACGCCGAGCGCCTGCGCCTTGGCGTCGTCGATCTTGACCGCGTACACCGGCGCGTCTTCCAGGCTGGCGTAGCGCACGTTCATCAGCTTGGGATCGTGCTGGGCCAGCCGCAGCAGCTTGTCGCGCGCGGCGACCAGGGCGGCGTGGCCGGCGCCTTCGTAGTCCATCAGTTCGAAGGTGAAACCGGAGGCGTCGCCCAGGCCGGTGATCGCCGGCGGCGAGGTCACGAACAGTTCCGCGTCCGGCACGTCGGCCAGCGCCTTGTTCAGATGGTCGGCGATGGTCGCCGCATCGTCGTCGCGATCGTCCCAGTCCTTCAGGCGCACGAAGGCCATGCCGACGTTCTGACCGGCACCGGTGACGCTGAAGCCGGCCGAGGACAGCACCGAGCGCACGCCCGGATCCTTCAGCGCGGCCTTGGTCAGCCGGTCGGTCACCGCCAGGGTCTGCTCCAGGGTGGAGCCGGCCGGCAGCTTGACCAGCACGTTGAGCATGCCCTCGTCCTCGTCGGGCAGGAACGCGCCGGGCAGGCGCCACAGCAGCAGGCCGGTGACCGCGATCAGCAGCGCATAGGCGACCAGGCCCAGCGCGCGCTTGCCCAGCACCCGCTCGACCAGCGTGCGGTAGCGCTCGGACAGATGCCGGAAGCGGGTGTTGAACCAGATGAAGAACCAGCCCAGGCGGCCGTGCGACCCGATCGGCGCTTCGCCCTGGTGCAGCGGCTTGAGGATGGTCACGCACAGCGCCGGGGTCAGGGTCATCGCCACCAGCACCGACAGGATCATCGAGGCGGCGATGGTGATGGAGAACTGCCGGTAGATCACGCCGGTGACGCCGTTGAAGAACGCCATCGGCACGAACACCGCGGTCAGCACCAGCACGATGCCGACCAGGGCGCCGCCGATCTGCTGCATCGAGCGCAGCGTCGCCTCCTTCGGCGGCAGGCCTTCCTGGCCCATCACCCGCTCCACGTTCTCCACCACCACGATGGCGTCGTCCACCAGCAGGCCGATCGCCAGCACCATCGCGAACATGGTCAGGGTGTTGATCGAGTAGCCGAACGCGGCGAGCACGCCAAAGGTGCCCATCAGCACCACCGGCACGGCGATGGTCGGGATCAGCGTGGCGCGCCAGTTCTGCAGGAACAGGTACATCACCGCGACCACCAGCAGCACCGCCTCGATCAGGGTGATGACCACTTCCTTGATCGAGGTGGTGACGAACGGCGTGGTGCTGAAGGCGATGTGGTAGTTGAAGCCGTGCGGCCAGTACTGCTTGAGTTCCTGCAGGCGCTGGTCGATGGCCCTGGAAGTCTCCACCGCGTTGGCGTCGGAGTTGAGCTCGATGCCCAGCGAGGCCGAGGGCTTGCCGTTGAAGCGGGTGATGCTGTCGTAGGTCTCCGGGCCCAGGCCGATCCTGGCCACGTCCGACAGGTGCACGGCGGCGCCGCTGGCATCGCTCTTGAGCACGATCGCGCCGAACTGCGCCGGGGTCTGCAGGCGGCTGCGGGTGGTCACGGTGGCGTCCAGGCGCTGCCCGCGCAGCGCCGGCTGGCCGCCGATCTCGCCGGCCGACACGTCGGTGTTCTGCGACTGCAGCGCGTTCTCCACGTCCGAGGGCATCAGCGCGTACTTGCGCAGCTTCTCCGGGTCCAGCCAGATGCGCATGGCGTATTCCGAGCCCATCGGCTGGATGTTGCCGACGCCGCTGACGCGGCTGATCTGGTCGTCGATGTTCGATTCCATGTAGTTGGCGACATCGAAGTTGTCCATGCTGCCGTCGTCGGAGGTGAACGCCACCACCTCGAACAGCGAGCCGCTGGACTTGGTGATGACCAGGCCGTTCTGCTGCACCGCCTGCGGCAACACCGACATCACCGACTGCAACTGGTTCTGCACCTGCACCTGCGCGGTGTCGGCGTTAGTGCCGGTCTCGAACACCAGGTTGACCTGCGCGGTGCCGTCCGAGGCGCTGGTGGAGGTCATGTACAGCAGGTGGTCCAGGCTCTGCTGGGACTGCTCGATCAGCTGGGTGACGGTGTTCTCCACCGTCTGCGCCGAGGCGCCGGTGTAGGTGGCGCGCACGGTGATGGTGGGCGGCGCCATGTGCGGATAGCGTTCGACCGGCAGCCCATGGATGGCCAGCATGCCGATCAGGACGATGACGATGGCCATGACCCAGGCCACCACCGGGTGGTTGACGAAGAAGCGCGACATGCGGGAGTCCTCAGTCGGCCTGGGCGCCGTCGCCCGGCAGCGCCGGCGCGGCATCGAGCTGGGCGGCGGTGAGCGGATACGGCTGCGCCGGCTTGCCGAGTTCGGCGCGGCTGCCGTTGACCACGATCAGGCGCTCGCCCGGCTTGAGTCCGGATTCCACCAGCCAGTCGTGGCCGATGGCCTCGCCGGTGCGGATGTGCCGCTCCACCACCTTGTTCTGCGCGTCGAGCAGCTTCACGACGGGCTCGCCCTTGCTGTCGCGGGTCACCGCCTGCTGCGGCACCAGCACCGCGCCCTGGTCGGTGGCCATCGGCAGCACCGCGCGCAGGTACATGCCCGGCAACAGCAGGTGCTCGGGGTTGGGCACCACCGCGCGCAGGGTGACGTTGCCGGTACCGGCGTTGACCTGGGTACCGACGAATTCGAGGGTGCCGGCGTGCGGATAGGTGCTGCCGTCCTCCAGCCGCACCTGCACCTGCGCCTTGCCGTCGATGGCATGGATCTGCCCGGCGTCGAGCTGCCGGCGCAGCGCCAGCATCTGCGTGCTGGACTGGGTGACGTCCAGGTAGATCGGGTCCAGCCGCTGGATGGTGGTCAGCGCCGCGTCCTGCGCGGCGGTGAGCAGCGCGCCGACGGTGTAGGCGGAGGTGCCGATAGTGCCGGAGATCGGCGCGGTGATGCGGGTGTAGTCGAGGTTGATGCGCGCCGCCTGCAGCGCCGCCTTGGCCGCGACCACCGCCGCTTCGTCCTGGCGCAGCGCGGACACCGCGTCGTCGGCGTCCTGCTTGCTGGCCGCGTCCATGTCGGTGAGGCTGCGGGTGCGCTCGGCCTTGGGCCGCGCACTGGCCAGCGCCGCTTCGGCCTGCACCAGGTTGCCGCGGGCGATGTCGTAGGCGGCCTGGTACGGCGCCGGGTCGATCACGTACAGCGCCTGCCCGGCCTTGACCTCCTGGCCTTCCTGGAACAAGCGCTGGCGCAGCAACCCACCGACCTGCGGGCGCACGTCGGCGGTCTCGTAGGCCACGGTGCGGCCGGACAGGGTGCGCTCGACCGGCAGGGTGCGCGCGCCCAGGGTCAGCACCCCCACCCGCGGCGGCGGCGCGGCCGCCGGCTTGTCGCCGGAGCAGCCTCCGGCCACGGCAATGGCCAGCAATACGGCACAGCGAACGGGACGACGAGGCGCCTGGAAACGGTCGGACATGGGGAGTGCGGCTGGGAAGAAACGCGCAACGCTACTCCACGGATGTGTCGCATCGCACCATCTCTGTAACAGTGCGTTGTACGGGCTTCACCAAGGTCGGAGAAACGTCGGAAACCGGCATGCAACGTCGCACCGGCGGACGGCCCTGTTCGTTCTATTACCGAACACAAATGCGATAATCGCCCATCTTGCCGACGTCGTTTCCCGCCGCGGCATGCCATCGTGCGCACGCCCGCCCGCGCTGCCGTCGTGACCGGCAGCGGACGCCACGCGCCTACCCTGCTGCAGAGGATCGAAAACGTGCAAACCCAATCGGATGTGTCGGCCGGCGGCCGGATCGTGCTGTGGAGCGTCGGCCTGCTGCTGGCGCTGATCGGACTGGCGCTGCTGGTCGGCGGCATCCGCCTGGCCACGCTCGGCGGCAGCCTCTACTTCCTGGCGATGGGCGCGGCCTGCGTGGCCTCGGCGCTGCTGGTGCTGCGGCGGCGCCCAGCCGGCGCCTGGCTGTACGCGCTGGCCTTCGTGCTGAGCGTGGCCTGGGCGTACTGGGACGCCGGCCTGGCGTTCTGGCCGCTGGTGTCGCGGCTGATGATGCCGGCGGTGCTGGCGCTGCTGGTCGCCCTGGTCTACCCGACCCTGCGCCGCGCCCGCGGCCTGCCCGGCGGACGCGGCGCCTATGCGTTGGCGGCGGTGCTGGCGCTGGCCTGCGCCGGCGGCCTGGCCGGCATGTTCGTGCCGCATCCGCCGGTGGCCGCCAGCGGCCCCGGCCCGGCGCCGGTGCCGGTGACCCCGGCGCAGGCGCAACGCGACTGGAGCCACTACGGCAACACCTCCGGCGGCAGCCGCTTCGCCGCATTGGACCAGATCGGCCGTGGCAACGTCGGCCAGTTGCAGGTGGCCTGGACCTACCGCACTGGCGACATCGCCCTCAGCGACGGCAACGGCGCCGAAGACCAGACCACCCCGCTGCAGATCGGCGAGACGCTGTACGTGTGCACCCCGCACAACAACGTCATCGCGCTGGACGCCAGCAGCGGCCGGCAACGGTGGAAGCGCGAGATCAACGCACACTCCTCGGTCTGGCAGCGCTGCCGCGGCCTGGCCTACTTCGATACCGACGCGGCGCTGGCCCAGCCCAGCGCCGCCAACGCCTCGCCGGTGGCGCCGGCGATGCTGCCGGCCGGCGCCAACTGCCGGCGCCGCGTGCTGACCAACACCATCGACGCACGGCTGATCGCGCTGGACGCGGACACCGGCGCGTTCTGCAGCGGCTTCGGCCAGAACGGCCAGGTCGACCTGAAGGCCGGCCTCGGCGCTGCGCCCGATCCGTTCTACCAGCTGACCTCGGCGCCGACCGTGGCCGGGACCACGGTGGTGGTGGGCGGCCGCGTCGCCGACAACGTGCAGGCCGACATGCCGGGCGGCGTGATCCGCGGCTTCGACGTGATCACCGGTGCGCAGCGCTGGGCCTTCGACCCGGGCAACCCGCAGGACACGCAGCCGCCGGCGCCGGGCAAGACCTACGTGCGCAGCACGCCGAACGTGTGGGCGCCGATGTCCTACGACGCCGCGTCCAACACCGTGTTCCTGCCGATGGGCAGCCCGTCCACCGACCTGTATGGCGCCGAGCGCAGCGCGCTGGATCACCGCTTCGGCGCCTCGATCACCGCGCTGGACGCCAGCACCGGCCAGGTCAAGTGGGTCTACCAGACCGTGCACAACGACCTGTGGGACTTCGACCTGCCGATGCAGCCGAGCCTGATCGACTTCCCGATGGCCGATGGCCGCAAGGTGCCGGCGCTGATCATCGGCACCAAGGCCGGCCAGCTGTACGTGCTCGACCGCGCCACCGGCAGGCCGCTGACCGAGGTCCGCGAAGTACCCGTGAAGGCCGCCGACATCCCGCACGAGCCGTATGCGCTGACCCAGCCGCTGTCGGTGGGCATGCCGCAGATCGGCACCAAGCACCTGACCGAAGCGGACATGTGGGGCGCCACCCTGCTGGACCAGATGCTGTGCCGCATCGCCTTCAAGAAGATGCGCTACGAGGGCCTGTACACCGCGCCCGGCACCGACGTGTCGCTGAGCTTCCCCGGCTCGCTGGGCGGCATGAACTGGGGCGGGCTGTCGGTCGACCCGGTGCACGACGTGGTGTTCGCCAACGACATGCGCCTGGGCCTGTGGGTGCAGATGATTCCGCAGAAGGCCGACAAGGCGGCCGCCTCCAGCGGCGGCGAGGCGGTCAACACCGGCATGGGCGCGGTGCCGCTGAAGGGCACGCCGTACGCGGTCAACAAGAACCGCTTCCTGTCGGCGCTGGGCATCCCCTGCCAGGCGCCGCCGTTCGGCACGCTGAGCGCGATCGACCTGAAGACCCGCAGCATCGCCTGGCAGGTGCCGGTGGGCACCGTGCAGGACACCGGCCCGCTCGGCTTCAAGATGCACCTGCCGATCCCGGTCGGCATGCCGACCCTGGGCGGCACCCTGGCCACGCAGAGCGGCCTGGTGTTCATCGCCGGCACCCAGGACTACTACCTGCGCGCCTTCGACAGCGGCACCGGCAAGGAACTGTGGAAGGCGCGGTTGCCGGTGGGCAGCCAGGGCGGGCCGATGACCTACGTGTCGGCCAAAAACGGCAAGCAGTACATCGTGATCACCGCCGGCGGCGCGCGGCAGTCGCCGGACCGCGGCGACTACGTGATCGCCTACGCGCTGCCGGACGCCAAGTAGCAAGGCCTGCGCGCGGTGACACTGGACAGTGCAGCCACGTGTCCGTTGGGCCTCAGGCCGCCTCGTGCGGGTGCAACAGGTTGGCCGACACATCGCAGCCGCCAGCCGCCAGCCGAACTCATTCAACCGCAGGAAACTGAAGCCCCTCTCCCCCCGGGAGAGGGGTTGGGGTGAGGGTACGTCGGCGAAGCCGCCGATCTAGGCGCCGGGCAGCGGCGCCGGGGGTGCGACGTAGGCCAGGTCGGCGCAGCAAGCGCCGTCAGGCGCAGTGTTCCCAGAAGCTGGATCAGACGCGCGTCCGCGCCGCCCTGCCCTCAACGCGACGGCTGCAGCCGCATCGTCAGCACCGCGGCAATGGCCACCAGCAGCGGCAACGCCAGCACGTAGTACAGGTTGGCCGGCTGCCAGCCGGCGTCGACCAGCACGCCGACGGTCATCGGCGAGAGGATCGCGCCGACGCGGCCGATGCCGATCGCCCAGCCCAGGCCGGTGGTGCGCACGCTCGGCGCGAACACGATCGGCGCCAGCGCATACAGGCCGGCCATCGAGCCGAACAGCGCCGCACCGATCACGAAGGCCACCGGGAACGCCAACTGCAGTTGCGTGCCGAGCGTGGCGAACGCCGCCATCCCCAGTGCGGCGATCAGGAAGCTGGCGGCGGTCAACCGCGGCAGCAAAAAGCGTGCGGCCAGGCCGCCGAACAACGCGCCGCCGACGATGCCGCCCAGGTTCAGCAGCACGCCGCCGGTGACGCCCTGTTCGGCCGACAACCCGGCTTGCACCAGCAGTTTCGGCGTCCAGCTCAGCACGAAATAGAAGGCGAACATGTGCATGAAGAAGCCCAGCGCGATCAGCACGCTGTTGCGGCGCAGGCGGGGAGTGAACAGCGCTGCGTAGCCCGCCTTCTCCTGTACCGGCGGTCGCGGCGGCAGGGCGTCCAGAGTCGGTGCGCGCATGCGCGTCAGCAGTACGTTGAGCCGCGCCAGCGCATCCGGCGGGCGCCGGCTGAGCAGGAAGTCCAGCGATTCGGGCAGCAACGCCAGCACCACCGGGATGCACAGCAGCGACGCGAGCGCGCCGAACAGGAAGGCCGCATGCCAGCCCCAGCGTTCCAGCAGCATCGCGGCGATCAACCCGCCCAGCGTGGCGCCGATGGGATAGCCGGTGGCCTGCAGGGCCACCGCGGTGCTGCGCCACTTCGGGCTGGCGTATTCGGCAGTGATCACGCCGACGCCGGCGAGCATGCCGCCGATGCCGATGCCGGTGAACACGCGCAGCGCCGCAAGCTGCCAGATGTCCTGCGCCAGCGCCGAGGCGGCCATGCCGACGGTCAGGATCACCAGGCAGCACAGGATCATGCTGCGCCGGCCCCAGCGGTCGGCCAGCGGCGCCAGCAGCAGCGAGCCCAGCGCCATACCCACCAGCCCGGCGCTGAGTGCGATGCCCAACATTTTCCCGGACAGGCGCCAGGCCTCCGACACGTGCGGGGCGATGAAGGCCATCACCATCACGTCGAACCCGTCGAGCATGTTCAACAGCACACAGACCGCGATCGCCGTCCACTGGAACCCGCTCATGCGGTCCAGGACGAGGGCGGTGGGCGGGGCGGCGGCATGGCTCATGGCAACACTCCTGCAGGAACGGCGAACGAGAACGGCAGCGTCGCGGGATTACTTGGGCGGCGCAGCGGCATGCAGCGCATCGAGCGTCTGCCGCAAGCGTGCCGCGTCGATCTGCCCCGGCGCCGAGGCGGTGCCGAGCATGCCGAAGGTCAGGCTCTGCCCGAAGGTCTCGCCGGACAGCCGCGACACCGCGCCCAGCGGCCCCATCGCCATGGTCAGCAAGGGCTGGCCGCTGCGCTGGCGCATCTGCCAGGTGGCGTCGAGCAGGTGCAGCACGTCGCCCGGATCGCGCGGCATCACCGCGATCTTCAGCACGTCGGCGCCCAGCGCCTGCTGCCGCTGCAGCCGCGCCACGATCTCCGCCACCGGGGGAGTGGCGTGGAAGTCGTGGCTGGACATCACCACATACACGCCCTGCCGGTGCGCATGCTCAACCACCTGCCGCAGCACCGCCGGGTCGCGGAACATCTCCACGTCGAGCAGGTCGGCGAAGCGCGCGTCCAGCAGGCGGGCGTACAGCGCGCCGTAGGCGGCATCGTCGATCGCCACCGCACCGCCCTCGGCCTTGGTGCGGAAGGTCAGCAGCAGCGGCTTGCCGTGCAGCGCCTGCGCCAAGCGCGGCCCCAATGCCGCCAGCGCCGCCGCGTCGGTGGCGCCGTCCATCAGGTCGATGCGCCACTCGGCCAGGTCCGCATCCGGCGAAGCGGCGATGCGCTGCGCCTGCGCCAGCGCCTCCCCGGCATCGTGCGCGGTGATCGGCACGATGATCTTGGGCAGGCCGGTGCCGATGGCGAGCCCGCGGATCTGCAGCACGCGCGGCGGCGGCAACGGCGCGCCCGCGGACGGCGCGGCGGGCGCCGCTGCCGGAGGCGCCGCGGAGGCGACATGCAGCGGCGAGGCCAGCAGCAGGCCGGCGCAGCACAGGAAGGTCAGTCGTCGTGGGAACAGGGGCATCGGGATCGGCCTGGGCAGGAGGCGCGCAGCGCGCGCTCAGAAGGTGAGCTTGACCTGCAGCCCCACCGCCAGCGCGTTGTCGGTGCGCGCGTAGGCGAAGGTGCCGGGGTTGACGATGTACTGCACGTCCGGCCGCAGCAGCAGCCACGGCGTGAGCTGCGCGCTGTAGGACAGCTCGTAGAGTTCCTCGGCGGTGTCGAGCGCGAACACCGGCGCCTCCGGCGGCACGCCGGCATCGAGTAGCGCCGCGCGCCGCGCGTCGAGCAGGCGGTGATTGATGTCGGCGCCGACGTAGCCCAGGGCGATGCGGTCCTGGCTGCGCCGGCCGATGCCCTGGTAGACGCCGCCCAGCGCGTACCAGCGGGTGATCTGCGCGGTGGCGCGGTCGGACACCATGTACTGGGCGAAGCCGGTCAGGCCGCGGCCGCGCTCGCCGCCGGGCGAGTACAGCTTCTGTTCGACCAGCAGGTAGGCGCCGTCGCGGCCGGTGGTGGCGCGCGGATCCAGGCCCTTGCGCGGCACCCGCGAGGAGTCGTAGTAGCCGCCGAACTTGTAGGTGCCCGGATAGGCGCCGCCGGCGCCCGGCGTCCAGGTGAGCTCGACGGGGAACAGCGAGCCGGTGGTGCCGCGCGCGTCCAGGTCGAACGCGGTGTGCACGTTGTTGTTGGTGCTGGGATTGACCTGGAACCAGCCGACCCGCAGGTTCGTCGCCGGCGTCAGTTGCTGCGCCGCCTCCGCGCCCCAGCGCGCATTCGGATAGTTGTACCAGCCGCTGTTGCCGGACATCGCCAGCGGATGCGCGCAGAACGCGGCGTTGACGAAGTTGGTCAGCAGCGTGTGCGCGCCGAACTGGTTGCCCATCGCATAGAAGCCGGCCTTGACGTAGCTGCGCCCGTCGTTGAAGCGGCGGTCGTAGCTCAGTTCGGTCAGCCGGGTGAACTGGCCGCCGTAGGCTTCCTGGATCGGGAAGCGGTTGCCGAGCAGGTCGGCCGAGGTGCTGCGGCCGCGGCGGTCGTTCACGGTCACGTGCAACGCGCCGCCGCCCCTGCCGGCGAGTTTCGCCAGGTCCAGGTCCACGCCCAGCCGCACCTGCTGCGCATAGCGCGCGCCGCGCTCGCCGCGGCCGCCGTCGACCACGCCCATGGCTTCGCCGACGTAGTCGCCGCGTACGTTGACGCCGCGTTGCAGCCAGTCGCTGCGCGTGCCGTCCCAGTCGCCGGTCAAGGTGCTGTGCGCCAGGTCGGTGGCGTCCTGTGCGGTGGCGATCGCCGGGACGTAGGCGACGGCGGCGGCCAGCAGCGACCAGGCCGGCACCGACGGCACGCGTCGCAGCGCGCGAGCGCCAGCGGATGCAGCGCGGCTCATGGCTTCACCGCCAGCGGCGCGCTCAGCGGCGAGGTCGCGCCGTCGTCGCTGGTGACGGTGGCGGTGAGCGTGGCCAACGCCGCGCCGTCGCCCTCCAGCGGCAGCGCGAAGCGGCCCTTTCCCTGTGCATCCACTTGCGCCTCGACGCGGCCCAGATAACGTTCGGCCTCGTCGTCGCCGGGCCGGCGGTTGCCGAACAGCTCCACCGTGTAGAGATGGCCGGGACGGCCGACGAAGCTGCCCTGCACCTGCGGCACGCCGGCGCCGCGCTCGATCGCGCGCAACTGCGGAGCGGCCTGGCCGAAGTTGGGCGGCGGTTGGCAACCGTCGGGCGCAGCAGCGCCGCAGATCGCCGCGCGCTTGCGCGGGTCGGGATCGACGCCGATGCCGCGCGAGCCGACAAAGGGTGCATGCTCCAGGCCCGGCACGCCGAACACGATGGCGCCGCGCGGCTGGCCCGGGGCGCAGGCGCCGCCGGCGAAACAGCGTTCGATCTTCAACCCATTGCCGGACAGCAGGTTGGCGCTGAACCGGTTGGGCTCGCTGCGCGGCTGCGGGCGTACCGCGATGCCGATGCCGTTGCCGATCAGGCGGTTGCCCTCGATCAGGTTGTCGCGGCCGGTGACGCTGACCCCGATCGAATTGCCGGCGAAGTCGTTGTCGGCGATGGTGTTGCGGTTGCCCCAGTTGATCTGCAGCCCGTCGGAATAGCGCTCGAACCGATTGCGCAGCACGGTGTTGTCGTTGCCCCACAGGATCTCGATGCCCTGCGAGGGCTCGGGATTGGCGTCGGTGGAGCGGAACACGTTGTCGGCCACCAGGTTCCAGGCCGCGCCGCGGGTCAGTTCCAGGCCGTCGCCGTTGTCGAGGAAGGTGTTGCGCTCGATGCGGTTGCGCACCGTGGTGGTGGCGGTGGACTGGCCGTTGCCGTCGTCGCCGGTCAGCATCACCCCGGCCCCGCCGTGGTTGGCGACGATGCGGTTGTCGCGCAGCACATTGTCGCTGGCGCGGCTGAGCAGCACGCCGATGCAGAAGTTGCGGATCTCCAGGCCGCTCAGTTCCACGCCATGGGTATCGCGCAGCACCAGGCCGGGCAGCGTGGTGCTGCGCACGTTGGTGCCGAACTGGCCTTTTTCCGCGCCCGCGCAGGCGGCGGTGCCCTTGCCGTGGATGTAGCCGGCACCGTCGATGGCGATGTACTGGCCGTCGTGCGCCCGCGCCAGGCCCACCACCTGCAGCGGCCCCTGCAGCGCCGGCAGCGGTGCGCGCGGGCGGATCACGTACGGCGGCGCGCCCACCGCGGCGATCTCGATGCGGTAGCGGCCGGGCGCCTGGTTGGCGGTGGTGATCGCCCAGCGCAGGGAACCGGGGGCGTCGTCGTCGGCATAGCGGTCCACGGTAAGCACGCTGCGCTCCGGCGCCGGCGGCTCGGCCTGGTAGGCGCACACAGCACCGGGAAGCAGGGCCGCGAGCAGGGCCAGGCCGCAGGAAAACGCACAGGACATGCACCATCTCCAACAGAATCGGGACCGCACCGGCGGCGGGCGGCGCCGCGGCCGCCAGCGGGGCACGCGTCGCGCACGGTCAGGCGCCGGAACAGCGGCAACGCTAGTTTTATCGCACTGCACCATTCAAGTGCGAATATCGATTGTCGGTGCGTTTATCGCACAATCGCGTGCGTCGCCCAGCCGCTCGGGCGCTCCACCGGCGGCAGCCGGCGCCAGGCGCCGCGCTATCATCGGCGCCCGCGTGGCCGCCGGCCGCCCATCGCCGGAGAGCAGCATGTCCCCGATCCGCCCCTACCTCGACACGACTCCGCAGCTGGGCGAGCGCGTCTATGTCGACCCGGCCTGCACCGTGATCGGCGACGTGGTGCTGGAGGACGACGTGTCGGTGTGGCCGGGCACGGTGATCCGCGGCGACGTCAACTACGTGCGCATCGGCGCACGCAGCAACATCCAGGACGGCACCATCATCCACGTCAGCCACCACAGCCCGTTCAATGCGGCCGGCTACCCGACCCTGATCGGCGCGGACGTGACCGTGGGCCACGGCACCATCATCCATGCCTGCACCATCGAGGACCTGTGCCTGATCGGCATGGGCGCCTGCATCCTCGACGGCGCCACGGTGAAGAAGTACGGCTTCGTCGGCGCCGGTGCGGTGGTTGGCCCAGGCAAGACCGTCGGCGAGGGCGAGCTGTGGCTGGGCAATCCGGCGCGCAAGGCGCGCATGCTCAGCGACAAGGAGATCGAGAGCCTGCACTACTCGGCGCAGCACTACGTGCGGCTGAAGGACCGTTACCTCACCGGCAACGGCTGAGGCCACTGCGGTCGTTGCGGCACCTGCGTCGCGGCTGGCGTGCGCCGCACGCTTGCGCGACACTAGGCGCCTCTGGCGTGGGGACGCCACCGAACGAATGGAATCGCCGATGATCAAGATCTCGCTGCGCGGCCTGCTGGCCGCTTTTTTCTGCGCGCTGTGCGCCACCGCCGGCCCGGCCCTGGCCCAGGACAGCGGCCCGGACATGACCGCCGAGCAGTTCGTCGGCACGCTGCATTTCCGCGACGGGCATATCGAACTGCCGCAGGCCAAGGTGCACTTCGACCTCGGCCCGGCATTCCGCTTCCTGGACAAGACCGACGCACGCAGGGTGCTGGAGAGCTACTGGGGCAACCCGCCCGACGACGACGTGCTGGGCCTGATCGTGCCGCGCCAGCCCGCGCTCGACGAGAAGGGCAGCTGGGCAGTGGTCGTCACCTACTCCGATGACGGCTACGTGTCCGACGAGGACGCCAGCAAGATCGACTACCAGGCCATGCTCAAGGACATGCAGGAGGAGACGCGCGAGTCCAACGCGCAGCGCAAGAAGGCCGGCTACGAGCAGGTCGACCTGATCGGCTGGGCGGTGCCGCCGCGCTACGACACCGGCAGCAAGAAGCTGTACTGGGCCCGCGAGCTCGCGTTCGCCGGCGAGCGCGAGCACACCCTCAACTACGACATCCGCGTGCTCGGACGGCATGGCTATCTGAGCCTCAATGCGGTCTCGGGCATGGGCGAACTGGCGCAGGTGCGCGAGGGCATGCAGCAGTTGCTGCCGATGGCCGAGTTCGACAGCGGCGCCCGCTATGCCGACCACAACCCGTCCACCGACAAGATCGCCAGCTACGGCCTGGCCACGCTGATCGGCGGCGGCCTGGCGGCCAAGGCCGGCCTGTTCGCCAAGCTGGGCCTGTTGTTGGCCAAGGCCTGGAAGCTGCTGCTGGTCGGCCTGATGGCGCTGGTCGCCGGCGTGCGCAAGCTGTTCTCCGGGCGCCAGCGCGACGGCGGCACGGTACGCTGATCGGCGCCGCCGGCGTGCTGGGCAATTCACGCCACGCCGGCTAAAGTGCCGCTTCGGAGCAGGACGCAGTCGAGAGCAGCATGCCGCCACAGGCAGCCGGCCGAACGGAAGGACGGCCTCCCCACATCGCAGGTGCCCGTGTCCGCCGCACCACTTGGCGGCGGTAAGCGGCATGCTCGATACCTACCGCGAAGTCATCACCCCCGAGGGCGTGCCGCTGCATCTGCCGGCCGCCGGTGCGGTGCCGCGCGCGCTGGCCTGGCTGATCGACCTGGCGCTGCGCTTCGCCCTGCTCACCGCCATGGGCATGTTCCTCGGCCTGCTCGGCGGCCTCGGCCAGGGCCTGTACCTGGTGGCGATGTTCCTGGTGTTCTGGGCGTACCCGATCGTGCTGGAGGGCTGGCGCGGCCAGACCCTGGGCAAGCAGGCGCTGGGCCTGCGCGTGGTGGCGCGCAACGGTGCGCCGGTGGGCTGGATGGCCGCGATCACCCGCAACTTGCTGCGCACCGTGGACATGTTGCCGTTCGGCTATGCCGTCGGTTTGATCGCCTGCCTGTTCGACACCCATTCGCGGCGCCTGGGCGACCTGGTCGCCGGCACGCTGGTGGTGCACCAGCCGCCGCGCGAGGACGAGGCGCTGCCGCCGATCGCCAGCGCGCTCGCGCCGCCGCGGCCGCTGCTGCCGGCCGAACAAGCGGCGCTGATCGCCTTCGCCGAGCGCGCGCCGCGGCTCACCCCGGAGCGGCAACTGGAACTGGCCGCGCTGGCGCAGCCGCTGACCGACACGCCAGGCCAGGCCGGGGTGCTGCGCCTGTACGCGATGGCCAACTGGTTGCTGGGCCGCCGATGAAACAGGAACAGTTCGTCCTCCGCCATCAGCAGGAATGGCAGGTGTTCGAGGCCTGGCTGCAGCGCAGCGCGCGCACGTCGGCGCCGAACAAGGCCGGTACCGCCAGCGACGCCAGCGAGACCGCCGCGCCGCCGATCCCGCCCCCGATCACGAGTCCAGGCCAGCCGACGCCGCTCGCCGACGAGGACATGCCGGCGCGCTACCGGCGCGTGTGCCACCAGCTGGCGCTGGCGCGCAGGCGCGGCTACAGCCCGCAGGTCACCGCGCGCCTGCAGCATCTGATGCAGCAGGGCCACACCGTCCTGTACCGGGCGCCGCGGCCACGCTGGCGGCGCGTGGCGGAATTCCTGTTCGCCGAATTCCCGCAGCTGGTGCGCAGCCAGGCCGGCTACATGGCGGCGGCCACCGCGCTGTTCGTGGTGCCGCTGGTGACCATCTTCGTGCTGCTGCAGTTCCGTCCGGAACTGATCCACGGGTTGATGGACCCGATGCAGGTCACCCAGGTCGAGCGCATGTACGACCCGGCCGCCAGCGCACAGAAGCTGGGCCGCGACAGCGGCACCGATTGGCAGATGTTCGGCCACTACATCATGAACAACATCAGCATCGGCCTGCGCACGTTCGCCAGTGGCCTGCTGGCGGGACTGGGCACGGTGCTGGTGCTGCTGTTCAACGGCATCACCATCGGCGCGGTGGCCGGGCACCTGCACCAGATCGGCTACGGTGTCACCTTCTGGCGCTTCGTTGCCGGGCATGCGCCGTTCGAACTGACCGCGATCGTGATCGCCGGCGGCGCCGGTCTGCAGCTCGGCCTGAAGGTGCTGGCGCCGGGACGGCGGCGGCGCATCGATGCGCTGGTGGAAGGCGGCAAGATCGGCGCGCGGCTGTGCCTGGGCGTGGCCGCGATGCTGCTGGTGGCCGCCTTCATCGAGGCGTTCTGGTCGTCCATCGCGACCGTGCCGGCGTGGGTCAAGTACAGCGTGTCGGCGGCGCTATGGACGCTGGTGCTGGCGTGGCTGTGGCGCGGCGGGCGCGGCCGGGCGGAGGCCAGCGATGCGGATTGAGCGCCTGGACGTGGTGCTGCGCGCACGCTCGGCCTGGGAAGCGATGGAACTGGGCAGCGCCCTGGTCCGCCGCCACGCCGGGGCGATCTGGAAGCCGTGGCTGCTGGTCACCCTGCCGCTGTTCGCCGTGCTCAACCTCGGCGCCTGGGCGATCGATGCGCTGTGGCTGGCACCGCTGCTGCTGTGGTGGCTGAAGCCGGTGCTGGACCGGATCCCGCTGTTCGTGATCTCGCGCGCGGTGTTCGGCGACGTGCCGCGCGTGCGCGACACCGTGCGCGCGCAGGGCGCCTGGGGCTGGCGCACCCTGATCGGCTACCTGACCTGGCGCCGGTTGAGTCCGGCGCGCAGCGTGTTCATGCCGCTGGAATTACTGGAAGGCGCGAGCGCCAGCCAGCAGCGCGAGCGCCGCCGCACCCTGGGCGGGGCGATCTACGGCCATGCGCTGCTGATGGCCAGCGTCTTCGCCACGTTCGAAGGCATGCTCAGCCTGGCCTGCATCGCCACGATCTTCCTGTTCGTGCCCATCGACCTGCTGCCGGAAACCGCGCGCGCGGCCTGGTCGCTGATCGGCCAGCAGACCCCGGTATGGGCGGACATCGGCTTCAATGCCATCGCCTGGCTGGCGATGACCCTGATCGAACCGTTCTTCGTCGGCGCCGGCTTCGGCCTGTACCTCAACCGGCGCACCCAGCTCGAAGCCTGGGACGTGGAAATGGCGCTGCGGCGGATGGCCGCGCGCCTGCGCGCCGCCGCGCCGCTGGCGCTGCTGTGCGTGGCCCTGCTCGCCGCGCCGGCCGTGGCGCTGCGTGCGCAGCCGGCGGCCGACGACACGGCGGTGCAGACGGCGGCGGAGCAGGATGCTCCCGCCGACGCCAGACGCGATGACGGGACCGATGCCGACGCGGACACTGACAGTGATGCAGATGCGGATGCCGACACCGACAGCAAGTCCGCTGCCGACAGCCACCACCACGGCGCGCGCCCGGTCCCGCTGGATGAGGTGTTCGACACCGAGCCCGCCGCCGATGCGCGCTTCGCCCGCGCCGCCGACCGCGCCTACGCCGATCCTCTGCTGACCGCCAAGCGCACCATCGGCTACTGGAAAAAGCGCAATCCCGACGAACCGCCCAAGCCGGACGACAAGCAGCACGACCTCACCGCGTTCGGCAAATGGATGAAGGCCGCCGCCCAGGCCATCGCGTTCGTCGGCAAGTGGGGCATGTGGGTGCTGGCGGGCATCCTGCTGCTGGTGCTGCTGCTGACCGCCAGGCACTGGCTTCCGTGGATGCGCGGCGCTGGACGCCGACGTGCAACGGTGCCGGCGGCGCCGGAACACACGCCGGTGCTGGCGCCGCAACCGCTGCCCGATGACGTGGCGACGGTGGCACGACGCGCCTGGCGCGAAGGCCGCCACCGCGACGCGCTGGCGCTGCTGTACCGGGCCAGCGTGGCGACGCTGTGCGAGCGCGCCGACCTGGTGTTGCCGCCCAGCGCCACCGAGGCGCAGTGCCTGCGCGCCGCGCAACGCCTGCCCGATGACACCGACCGCAGCCTGTTCGCGCGCATGGTGCGGGTCTGGCAGCACGCCGCCTATGCAGGCCGGCTGCCCGAGGACGGCGCCTTCGACGCGCTGGTGGACGACCTGCAGCGCCAGTTCCGGTGGCAGGCATGAACAGCGGCACGCGCAATGCGCTGATCTTCCTGGTCGGCCTGCTGCTGGTCAGCGTCGGCGCGGCCTGGTTCTTCGGCCGCTACGAACGCGCCGAGCGGGAGATCGTGCTGCCGCCGCGCGGCGAGGCGGCCTACAACCCGCTGTACGCGCTGCGCCAGACCCTGCGCGCCGACGGCGTGCGCGCCGAGTCGCGGCAACGCCTGGACCTGGAGGCGATGCGCCTGCGCCCGCACGACAGCGTGGTGCTGTACGGCGACCCACGCATGCTCGGCAAGGCCGACGGCGACGCCTTGCTGGACTGGGTGGAGCATGGCGGACATCTGGTGCTGCGCACGCCCACCGCAGAGGTCAAGCGCGGCGACGTGCCGATCCTGGAAGCGCTGGACATCACCGTCGAGGCGCGCAGCCCGGACGACTGTCTGGTCATGGCGGTGCCGGGCGCGGCGCCGCAGAAGGTGTTCTGCGACGGTCGCCGCTTCCACATCGATCCGGACACGCCCGACAACTGGTGGAGCGGCGAGGACGACGACTTCGTGTTCGCGCGCGTGCCCTACGGCGACGGCAGCGTGGACGTGCTGTCGGAGCTGGATTTCCTCGAGAACCAGGACGACCGGCTCGGCAAGATGTTCGAGGACTCGCCGATAGAAGACGATCCGGTGCTGCGCAGCGGCGGGCTGCGCGAGGCCGGCAACCGCCTGCTGGCACGGCAGGTGCTGGGGCCGAACTACGGCCAGGGCACCATCCACCTGATCTATTCGGCCGAACTGCCATCGCTGTGGCGCACCCTGTTCACCCGCGGCTGGCCGGCCTGGCTGCCCGCGCTGCTGGTCCTGCTGGCCTGGCTGTGGTCGCGCATGCAGCGTTTCGGGCCGCTGCTCGCGCCGCCGGCCGAGGATCGCCGTTCGCTGCTGGAACACGTGCGCGCCAGCGGCGAACACCTGCTGCGCTACGGCCGCGCCGACCTGCTGCACGCGGCGGTACGCGAGGCGTTCCTGGCGCGGCTGTGCCGGCGCGCGCCGATCGCCGCCGCGCTGGAGGGCCCCGCCCAGGCCGCCGCCATCGCCGAACGCCTGCAGCTGCCGGTGACGCAGGTCGAACAGGCGCTGCAGCCGCCGCCGCCCAATCAACCCGCCGCCTTGCGCGAGCGCATCCGCCTCCTCGTCCAGATGAGAAACCAGTTATGACCACCGCCTCCTCCGACGCCGTCGCGCCGCTCGCCGGCCCTGCCCTGATCGAACGCGCCGAGGCGATCCGCGCCGCGGTCGGCCACGCCTTCATCGGCCAGCCGGACGTGCTGGAGCAGATCCTGATCGCGCTGCTGGCCGGCGGGCATGTGCTGATCGAGGGTGTGCCCGGCCTCGGCAAGACCCTGCTGGTGCGCGCGCTGGCGCAGGCCCTGGAACTGAACTACGCACGCGTGCAGTTCACCCCGGACCTGATGCCCAGCGACGTCAGCGGCCACGCCGTGTACGACCCCAAGACCGAGAGCTTCAAGATCCGCCGCGGCCCGGTGTTCACCCACCTGCTGCTGGCCGACGAGATCAACCGCGCCCCGGCCAAGACCCAGTCGGCGCTGCTGGAAGTGATGCAGGAAGGCCAGGTCACCATCGAAGGCACGGCCTTCCCGCTGGCGCCGCCGTTCCTGGCGCTGGCCACGCAGAACCCGGTCGAGCAGGAAGGCACCTACCCCTTGCCGGAAGCGCAGCTGGACCGCTTCCTGCTGAAGATCCTGATCGACTACCCGCAACTGGAAGACGAGGCGCGCATGGTCGCCGCGGTCACCAGCGGCCGCAGCGCCGGCGACTTCGACCTGTCGCAGGTGCCGCGCGTGCTCGGCGCCGAGGACGTGGTGGCGATGCAGACCGGCACCGCGGCCATCGCCGTCGACCCGCAGGTCATCGACTACGCCGTGCGCATCGTCGCCGCCACCCGCCGCTGGCCCGGCATTGCGCTTGGCGCCGGCCCGCGCGGCAGCATCGCCCTGGTCCGCGCGGCGCGCGCGCAGGCCGTGCTGTCCGGCCGCGACTTCGTCATCCCCGACGACATCCGCGACGTGGCCAAGCCGGCCCTGCGCCACCGCATCGCCCTGGCCCCGGAACTGCAGATCGAAGGCCAGAGCGCCGACGACGCCCTCGGTGGGTTGCTGGCCAAGGTGGAGGCGCCGCGGAAATGAGCGGGGAGTGGGGAGTCGGGATTGGGGATTGGCAACAGCGGAGCGCTGCGGCGGCGCATGCCGCTGACGTCAAAGCGTCTTGGTCGATCTGCTGTACCGCACTCCCTGTGTCCCGACCCCGTCGCAGCGCCACGCAGCGCTGCAGACCCCATTGCGCGCCTTTACGAATCCCCACTCCCCACTCCCCAATCCCGGCCACCCAATGAGACCCGCCCCGCTCCTGCTGGCCCTGCTCGCGCTGTGGGCGCTGTACGGCCTGGCCGTGGCGCTGGGCTGGCTGCCGCTGTGGAGCTGGCACGCGGTCGCAGCGGGCATCGCCCTGGTCGCGGCGCTGGATGCGTGGCGGCTGTGGCGCCGGCCGACGCCGCAGGTGCGCCGCGAGCTGCCCGAAGCGCTGCCGCTGGGTGTGCAGCGCGACGTGGTGCTGCACCTGGACAGCGCGCAGCGCCAGCGCGTGGACCTGTTCGACCTGGTGCCCAGCGGCTGGGAGTTGCAGGGCCTGCCGCAGCGCATGACCCTGCCCGCCGCGCATCAGACCCAGGTGCGCTATCGACTGCGTCCGACCGCGCGCGGCCGCTTCGTCTTCGACGGCACCCACCTGCGCCTGCATGCGCCCTGGCGCCTGTGGTGGCAGCAGCGCCTGGCCGGGTCCGCACAGACCGTGCGCGTGTATCCGAACTTCGCGCCGCTGACCCGCTTCGCCCTGTTCAGCGCCGAACAGGCCTCGCGCCTGGTCGGCGCGCACCTGAAGCGGCGCCGCGGCGAAGGCACCGACTTCCACCAGATGCGCGAATACCGGGTCGGCGATAGCCTGCGCCAGATCGACTGGAAAGCGACCTCACGGGCACGCAAGCTGATCTCGCGCGAGTACCAGGACGAGAAGAACCAGCAGTTGCTGATGCTGATCGATACCGGGCGACGCATGCTGGCCAGCGAGCGCGGCCTGTCGCACTTCGACCATGTGCTCAACGCGTCGCTGGTGGTGTCGTACCTGGCGCTGCGCCAGGGCGACGCGGTGGGCATGATGGCCAGCGGCGGCGACGCGCGCTGGGTGGCGCCGCAGCGCGGCATGGCCACCGTCGACGTGCTGCTGCGCGCCAGCTACGACCTGCAGCCGCAGCCGGTGGCCACCGATTACCTGACCGCGGCCACCGAACTGTCGCTGCGCCAGCGCCGCCGCGCGCTGGTGATGCTGGTCAGCAACGTGCGCGACGAGGACATCGAAGACCTGCTGGCCGCCGTGCGCCTGCTGCAGCGCCGCCACCTGGTGTGCGTGGCCAGCCTGCGCGAGCGCGAACTGGACCAGGCGCTGGCGGAGGACGTGCACGAGCTGCCGCAGGCGGTGCAGGCCGGCGCGGTGGCGCGCTACCTGCAACAACGCAGCGCCGCGCACGACGCACTGCGCAGCCACGGCGTGATGGTGCTCGACGTCACCGGCGAGGAACTGCCCGCCGCCCTGATCGAGCGCTACCTGGCGGTGAAGCGCGACGGGTTGCTGTAGGCCGCAACGCAACGCCGGCCAGGGGCTGCATCAGCATCGGGCCAGCGGCGTGCTCCACGCCTCACGCTAACGCGACGCCAGGCGCTCGCGGCAGTCTTTCAAGACTTCGATCAACTCGTTCTGTGGGAGCTTTTCGGCTAGGCGCGCAGCAGCCTTGTAGCACAGAGCGATAGCTGTGGCCTCGGAAAGGTTCTGTGAAGCCACTCCGGTAGAGAACATTTTCCCGAGACCGATCGATGCGCCTTCCTTGTCGGCGTCGCTGGCGCCATCGAAGCTACCGAAGACTGAGTAAGCGTCGCCACGATCGTTCTGGCTAATGAAAGCCTTAGCTGCAGCCGCCTCGGCCTCCAGTGCTGACACCAGGCTCTTCTTGCTTTCATAATCTTCATTGGCTAACTGCCGCTTCTCCTTCAACCCCTTTACTATTTCTGAATAGTCACGCATGAACGCCAAGTCGCTGGGCAATAGCATGAGGCGCTGGATTTCCGGAGTATTATCAACTGAAGCCATTGCTTCCGTGTCAAACGTAGTAGATTCTGAATCCTGTCGAGATATAGGCAGCTTATTATTGCGCTCCACAGCCGCATCGTATTGCGCTTTCTGCACCGAAAGAGTTTTCCATTTTTGCTCTTTTTGACTGAGTTCGGCATCGATTTCTTCTACCTTCTGACCAGCAGCTTTCGCATTACTAGCGGCGTCCGCGTAGCGACGGAATGCATTGATGTACTGTACCGCCTTGTCCGCCCGGCTCTCACCTGCTCCTTCTTTGTCCGTACTTCCACGCTTCGAGCTGCCCGATATTATTTTCAGATCATATTGCGGGCCAGAACAGGAACCAATAAAAGTGCTGGGACTGCCGGTCTGCGGAGTGCTGGGGCTACCAATCCGTGGTTCGCGACATGCACGCGCCACAGCCACCGGCACATATGCGGCGTCCACTTGTTTGTAGCCTACATTCATAGAAATCCCTGGGTTTTCGGTGGAGGCACTAGAGATGTCAACACCGAAGGTGGTTTTTGAAGCATAGACCAACGGCGCCTGCTCCAGATGCGCGCAGCCGCCCAACAGCAGAACAGAGAAACAAGCCAGAGACGTTTTCATCGTGACACCTCCTGTGATGCGATGCAGAGCTGAGACAGATCGCCACCGCCGGCCTGCAGGATCGCAAGCAGGCGGCGGACCTCGGCTTCGGTATTGGACATCAGCACGATGCGGCATGCGTCCGCATCCGGGGGAGCATAGATCGCGGTTTCGGCGTGCCAGCCCAGCGTCCACGCGCGCGGGGTCTGCGAAATTCCCAGCCCGCGCGAACGGATCGCCACAGGGGCCAATCCCGTCGTGGCGATGCGTGCGCCGAACAGGCCACGCACGACCACGTCCTCTCGCGCGGTGGAGACCGTCACCACCGCGCACGCACTGCAGTTGGCTGCGACGCACGCCAGCAGCACCACCACTCTGGCGCGAATACGAGATGCAGACATGCCGGCCCCCGCAGCACTCCCCGATGTCGATCTTCGTCAGACGGGCAAGCCCGGTCAATCGTGACGAGTATCACATCGTAGACATTTCGCATGCGTCGCGCGTGGCGCGACTGCGCCGGCCGCATTCACGGCGAAGAATGAAACCGCAGACGCCGCCGCTACGTTGCCGCCGCAGGCACCGACGGCAGCTGCGCACTGGCCTGCTGCAGACGCTGCAAGGTGCGCAGCATCAGCGGCCGATGCCGCGCCAGCTTCATCCACGCCGGCAACCGCGCCACCATCGAGCGCCCGAACAGGCCGCGGCGTTCGCGCAGCGTCGCCGCCACGTAGTCCTGCAACTCCTGCAGATGGCGCGGGTTGTAGGCCCACAGCAGGCCGGCGCGGGTCGGCGCGACCAGCGCCAGCGGCATGCCGAAATGCGGATCGTGGGGCGAGCCGTCGCGCACGCGGTACGTGGTGACGGCCACCGCGCTGCTTTTCCCGCAATGCGCGCAACGCCCGGGCAAGTTCGCGGGCACCGGGGTTGCACCGGTCGACGTCGCACGGACCCGCACCCACTTGTGTCCGCAATGGCCGCAGGCGCGATGGCCTTCCAATTGCACGGCTCCCACCCAGTCGTCGGCGTCGCTGTCCAGCCCAGTAGCGCACTGGCCACAACGGAATCGCGCCTGCCAGCGATACGGCTCCCACTGCGCCAGCACCCACCCCGGCGCGCCACAGCGATGGCAGCGCACCGCCACCTGGTCCGCATAGGCAGCCAAGGGTGTTCCGTCGTTGCGATGCCGGTGCGGCGCGCCAGGCGACGCCGCATCGGCGCGCGACACCGACTCACGCATACAGCACACCCGTTCGCGCGTCCTCGACGATGGCGTGCGGCAGGAACCGCGCGCTGTCGCTTGTGATCGGGCCATCATCCTCGCGAATGCCGATGCCGCAGGCGCGGTCGCCGACGATCCAGCTGCCGACCATCGGGTAGCGACCCTCGAACGCCGGCAGCGGATGCGCCTGCTGGCGGATGTAGGGCCCGGCATAGGGGCCGTCGCTCTCCAGCACGCGGCCATCGTCCAGGTGCAGCACGATGTTGGCGCCCTCGCGCGAATGCAGCGGCTTGCGCACCCAACCCGGCGGCAATGCGCTGCCGTCATCGAACGCGGCCGGCAACAGGTTCGGATGGCCGCGATGGCGCTCCCACAGCAGCGGCAGGATGCCCTTGTTGCTGAGCAACGCCTTCCACGGCGGCTCCAGCAGGCGCAGGCCCGATCCCGGCAGCGCCTGGCCGAAGCGCTCGGCGAACATGTCCTCCAGCGGATACAGCTTGAACAGCGCGCCGATCACCGTGTCGTCCAGATCGGTGTAGCGGCCGTCGCTGGACAAGCCGATGTCCTCGATCGCGATCAGCTCGCCAGCGACGCCGGCCTGCGCGGCGCAGTCGCGCAGGTAGGCGACCGTGCCCTGGTCCTCTTCCGAGTCGCGCACCGCGGCGAAGTACAGCGGCGGCGGCAGCCCGCCGGCGAGCGCGGCGAAGCGCTCCAGCAAGGCTTCGTGGATGGAGTTGAACTGGTCGGCGTCGTCCGGCAGGCGGCCCTGCGCGCGCTGGTCCTCCAGCCACTGCCACTGGAAGAACGCCGACTCGAACAGCGAGGTCGGCGTGTCGTAGTTCAGTTCGTAGAGCTTGGCCGGACCGCGGCCGTCGTAGGCCAGGTCCAGGCGCCCGTACAGATGCGGCTCGCGGCGCCGCCAGCTGTCCGCGATCCAGTCGCGGAACGCCGGCGGGATCGCCAGCCGCTGCATCAGCTCCTCGCTGGCGACGATCTCGTCGAGCAGGCCCATCGCCATCGCGTGCAGTTCGGCGCTGGGATCTTCCAGGTCGCGTTCGATCTGGCGCAGGCTGAACGCGTAGTAGGCGCGTTCGTCCCAGTAGCGCTGGCCGTCGATGGTGTGGAAGCGGAAACCGTACTCCGCGGCCTGGGCGCGCCAGTCGCCGCGCTCGACGATCGCGATGCGTTTCATGCGGGGTCTCGTGCGAAGAGAGAAAAAGCGGTACTCAGCTGCCGAAGCCGCGTCCACCGGCGGATTCGCCGAAACCGCCGCGGCTGACGGTGACCGCACGGTTCGGCGTGGCGCCGATGTGGGTCATGGTCTGGTTGCCGCGCAGCATCGTGCCGCTGGCGGCCGCCGCACCGGCACCGCCGGAATAGGACGCCGGCCGCTGCCACTGGTTCTGCCGGTCCTGGTAGGCAGGGGCCGCATTGAAACCGGCAGCGCGGTTGTTGTTGAGCATCTGCGACAGGAAGAAGCCGGTCATCATCGGCCCGATGAAGGAATGGCCGTGGCTGTCGCGCTGCTCCACGCAGCGATCTTGCGAATAGTCCTGCGCGCACTGCTCGCGACTGGCGTACTTGGGTCCCTGCTCGGCCGCCTGCTTCTGCGCCTGCGCGAAGGCCTCGCGGCAGGTGGCGATGTCGTGGGTCTGCGCCACGCAGGCGTCCACCGAGGTGTACAGGCCTTCCTGCGCCTTCGCTTCCGGCTCGCGCCCGCACGCGGTGAACAGCAACGGCGCGGCGCTCATCAGCAACAACGCGGTCGTCTTCGACCTTTTCATGGCAACGTCTTCCTGAGTCCAGCCACGATGATGCCCGGTTCCGCCGGCCGCGGAAACCCGCAGCCGGCGGTTGGGCATCACTGCGGACGCACGCGCGACGCGTCAGCTCTTCGGCGGCGGCGGCACGTAGCTGGACAGGCGCGCGTCGAAATACGGCTGCACCGCGGCGATGTTGGACTTCACCTGGATGTCCATGCCGACGTCGCGGCTCATGCCCAGCACGTCGTTGTCCGGCCAACCGGGACCGAAGCACCACTGCGTGCTGGGGATGTTGTTGGCCTGCAGGTGCGCGAGCATGCGCGTGGTCGCCAGTTCCGCGCTGGCGTTGCCGGCCGGATAGCCGTGCTCGCCGAGAAAGCCGCGCTTGCCTCTGTGCGCCAGCCAGTCGATGAACGGCATGACCATCTCGATACCGGTATCCGGCGCGACGGTTTCATTGGGATTGGCCCAGGCGCCGCCTCCGCGGCCCTCGTTGTCGAGGTAGTTGTGCGCCTCGTAGACGATGCGGTCGTAGGGGTCGGGGATCTTGTCCAGGTCGTTGGACGCTTCTTTCCACCGGCGGGCGCTGGCGTACTCGTTGCCGCAGACGAACACGTAATGCGACCGGTCGAAATCGAAGATGCGCGCCGCGGTGGCGGTGGCGGTGCGCAGCCAATGGTCGGCCATCACCAGCTTGCTGCCGTCGGCGTTGTACTCCGGCCCCTCGTAGGGCTCGTTCATCAGGCCCCAGCCGAAGATCGCCGGATGCGAGCGGAAGCGCTGCACGATGCGGCTCCACAGATCCGGCAGGCCGGCGGCGTTGTACAGCGTGCAGCCCGGCGTGCCGATCACGCGGTACTCGTAGAGCTTGAGCAGATTGTCGGCAGGATCGAAGTAGGCCAGGTACAGGAAATTGCCTTTGCGGTAGGTCCCGTTCCACACCGCTTGGTCGGCGGGGTCGGTGACCGCGCGTCCGTCCGGCCCGATCAACTGCCCTGAGCCATCGCGCCGGTAACCGGACTTGCTTGCGACCTTGATCGGCAGACGCATGTAGTCGTGCAACTCCAGGATCGCCACCTTGCCGCGCTGCGCGAGCCGATTCAGCACCTTCTCGACCTGATCGCAATACGTGGCGTTGAGCGGCATGCCCTGGCCGATGCTGAAGCGTGCGGCGGTGGTGGGCAGGCGGAACAGCGGGCAGGCACCGGCGGCGGCGATGTGCTGGTCGCGGATGTCGCGGTAGTGCCGGTCGATGACGGCGTTGTCCACGAAGTTGTTGGACGCCAGCCCAGACAGGTTGAGGCCGGCGAACGGCAGCGAGCCCGCGGCGCGGGCCTGGCCGCCGAGGCCCCAGAGCGCGGCGCCGGCGGCGATGCCGACACCGGCGCGCAGCACGCTGCGGCGGCCCGGATCGGCCGGGGTGGAGGCGAGGGACGGGGTGGGGGAGGAAACAGCGGAAGACGACGAACGCACATGCCGGAGCATGGACACCTCCTGTGGTCATGATGGGCGAGCCGGGCCTACGCCCCCTGACGCACCGGCCTCCGCAGTCTGCCAAGCGCAGGCAGGCGGGTCTGCGACCCGCTTCGCACTCCCGGCCGGCGCGCGGCGGCGCCAGCCTGCGTGCTAACGTGGTCGGCCCACCGGTGGGCGCCCAGGACGGTTGCAGCAGCAACGATCCGATCGCGCCACCATCGCCAGCCTCCCCGCCCGCTCGTTCGCTGCTCCCATGCCCGACTATCGCTCCAAGACCTCGACCCACGGCCGCAACATGGCCGGCGCCCGCGCGCTGTGGCGCGCCACCGGCATGCAGGACGCCGACTTCCACAAGCCGATCATCGCCATCGCCAATTCCTTCACCCAGTTCGTGCCCGGCCACGTGCACCTGAAGGATCTCGGGCAGCTGGTCGCGCGCGAGATCGAGCGCGTCGGCGGCGTGGCCAAGGAGTTCGACACCATCGCCGTGGACGACGGCATCGCCATGGGCCACGACGGCATGCTGTACTCGCTGCCGAGCCGCGAGATCATCGCCGACTCGGTCGAGTACATGGTCAACGCGCACTGCGCCGACGCGCTGGTGTGCATCTCCAACTGCGACAAGATCACCCCCGGCATGCTGATGGCCGCCCTGCGCCTCAACATCCCCACCGTGTTCGTCTCCGGCGGGCCGATGGAAGCCGGCAAGACCAAGCTCGCCGACCACAACCTGGACCTGATCGACGCGATGGTGATCGCCGCCGATCCCACCGCCTCCGACGAGAAGGTCGCCGCGTTCGAGCGCAGCGCCTGCCCCACCTGCGGCTCCTGCTCGGGCATGTTCACCGCCAACTCCATGAACTGCCTGACCGAAGCGCTGGGCCTGGCCCTGCCCGGCAACGGCACCGTGGTCGCCACCCACGCCGACCGCGAGCAACTGTTCCTCAAGGCCGGCCGCACCGCGGTGGAACTGTGCCACCGCTGGTATGGCGCCGAAGACCCGCGCGCGCTGCCGCGCGGCATCGCCACCTTCGAAGCGTTCGAGAACGCGATGACCCTGGACATCGCCATGGGCGGCTCCACCAACACCATCCTGCACCTGCTCGCCGCCGCGCAGGAGGCCGAAGTGCCGTTCACCCTGCGCGACATCGACCGCCTGTCCAAGCGCGTGCCGCAGCTGTGCAAGGTGGCGCCGAACACCCAGAAGTACCACATCGAGGACGTGCACCGCGCCGGCGGCATCGTCGCCATCCTCGGCGAACTGGCGCGCGGCGGCCTGCTGCACACCGACCAGGCCACCGTGCACAGCCGCAGCCTGGCCGACGCCATCGCGCAGTGGGACATCACCCAGAGCGACGACCCCGCCGTGCAGACCTTCTACCAGGCCGGACCGGCCGGCATCCCCACCCAGGTCGCCTTCAGCCAGGCCACGCGCTGGCCGAGCCTGGACGCCGACCGCGCCAGCGGCTGCATCCGCGACGTCGCCCACGCCTATTCACAGGAGGGTGGCCTGGCGGTGCTGTACGGCAACATCGCGGAGGACGGCTGCGTGGTGAAGACCGCCGGCGTGGACGAATCCATCCACGTGTTCGAGGGCAACGCCAAGGTATTCGAAAGCCAGGACGCCGCGGTCAAGGGCATCCTCGCCGACGAGGTGCAGGCCGGCGACGTCGTGGTGATCCGCTACGAAGGCCCCAAGGGCGGCCCCGGCATGCAGGAAATGCTGTACCCGACCTCGTACCTGAAGTCCAAGGGCCTGGGCAAGCAATGCGCCCTGCTCACCGACGGCCGCTTCTCCGGCGGCACCTCCGGCCTGTCGATCGGCCACGCCTCGCCCGAAGCCGCCGCCGGCGGCGCCATCGGCCTGGTCCGCGACGGCGACCGCATCCGCATCGACATCCCCCAACGCCGCATCGACCTGCTGGTCTCCGACGCGGAGCTGGCCACGCGCCGTGCAGAACAGGATGCACGCGGCTGGAAGCCGGCTGAGCCGCGCCCGCGCAAGGTGAGCACGGCGCTGAAGGCCTACGCACTGCTTGCGACCAGTGCGGACAAGGGGGCGGTGCGGGACAAGGCGATGTTGGAGGGGTGAAGCGTTGCCATGAAGGCCGTGGGTTGCCGCGGTCTTCATGGCGTCCAGGTACTGCACTGTGGGAGGGACTTCAGTCCCGACGCGGGACCGAAAACGCCCACGGCTATGCTGCTTTTCTGGACACCACGGCATATGCGGAGGATCTGCGCGGCCTACCCCATTCGCGCTGCATGCCGTTCACCATTGACTAGGATGAAGCGCCCCATCCAGCCAACAGACATTTGCTCGGTACGCAGGCTGTAATGCCGAAGCCGCAACCGGCCACGCACCTGCTCCAGCAACCTCGGCGGTTGATGCGCCGTTACGCCTTCATCGTCATGGGTGTAACTCATACGCCAGCTCGAACGTTGGATAACGTAACCAGCATTGGCGCACGGAGCCGCGACCACCATAAGGCAAGTCATTGATGCAGGGTGGGAATTTCCGCTTTGCAGACGTCCGGCGTTGGTGGATACTTGGGACATCACCGCTTTTGGACGGTCCCATAGTAGTTAGGCCGCAATGGAAAGAACTTCTGGGAAGTGCGATGAATGCGGGAGCCGATATATCGCAACGGCTTCAAGCATGTCATCGCTTTGTCCAGAGTGCGCTCATATTCTGTATGGCACTCCAAAGTGTCCACATGAGTTCATTTCAGGGCAATGTGCCATCTGCGGCTGGGATGGCTCCAGTTCGGCATACATTCAATCTCTACTCCGGTCGCGGCCGTCGCCGGCCTAACAACTCATTCAAGCCGACGTCGCTTCGCGGCGCGGCTTAATTCAAGCATTAGGCGCCATGGACGCAGATCGGGATTTTGAAGTAAAGAGCTATCAAGAGATCGCCAACTTGACGCTTGGCGGCTACCAGCTTATCGAGGCACTGCTAAAGACTTACTTGCGTAACTACTTCAATATCGCCAAGCATCGCGTGGGTCGCGACTTCCACTTCGGCTTCACGGGCAGCGACTATGACAACGCAGCGCTTGGCACACTCCTGAAGGTCTTCGCAAAGACATGCTCAGACTCTCAGCTTGTCAAAGATCTCCAAGCCGAGATTCCTCATCGAGACTATGTTGCCCATCAGGCTTCGCTGGTCATGTTCCGGCGACAGCCGTGCAGTTCGGAGGAACTTCAGGCGCTTTCCAAAGAACTATCAACCCGTAGTAGTTCAATTTCTAGCCTTCTGACTCGCTTGAACAACGTGCACAACCTTCTTTTGGCGCCCTACCGCGGAGAACCCGGGCTTGGCGCCTAACAATTCATTCAACGCGGCGCGGCTTAATTCAGGCGTTAGGGCGCACAGGTGAGCACACCGCGACTCGCTACAAGAGAACACGACGGCTGGTGGCTATCGGACGGCGAAGAGGCCCATGCCGAGAGCCCGGAGTCGTTCTGGATCCCGCATGCAGAAGCCCGCCGTGGGCTCGCACCCGGCGACATAGCTAAGCTCCGGTTCTACATCCTGGGCCCTGACGCGTCCGGCGAGGAGGTCGAGCACGGCGAGCGCATGTGGGTACAGGTCTTGGAGTGCAAGGCGGGCTGGTACCGGGGCGCGCTAGACAACGACCCGCACTGCACAGACCGGCTGCAGGCTGGCATGAAGCTATGGTTCCAGCCTCGGCACGTGATAGATATCCATCAGGGGTGAAGCAGCGGGTGCGCCCTAACAATTCATTCAAGCCGACGCCGCTTCTCGGCGCGGCTTAACTCAGGTGTTAGGCTGCTTATGAAGCTTGGTATCTCTGAAGCATTCCGGCGTTACGGGGCCACACTCAAGAACGTCAACTGGTCCGTGAGCTCGTGGGTCGATGACGACACGTTGGTAGTGAGCCTCTGGAATCATCACCACATCAAAGGCTACGGGCCAAACATCTTGGCATTCGGCGACCGCTTTGATCGCTGGTCAGGTCCCGGCAATACGGAATTTCGCACCAACGTCGTTCGTGCCTTTGACACTGGCGCTATGGTCCGCTTAGTGCTTGCTCGCGCACTGGAGCCGGATCGTGTACAGCGCGGCGAAGATGGGAGCAAGATTCCCAAGACCTTTGCCGTGCGGGACGATCTCGTGGGGAGGGTCGCTGGCGTATCCGGAGAGAACTATGTCATTGAGTTCCGGCGCGCCGCGGCCTAACAATTCAATCAAGCCGACATGCCTACGGCATGCGGCTTATCTCAAGCGTTAGGCGTGTGGCTTCTTCTTTGGCTTGGCGCTCCCGGTTGCACCAACCACCGCGCCGCCTGACACTTGGCAGGTCACCTCAACGGATGGTCAACGTGGCAAGCCCTGCATCGGACGCAGCACCAGACAATACGGTCGTCGGCACCTCGTTCCGGCGCCCCACCTTCGTTGGGCCATCCTGGCCTAACCAGTCAATCAAGCCGACGTGCCTACGGCACGCGGCTTATTTCCAGTGTTAGGCCGTCGGCATGAACTCACTGCAGACCAAAAGATCGATCCTGCTAGGTGCACTTATCGCTCCTCTCGGGGCGCCAGTGGCATTCTTGCTGTACTCGCTGGCGTCTGCTCTAGTGCGGGAGGGGCTGCCAGGGCTCAAGGATTGGCCCATTGCCGTTGTAATCTACTTTTCTTTCGGCCTACCCATCGCATATGGAACGATGGTCGCTATCGGCTTACCCTACGTCACGTGGCTTCGGCGCGCTGGCTATTTGAGCTGGCTCAGTGTATGCGCTGGTGCTGCCATAGCCGGAACATTTTCGCTACCGGGCAGTCTCATGCTTCTAGGCGTTGGCTCGCAGCCCTATCTTGCCAATTTCGTAGCTGGCGGCTTTATCGGTCTCGTTTGTGGCGTGTTGTTTTGCGTTATTACGGGGCCTAACAATTTATTCAAGCCGACGCCCCTTCGCGACTCGGCTTAACTCAGACGTCAGATACAAAACTCACTCCTAGGCATACAAGACCACTACAACATGAATGATTCTGATGAGTACCCAAGCCGCGAAGAGTTCCTAGATTCACTATGGAGCGAAATCATCAATTCGCCGATGCAGGAGGTCTGGATCGACAATGTAATCAATACATCGCAGCAGCAGCCCGATGGTCCATTCGGGGATGTCGGCCCTGTCCTGGAACGACTGCTTTCTTTGGGAGCATCGAGGCGCGACCTGTCCCTCCTTTATCGCATGGCATCCTATGAGGCCGTGTTCGACACGCTCTATAAGATGGCTGATCCAGGAATCAAACCAGATGACGCGACCATGCTTTTTGAGGACCTGCTTGGCTCGGACCCGTCGGGTTTAGACGCTGGGCCTGGTTCAGCGCCAGAGAAGAACGCCTAACAAACGATGCAAATCTCCCGCGCCACTCGCTGCGACGCTCTAACGCTTGCCCTCTAACAAGACGCCGGGCGCCGCAGCACATGTCTCCAGCCGATCGACTTGTCGGTGTTGTTCCGTGTCCCAGACGATGAGGGCGGGGCCATGGTCGAAACGCCTTGGGCAGTGCCACTCGGTGATGACCGATACACGCTGGACAAATCGCCCTTCTATGCTGACGACGTCTCCTGGCAAGACACGGTCTTTCCCCCGTTGACCTGCAAGAGGCATGCACACCCAACGGAAGCCGTATGACAAGGCGTCATCCAAGCGGGCACCATGCGTGGTCCGGTTCCATCCACGCATCCTTGCTGATCGACAGGACACCCTATGATTACAGGCAAGAGCAAACTCGATCGCAAAAAGCACCTGGCGTCGATCGTCGCCGGTCATCTCGTGTCTCTCGGCCACACCGCTTCGGTTGTGGAAGGGAGGGTCAATTCGGCCGGCCACAGGGATCAGGTGCTCGTCGATAGCGCGATCGGCCTGGTGCATGTCACCGCATCGAGCAACACCGAGCCGAACGGCAGCATCCTGTGTTCGGATGTCGAAGACGGGGATCAGTCGTTCCTCGCCGACAAGAAATTCGTGGCTTTTGGCTGGAACACCGGCGATGGGCGGACGACGGTCATGCTCGTTCCTGCCGAGGCGGTGCGCGGCAACAAATCGATGACCAAGGATCAGATCAGGTCGGCTAGCATTCGCGCGTACACCCTGATGCTCGGGCCACACGCCTGAGCCTCGATGCCGGCAAGACCGGCCCGAGCCGGTTTGGTTCACGGCTCAGGCGCCATTTCCCACCCAACAAGGCAGACCGCCCAATGAAATCGCTCCGCCGCTGTACGCTTCTTGCACTCGCACTGCTGGCCTTTTGTTTTTCTGCCACGGCGGGCAATCCCCAAGATGCGGTAGTGACCTACCCCGCCGATGCCGCTGTGCCGATCTCGCTCACCTTGCTGACGCGCCAGGGAAAGGTAGGGCGCGACAACGCGATCTACGACAACTACCGCCCACAGGTGCGATTCTCCGGTGAGAGTAAGGACGTCATGTGTGCAGTACGCATTCCCAAAGCGCAGCAGAAGATCGAACCAGGCGAAACCGCTGCCGTGTCTCTGAGCTGCATCGAGCAGTTCCACGTTTTGGAAAAAGACAGGTCGTTCATCGCCTATGAGGGCGGGCGCAAGGTCGCCGAGGGCACCCTGCGTTGATGACGCTGGCAACGTCGGGCGACACGGCGCGTCAGCGCAGAGCCGGCATCGGACAGGCGCAGCGCGTCGCTTGCTCGATGCGGAGTGTCCCCGCCCTCCCAGCACGCGACGCACTTTTCGCTCGTTGATCGCGCGCCCCGTACAGCCGACCATGCGCTGGAAATCGATCTTTGCCTATGCCGCCCTGCTGTTTGTTCTCCAGTGCGGCGTTGGCTTTTTCAGCGGCTTATTCGACTTAGGCGGCTTGGTAAATGCCTGGACCCTTCTCTCTTTCCTCCTATGCGCCGCACTCTTCGCACACCTCGCATTGCGTGTGGCGCAACACCGCCTCGCGCACGCCTGCCTCATCCTGGTCGTGTACGCCGTCTTCGCGGATATGGTCGCAGCGCTATTTCCGCCGGACATGGCGGACGAACCAGCCATGTTTGTCGCTCTGGAATGGCTGCAACTGCTCGCTTCCACTGGCCTCGGCTTGCTCGTCGGCTGGGTGTTCCGGCGCGCGGCGGAACAACGCCAGCTGCTGTAGTCGCGTGCGGAACGCGACTACACCTGTCAATGTCGCCCGAGGGTTGGCTGACGCCCATGATCAAGATCATCAAATTCGTTGGAAAGGGAACGGCGCTGCTCCTGCTGGCAACGCTTGTCGCACTGGTCGCTTACGATGCGCTCTGTCCGCCCACATCTGGCCCGAATCCGCGATCTGCTCGCCCAGGCCAATCCAGAAGACGCCGCTCCTCCCGAAGCGATCCGCAGGCTGATCGATGCGAATGTGGGGTCGCCCTCCCCGCATGCGGCTCGCCTGGTGACGTCCCTCGTCTACCCGGATTTGGCGCAAGGTCAGTCGCACGTGCGCAACGCGCTTTGGAGCGCGCTGCTACCGATGCACTTCGACGAGTCGCACATGTACGGCCTCTACTGCATTCTTTCCTACAACGGCACAGATCATGGATTGAGCAGCTTTGCCGATCGGGAATTCGGCAAGCCGCTTAGCCAGCTCTCACCACTGCAGGCAGCGACCACCGTTGCGGTCACCCATACTCCTACGATCTACTTGAGAGATCGCGACAAGCTGGGCCGGCGCGCTCGGACGCTATTGGCAAGGTCCCGGCCTCCGCATTAGACCTCCGTGCTGCAAGAGGCGACGCCGTCGTTTTTCCTCCCCGACTCTCCTCTGACATGACCCGGCACAACGGGATTGGCACATCATGAAGAAGACAATGGCAAGCATTGCCATGACAGCGACCTTGACGGTCCTGCCGCTCGTAGCACCAGCGTCTGAGCCGGTGTCATCCATCACCCAAGCGACACTGCAGGAGTCCGAGAGCGAATACCAGCACAGCCCGCTGTGCGGCAAGGACGAGCTCACCCTGTGGACGTGCCAGACGCGCAAGCGAGAGTTTTCGCTATGCTCGTCGAAGGCGGTCAACCGGACCGCGGGCTACCTTCAGTACCGAGCGTCGGAGAGCGGCAAGCTGGTGCTGCAGTACCCCGCACAGCAGAAGCCGCCGACGGGTCTTTTCACTTACAACACGTTTCCCAACGGAAACGCATCGATCGAGTTCAGCAACGGCGGCTACCGGTACAGCCTGTTCGATCCACTCCGATCCGCCTCGTCCATCTCCGTTTCCGGGCCTGGCGTGTCGGACAAGACCACGCAGATCGCCTGCGGCCCGAACCAGACGCTGCAGCTCAACTACACCATGCGTTTGATGTACGACGCAGGCGTCTGGGTCGATCCCTGAATGCGATGATCCATGTCGCAATGTCGGCGTCCCGCTCCTCCGGACCGGCCGCCCACCGACTGCGGTGGCGTTAGCGGTCGACGCAATCTGCGCTTGCTACACTCGGCGCGGCGGCCCGGCTCCCGCAAGCGACCAGGCCGACGCCCGCAGCAAAACCGCCACACCTTAGGCGTTTTCTCCAGCAACCTCGTTCTCTCTCGTCGACTATCGGTGCCATCATGAAACAGGCCATCGCGCTTCTCCTGCTCGCCTTCGCCTCCTCGTCCGCTTTCGCGGCCAGCAGATACTGCGAGGAGTTGAAGGCCGAGCTCACCGCGAAACTCGATGCCCACGGCGTCAAGGACTACACGCTGGACATCGTCGACAACGCCGACGTCAAGGATCGGAAGGTCATCGGCAGTTGTGCGGCGGGAAGCAAGAAGATCGTGTACAGCAAGAACAAGCCGTCAACCTAATGGGCATGCGCGGTCACGTCATGCAGCCCAAGTGGTGCGTCCGCGTGCAAGGCGTCGTCCTCGCGCATCACAGGAGGGCGTCATGCAGGTAGTGGAGCACGAACCGCACGCCTGGTTCCTGCTTCGCGATGGCGAGACGCTGCTGCTCGACGTCAACTGCAGCCATGGCCCCGTCGGTTACACGTGGACCATGGCGCTGACTGCCCAGGAAGTTGCGCAGTTCCAGACGCTCGGGCGTGATTTCATCGCGCAGCTCGCCGAGCGCGTGCAGTCGACCGCGCCCGGGGTGTTGGGCAATCGGTCGCCGTATCTGGTTCGCAAGGCGGATGCCGAGACCCGCCAGCGCGTGACCCTGTCCATCAAAGCCTGGAGGCAGAGCGACTGACCGTCCGGGGAGTTTTGCATGGAAATCCGTGCGGATTTTCTGCTCGTGACAACTGCGTTGTGCAAGCCACGCCTGGTGATCAGGTGATGCATCCGACCGGCATCGCCAGCGTAAGCCACCCCTTATCGCATCCAGCCCCGCTCTGGCATGATTCATGACAGGCTGGGTACCCGGAAAGAGAAAGCCGCCATGCATGACATGACCTGGAGCGCTTCCGAGAAAAAGGCAGCCAGGGCACTGTTCGACGCCGCGCTTCACCGCGAACTCCAAGCCTATCTCCAAGAGTTCAAACGCAGTGCCGCAAGCATCGACACGCCGGACGCTCTATGGCCCTTGGTCGACCAGGCCGTAAAAAAGCAGCGCGAAATCGCTCAGACATACGACTACCGCTATTCTCAGCTCATCCTCGTCTTCGCCGTCCTTTTGCGTCGCGGCATCATTCAGGAAGCGGAAGTAGGCGCGCTTGGTGACGAGAAAGCCAGGCACATCATCGCTCTTGCGAGTCTGAAGGTGTGATGTATTCGACCGCGAACCGAACTGCCGACATCTACGGCACAAGATGCAGTACGCCGGCGCCAATCCGCGCCGGAGGCGCCTTGCGTTAATACATAAGCTGCTACGGATGCTGAATTTCGCGACGATGGGGGCCGGCGCGGCGACGGAGCTGCGCGAAAGCATCCGTGACAGGCATTGCCGCTTGCAGATCTCTGACCTGGATGTTCCCGCGCTGACGCCAAAACAGGAGCTGCCCGAGCCGCTCCCAGGCTGATGCGGCGCGCCGCTTCGCCCTTGTCTTGCGGCGGGGCGAGATCGCGCCGATCCTTGGACTGTAGTAGGTTCGTCGCGTACGGGGCGATGCGCGCACCCGCCGATCCGAGAACAGGTGCCAATTGCCATGCGTGTATTTCTGGACGATGAGCGCGAGACACCCGCGGGATGGACAAGGGCCTATTGGCCGGATGACGTCATCGCGCTGCTCCAAACCGGGAAGGTAGAGGAACTCAGCCTGGACCATGATCTCGGCGACGATGCGCGCGGAACCGGTTACGACGTGGTGCTCTGGATCGAGGAAGCAGTGGCACTTCGGTCCTTCGTTCCGCCCAGGATGCACGTCCATTCTGCAAACACCTCGGCGAGAGATAAGATGCGTCTTGGCATCGAGGCGATCGAGCGGCTAGCGGCAAAGAACAGACCCGGTGCATGATCTCATTGCGATGCGGCCGAGATCATGGAGAAGCGGACTGCTTGTTCGGCCCGTGCCCACTGCTCCAATAGCTGATACTCGCAGATGATCAATCCAGATTGGACAACCAGGGGAAAATCGGTCGCGCAGTTGATCGAAGAACTCAAGACATTCGAGAGCCAGGACATGGAGGTCAGAATCTCCGTCGATGGCGGCCACACGTCCTTCCCGATTTCGCTGGTTGGCAAGACGGATGGCAAGTATGCCGTCTTGAGGAATTGCGAGGACAATCCTTCCATCGCTCATCATGTGTCTGAGGATGGTTAGCGATTCATTGGCGCGGTATTTCAATCCCAGCTTTCACACTGATGGCAATCCTCGCCGCAGCGTCCGCCCTGTGACAGTCGACAATGACAGAGAATCCGAAAGCCCAACGTCGCTACGCGCCCCGCACAACAATGCAGTCCGAACAGCGCGCGTCCGAAGAGGCCGCGCTTCCCCTTCCCAAGGAAACGCTCTGGGCCTTGTTCGATTACTTGAACGACGTACTCGCCGATGGCTGCGATCATTCCTTGCGGCGCACCACGCAGTTCCTCGCCTCGCACAATGTCGCTCCAGAGTCGGTCATCCCCTGGCTCGGTGCGCACGGAGGCTTCTGCGATTGCGAGGTGCTGTTCAATGTCGAGGAGCGCTGGGGCAAGCCGTGACCGGATATCGACCTGATGCATGACCTGCCGCATCACTTCCTGGCCGATCTGCAGCTGCATCCTGCGCAAACAGGAAGCAAGGCGACTGCGCTCGTCTCCGGCCAGTGGTGCGCCATTCTCTGCATCGACCAGCAACAGTGGTCGGCCCGCCTTACCTTCACCGGCAGCCCGTCGCCCGGCGATACGTTCCGGGCAGGGGTGCAGTTGCTGATGCCTGACGCACTTGCCCATTTCCCGGCGGGTGCCGATTTCACGCTCTGGGCGAACGGCAGCGAAGGGACAGGCCACGTGGTCGCGAGGGCGGCCTGACAGACACATGGAACCCGCATGCACGTCGACATCACCCACCACGTGGACGCCAGCGAACCCGACGACGGGCACGGCTACTCCTACGCCTACACTCTCTACCGCTTCAGCGACGGCCGCGATCGGGTGCTGGCGCGCAGCTACGACGACGATGCGGATCGAGCGCATTTCCTGAACATCGAAGTGGACGGATACGTGCGCTTGATGGTCGACGCGGACCTGCGGCATCCGCTGCTGCTGGCCGCCGCGGCGTACCTGGGCGAGGCCGGCAAGCGTAGACTGCGCTGGCTGAGCGGCCGCGGCGACGGTTACGAGCCACTGCCCGGCCAGCCCACCATCGGACCAGCGGAGGCTCCATGAAGCGCGTCACCGGGATTGGCGGCATCTTCTTCAAGGCACAGGATCCGGCCGCGCTGCAGGCCTGGTACCAGCGGCATCTCGGCATCGACGTGCAGGCCTGGGGCGGTACCGCCTTCGCGTGGAACGACGGCAACGGCGCGCCGGTGACCGGCTCCACCGTCTGGTCGATCGGCGCGGCGGCAGAGGAGCCGCACTTCTCGCCCGGCACCGCGCCCTTCATGATCAATTACCGGGTGCACGATCTGCACGCGCTGGTGGCGGCGCTGCGCGAGGAAGGCTGCCACGTGCTGGACCGCATCGACGAATCCGAATACGGCGCCTTCGCGTGGGTCATCGACCCGGAAGGCAACAAGGTGGAGCTCTGGCAGCCGCCCGCCGGGCAGTAGTGCCCGCTCCGGCCGGCCGACTGGCCGGCCGGTAGCTCGGGACGCCCGACCGATCAGCGTCGAACCAGCCCCGCGCCGGCGGGCTGGCGCCACCGACCGGCGGCACATGATCTTCGCTCCCCCTGCACTGCGCTATCACTACTGTCCGCGCTCATTGTCCTGATCGGGATCCGCGCCACCGATGAATGCCTCCCTCCCGAGTTCCCCCTCGCCCCTGCGCCCCTTCGCGGCGCGGGTCCTGGTCGTCATGGCGCTGGGCGCGCTGGCGCTGCTGGCCTGGCAGTTGTCGGAGCTGCTGCTGATCGTGTTCGGCGCGGTGGTGGTGGGCGTGCTGCTGCACGGGCTGGCCACGCTGTTGCGCAAGTGGTTGCCGCTGCCGGAGTGGGCGGCGCTGGCGCTGGTGATCCTGGTGCTGGTGCTGGCGCTGTCGGCGATCGTGCTGCTGTTCGGCGCCGAGGTCGCCGCGCAGATCGACACCTTCCGCGCCACCCTGCCGGCGGCCTGGAACAAGTTCCATGCCTGGCTGCAGTCCGGCCCGCTGGGGCCGCAGATCGAGCGCATCCCCGACCAGTTGCGCGACGGCGCCTCGACCCTGGCCACGCATGCCGGCGCCATCGTGCTGTCGGCCGGCGGCGGCGTCACCGACGCGGTACTGATGATGGTCGGCGGGCTGTACCTGGCCGCGCAGCCACGGCTGTATCGGCAGGGCCTGCTGCACCTGCTGCCGCGCGACCGCCGCGGCGTCGCCGACGAGGCGCTGACCGCCAGCGGCCAGGCGCTGCGCGCGTGGTTGACCGGCCAGTTGCTGGCGATGGCGGTGATCGGCACCCTGACCGGCATCGGCCTGTGGCTGCTGGGCGTGCCGGTGGCGCTGGGCATCGGCCTGTTGACCGCGCTGCTGGACTTCATCCCCATCGTCGGCCCGATCGTGGCCGCGGTCCCGGCGATCCTGCTGGGCTTCACGGTCAGCCCGCAGGTGGCGCTGGGCGCGCTGCTGCTGTTCGTGGTGCTGCAGCAACTCGAAGGCCATGTGCTGCAGCCGCTGATCCAGGCGCGTGCGGTGGACCTGCCGCCGGCGCTGCTGCTGTTCTCGCTGTTCGGTATCGGCGTGCTGTTCGGGCCGATGGGCGTGGTGCTGGCGGCGCCGCTCACCGTGGTGCTGTACGTGCTGGTCAAGCGGCTGTACGTGCAGCATGCGCTGGGCGATGCCGAGGGCGCGGATGGCGCCGGAAAGCCCGCCGCCTGATCAGCGGTGCGTGATCCCACCCCGCCCCGCACGCGACGATGCCCACCGATCCGCAAGGCCTGCAACGCGACCTGGCCGAGACCTTGCACTGTGCCGCCGCGTACAACGACAAGGGCTATGCCTGGCTGGGACACGATACCCAGCAGATCGCCGACATGCAGCACCGGTTCCAGACCCAACTGACGGAACTGGCCGCGCGCTTGGGCGAGGCGCGACTCGGCCCGGCGCTGAGCGCCGCCATCGCCAGCGGCGCGGCCGCGCGCGACGGCTCGGGCGACTATGTGGTGCTGTGCGAGCAGGTATTTGGCAGTCCGCGGGTACGCCGCTGAAGGCGGCCTCGGGCACCGCCTGACGCAGCGTCATCCAGCCTCACGGGAGCGCGGCCTGCGATACGGCCGCTGAACGCCGGCCCGGCACCGGGACCGGCTGGCTTTGACTTGTCATTCACGCGGCACACACTGGCGGGTGCCTTTCCCTCGCCCGATGACACCGTGAAGAAGCCGCCCCAGGATCCCGCGTCCACCACGCCTGCCGACACCGACACCACCCCCGAAAACCCGCAACGCCGGCGCCTGCTCGGCGGCCTGGCGCTGGCCGGCAGCGCCCTGGCGCTCGGCGGCCCCGCCGAGGCCCACGCCGAGAGCGCCAAACGCGCGCCGGCGCGTGCGCTTTCGCCGACGGAACTGGATCGGCAGCTGCGGCAGAAGATCGAGCACGTGGTGGTGATCTACGCCGAGAACCGCAGCTTCAACAACCTGTTTCCCGAGTTCCCCGGGCTGCAGCAGCCGCTGTCCAAGGTGACCCCGGCGCAGGCGCGGCAGGTGGACCGCGACGGCAGCGTGCTCGACATCCTGCCGCCGATCTGGGGCGGACTGGCGCCGGACGAACAGGTGGTGGCGCACCGCCGCTACAAGATCGGCGAGGACGCGATCGGGCCGCTGCCCAATGCGCCGTTCGCGCTGCGCACGCCCGACGGCCAACTGCTGCCGCACGGCATCGTGACCCGCGACCTGGTGCACCGCTTCTACGAGAACCAGATGCAGATCAACGGCGGCCGCAACGACGGCTTCGCCGCGTGGAGCGACGCCGGCGGCCTGGTGATGGGCCACTACGCCGATGCGCCGGCCACGCTGCGGCTGTGGAGCCTGGCCCGCGACTACACGCTGTGCGACAACTTCTTCATGGGCGCGTTCGGCGGTTCGTTTCTCAACCATCAGTACCTGATCGCCGCGCAGGCGCCGTACTACCCCAAGGCCGACAGCAGCCCGGGGCGGACGCAGATCAGCGTGCTGGCCAGCGACCGTCCCGACGAGATCCGGCTGGCGGTGCAGGACGATTCGCCGGGCACCGCGCTCAACGGCCGGCCGCGCTTCGTGCGCAACGGCGCGCTGACCCCGGATTTCTGGGCGATCAACACCCTGAGCCCGCCGTTCCAGCCCAGCACCAGCCAGGACCCGACGCGCCCGGACTACGCCGACCCCAACAGCCCCAATACGCTGCCGGCGCAGACCCACCGCCACATCGGCGATGCGCTCGACGCCAAGGGCGTGGACTGGGCCTGGTACGCCGGCGGCTGGGCGCTGGCGGTGCAGGGCAAGGGCGACACCGGCGACACCTGCGAGTTCCCGGGCAGTCCCAACTTCCAGATCCACCATCAGCCGTTCAACTACTTCGCCAACCTCGCCCCGGGCACGCAGGCGCGGGCGCGCCGGCTGCGCGACGGCGGCCTGGGCGACACCGCCCCGGAGAACCGCTTCCTCGCCGACGTGCAGGCCGGCACGCTGCCGCCGGTGACGTTCTACAAGCCGCAGGGCAACCTCAACATGCACGCCGGCTATTCCGACGTGGCCGCCGGCGATCGCCACATCGCGATGGTGGTGGACGCGCTGCGCAACAGCCCGCTGTGGGAGAAGACCGTCGTGTTCATCACCTTCGACGAGAACGGCGGTTGGTGGGATCACGTGGCGCCGCCCAAGGCCGACCGCTGGGGCCCGGGTTCGCGCATTCCGGCGCTGGTGGTGTCGCCGTACGCCAGGCGCGGCCACGTCGACCACAGCGTCTACGACACCGGCTCGATCCTGCGCTTCATCACCCGCCGCTTCGGCCTGGAGCCGTTGCCGGGCCTGGTCGAGCGCGAACGCGCGATGCACGCCGCCAGCGGCGTGGTGCCGGGCGATCTGACCGCCGCGCTGGACCTGGGCTAGGCAGGCGCAGGTTGCGCAGGGCGCGGCACACTGCCGCCGCCCTGCCCCGCCGCCACGCAGCGCCGCGATCAGGCGGCGTGGAACGTGCCAGCGCCGCGCTGGCGACGGAACAGCAGCAAGGTGCAGGCTAGGCCGATCAGGGCGGCCAGCGACAGCCACAACGCCGGCGCAGCACGGCTGTGGGTGGTGTGGATCAGCCAGGTGGACACCGCGGGGGTGAAGCCGCCCATCGTCGCGGTAGCCAGGCTGTAGGCCAGCGAGAAGCCGGTGGTACGGACCTCCGCCGGCATCACCTCGGTCAGCGCCACCACCATCGCGCCGTTGTAGGCGCCGTACAGCAGCGACAGCCACTCGCCCACCAGCAGCAGCCGCACGAACGAGGGCGCGTCGACCAGCCACTGCAGCGCCGGCCACACCGTCAGCAACATGGCCACGCTGGCGAACACCAGCAGCGGCTTGCGGCCGATGCGGTCGCTGAGCGCGCCCATCACCGGCAGCCACACGAAATTGGACAGGCCGATGCAGCCGGTCACCACCAGGCTGTCCAGCTCGCTCAGGTGCAGTTCGGCGCGGCCGTAGGTCGGCATGTAGGCGGTGATCAGGTAGAACGACACGGTGGTCATCATCACCATGCCCACGCCGGCCAGGATCAACCCGACATTGGCGCGCAGCGAGCGCGCGATACCGGCCAGGTCCGGCGCCTGGCGCGCGGCGAATTCCGGGGTTTCCTGCAGCGAGCGGCGGATCAGGAAGATCAGCGGCACGATCAGGCTGCCGATGGCGAACGGCACGCGCCAGCCCCAGCTGTCCATCGTGCTGTCGGACAGCAGCGCGTGCAGGGCGACGCCGAGCGCAGCGGCGAACACCACCGCCACCTGCTGGCTGGCCGACTGCCAGGCCACATAGAAGCCGCGCCGGCCCGGCGTGGCGATCTCGGCCAGATACACCGATACGCCGCCCAGCTCGGCACCGGCGGAGAAGCCCTGCAGCAGGCGGCCAAGCAGCACCAGCAACGGCGCCAGCACGCCGATGGTGCCGTAACCGGGGACGAAGGCGATCAGCAGCACGCCGGCCGACATCAGCCCCAGGGTCAGGATCAGGCCCTTGCGACGCCCGTGCCGGTCGATGTAACCGCCGAGCACCAGCGCGCCGATCGGCCGCATCAGGAAGCCGGCACCGAACGTGGCCAGCGACAGCATCAGCGAGGCGAACGCGCTGTGCGACGGGAAGAACGCATGGCCGATGGCCGTGGCATAGAAGCCATAGACCATGAAGTCGTACATCTCGAGGAAGTTGCCGGTGACCACGCGGAACACGGCGGCCGCGCCGTGCGGCGCGGCCTCGGCGGCGGGGGGCGTAGCGGAAGAAGTCATCGATCGAAGTCTGCTGGAGAAGAAACGGCACCGCCTTGCGATGTCGTGGGACAGCATGGGCGGCGCGCGTGGCAACGGTACAACACGCCGCGTGCGCATGCCGCCATGACGCCGCACGTCGCTACGTGCGGGTTAATGCACAGCGGTACGACGCCCAGGCCGGAACTGCCGCTGATGCAACATCGGGTGCATCCCGATACGCGCCGGCGATGCGCCAAGCGCCGATGTCGATGCCGATGTCGGTACGATCTCTACATCCGCGTCTGGCTCGCTGGCGCCAGCGCCTCACGAACCAGGCCAGCACGCGCAGCTCGCGACGGCGCCACCACGCCCGAGCAGGTAGCCTGCACGCTGGTCACGCACCAGGAAGTGCCACCGATGCGTCCCGTTCGACCACTGCATCTCGGCGTGATCGCCGACACCCATGGCCTGCTGCGCCCCGAGGCGCTGGCGGCCTTGCGCGGCTGCGCCGCGATCGTGCATGCCGGCGACATCGGCAAACCGCACGTGCTCGACGCACTGCGGGAACTGGCGCCGCTGCACGCGATCCGCGGCAACATCGATACCGCGCCATGGGCGCAGGCGCTGCCCGAGACCCTGGACCTGGACATCGACGGCGTTCGCCTGCACGTGCGCCACGACCTGAAGACCCTGGCGCGCGTCGCCGACGGCGTGGACGTGGTGATCAGCGGCCACTCGCACAAGCCCTTGCTGGAGACGCGCGACGGCGTGCTCTACCTCAATCCCGGCAGCGCCGGGCCGCGCCGCTTCCGCCTGCCGATCAGCCTCGGCCACCTGTACCTGACATCGACCGGCCCGCGCGGCGAGTTGCAGACCCTGGGCTAGCGCAGGCGGTTCCCGCGCCGTGGCGCAGGCGCCACGCGGCGTGCCACGCGCGGCGGGCAGGCGACGAACGCGCGCGATCTTCGCTACAGTGGAGGCGGGGAGGCGTGCGGCCAGCGGAAGGCATGGCGACGCCAGGATGCGGCAATGCGAAGGGGAGCGAGCATGCGCAAGGGATGGAACGTTTTCGGCAAGGTCGGCCTCGGCCGCATGACCAGGGACGAGTACCAGGCCAATCTCAACGGCCTGAACATGTTCTTCGGCGCCGTCCTGGGCCTGGTGCTCACCGGTACCGAACGCCTCAACACCTGGCAGTTCGGCGTGGTCCTGGGCGTCCTCGCCAGCCTGGTCACCTCGATCCTGTTCATTTCCAGCAGCCGGCACCGGGTGGCGTACGCGATCTACACGCTGCTGATGGTGCTGGCGCTGCCGAAGGTGATCGACGTGATGCTCAAGGGCCAGGCACTGCTGCCGGACAAGGTACAGCCGACGCTGATCGTGTGGACGATGATGACCATCTTGGTGGAGTTCTGGGGCCGCGAACGCGACCAAGGCGAAGCGACGGCCACCTCCGATCCATCCCGTTGAGCGGCGTCGGGCAAGCCTCGAGCGCATCGTCCGATCTTTCCGCTCCGGATGCGCCTTTTACGAACCAACCATGTCGAACCGGCTGCCGGCCGATCGCATCGGATGCCATGTGCCATGAAAGCATGTAGACCCTGGGCCGTTGCGCTTGCCTTGTGTCTGCTGACGAGCGCCTGCGCCACCATCACCGCGCCGCTCTACTCGTATCGGCCACGCCCCGTCCTGGCCCACCCGAGCGATGCCAGCTTCGACTTTCAGGGCACCTGGGAAGGGGTTCTCGACGGATTCGACGCGCCGCACTACGTGGATAGCGCGGGCTTCCCCATGCGTTTTCGCTTCGTGGTTTCGCGCTGGCACGTGCGCGTCTACAACCTGGTCAGGGGAACGTGGCAGGAAATGAAGCCGGGGCAGTTCCGCATGCGCAATTCCGGCCCGCATGCGCTCATTTACAGCACCACCTCGGGTCGCGATGAGGATGGCGTCTGGGTCGAGTCGTCGTCGTTCACGCTTGCGCGGACATCCAATGACGAGATGATCGTCTACTGGCAGCGCACGGTGAACAATCTCGACGTTCCCCCGACCGATCAGTGGCATCAATTCGCCTGGGGCTACAGCGGCACCATGCGGCGTGCGGCCGCCGGCGACTGACATCCGAAAGCACGACAACGCCGCCGGCATGGCCGCGGCGATCGTCGGAACATGGACGCGGGCGCGTTGGCGCAGCCCGCCCCCACGCGCCGTCTCTCACCAATCCGTCGGCGCGTAGTCCTTGAGGAACTGGCCCCACACGTGCTCGCCGGTGTTGAAGCCGTGGATGATCGGATCGACGATGCGCGCGGCGCCGTCGACGATGTCCAACGGCGGATGGAAGCGCTCCTCCTCCACCTTGCGCGCGGCGATCTCGGCCGGATCCTCGTCGGTGACCCAGCCGGTATCCACGCTGTTCATGTGGATGCCGTCGTTCTGGTAATCCGCCGCCGAGGTGCGGGTCATCATGTTCAACGCGGCCTTGGCCATGTTGGTGTGCGGATGCCGGGTGGTCTTGAAGTTGCGGTAGAACTGCCCCTCCATCGCCGACACGTTGACGATGTGCTTGTCGCGCTCGGGCGTGCGCAGCATCAGCGGCTTGAGCCGCGCGTTGAGCACGAACGGCGCGACCGCGTTGACCAGTTGCGTCTCCAGCAGTTCCACCGAGGACACTTCGTCCAGCAGCAGGCGCCAGGAGTTGCGCCCGCGCAGGTCCACCTGCTGCAGGTCCTGGTCCAGGCGCCCTTCCGGGAACAGGTGCTGCTGGGCGAGCAGGTCGTCGGCCAGCAGCGGCACCTGCGACAGCTCCGCGGCGCGCAGCAGGCCGTCGGCACCGCTGCGTCCCTGGCCCACCCCGGCCATCTGCGTGTTGCCCCCGGCCGGCAGCAGATCGGGACCGCGCAGGCCTTCGTACTGGCCCACCAGCCGGCGCACGTGCTCGGGCAGGTCGTGCAGCGCGGCGGTCTCGCCGGCCAGCATGTGCGCGTAGAACTGCGGCGGCCGGCGCACGGTCTGGCAGGCGTTGTTGACAATGAAATCCAGGCGCGTGCGGGTCGCCAGCAGCTCGCTGCAGAACGCTTCGACGCTGGGCGTGTGGCGCAGGTCCAGCCCATACACCTGCAGGCGGTGGCCCCACTCGGCGAAATCCGGCTCCTCCGCGTAGCGCGCTGCCGAGTCGCGTGGGAAGCGCGTGGTCACGATCAGTTCCGCACCCGCACGCAGCAGCTTGAGCCCAGCCTGGTAGCCGATCTTGACCCGGCCGCCGGTGAGCAGCGCCACGCGCCCGCGCAGGTCCGCGGTCTCGGTGCGCTTGAAGTAGTTCAGCTCGGCGCAGGGCGGGCACATCTGGTCGTAGAAGTGGTGCAGCTCGGTGTACTTCTGCTTGCACACGTAGCAGTGGCGCAACTCGGGCGAATGCGCCGCCGGCGCCTCGGCCACGGCCTGCGCATGGGTCAGCGCTTCCGGGGTGTGCGGCGGGAAATAGTTGGGCGTGCTGAACACCGGCTTGCGCCGCAGCGCGCGGATGCCGGTCTGCGCCAACAGCTCCTCGGCCTTGCGCACCTTCTCCTGGTGGCGCTCGCGCGCCTGTTCCTTGAGCAGCTTGCGCCGCGCCTTGGGCTCGGGGTTGAAGACCTGGGCGACCACCTGCAGCAGGCGCACCCGCTCGGCTTCGGGCAGGGTATCGAGCACGCGCCGGTCGGCGGCGATGGTCTCGAGCAGGTCCAGGGCGATGCGCAGGCGCTCGGCCTGGGGCAGGTCGTCGGGAGAAACGGGGGCAGTGGCGTTCAAGACAGATCCGGGATGGGCGACGGCGGGCAGCGGCAGAGCGCCGGCACGATGCCGACAGGGCAGCACGCGGCCCTGCGGCGCCGCCGCCCGCCGAAGCGGGAACAGCGACGGCACGGGCCGCGGCGGGCCGGAGGAACCGGCCACCTGGGCATTTTCGCCGATCCGGGGCCCGCGATCCACGCGCCGTGCGATTGCCGGTCCCGGTCACCGCTCCGGAGGCGGGGCGAGGCGGGACCGCTCAGCGCGCCGGTGCGGTCGCGAACTCGCCGCGCTGCAGCTTGGCCACGTCGTTGCCTTGCGCATCCTGGGCCTGCAGGTCGGCGCCCTTGGTGGCGAGGTCCTTCAGCACCTCGGTGCGCTGGAACAGCGCCGCATACATGGCCGCCGTCTGACCGGCGTTGTTGCGCTGGTCCGGCGCGCAATCGGCCTGCATCAGCCGCTTGGCGATGCTCAGCTCGCCCTTGAAGATCGCGCCCATCAGCGCGGTGTTGCCGCGCTTGTCCTGCGCGCAGGGGTCGGCCCCGGCGCGCAGCAACTGCTCCACCGCCGCCTGCTGGCCGTGGTAGGCGGCCAGGATCAGCGCGGTGTAGCCTTTGTCGTCGCGCGTATCGAGGTCGTAATGGGCGCGGATGAACTCGGCCAGCATGTCCTGGCGGCCCTGCCGCGCGGCATCGAAGAAGTAGCTGCGCAATTGCGCCTGCACCGCGGCCGGATCGGGCGCCGCCGGCGCGGGCGACGCGGCGGCGGCCGTGGCGCTCACGGCCAGGCCGAGCAGAAAGAGAACGACACGACGCATGGATGGGTCTCCGCAAGGAAGATGCGCGGCGCGGCGACACCGCCGCCGGGCCGCGCGTGGAACGGATCAATCCTGCAGCTGCGCGGCCAGTTGCTTGACCCGCGCCAGGTCGCCCTTGGCCACCCGCGTCACGCCGCTGCCGTAGGCCGTGTCGGCCTTGTACAGGAACGAGAGCATCAGGTGCTTGCTCTCGTCGTCGGTGCCGGCCAGCGATTCGCCGAAGCTCTGGATCAGGTCCTGCTGTTCCTTCTTGCTGTAGCCGCGGAACAGTTCGCCGGCCTGCTTGAAGTTCTGCTCGCGGGTGATCCTGGCCTGCTGGGTGGTGCCGGACAGCGGCAGTTGGCTGTAGCGCGCGTTAGGATCCTGCGGCCGCGGGCTGAGCCGGCTCGGCTCGTAGTTCACGCCGCTGCTGGTGCTGCCGGCATTCATCGCGCCGTCCTGGTTGCCGTTGTTGACCGCCACGCGCGGCCGGTTCACCGGCAGGCTCAGGCCATTGGTGCCGACGCGATACAGTTGGGTGTCGGCGTAGGAGAAGATGCGCCCCTGCAGCAGGCGGTCTTCCGACGGCTCGATGCCCGGCACCAGGTTGGCCGGCGCCATCGCCACCTGCTCGGTCTCCTGGAAGAAGTTGTCCACGTTCTTGTTCAGCACCATCTGCCCGATCTTGCGCTCGGGCACACCCGGCCAGATCTTGGTGGCATCCAGCGGATCGAAGTCGAACTTGGCCAGGTCCTCGGGCGCGAGCACCTGGATGTACAGATCCCACTTCGGATAGTCGCCGCGCTTGATTGCGCCGACCAGGTCGTTGGTCAGGTGGCTGTAGTCCTTGCCCTGCACCGCCACCACCTGCTGCGGATCCAGGTTCTTGAGGCCCTGCAGGCTCTTCCAGTGGAACTTGACGTAGTGCACCTGGCCCTGCGCGTTGACCAGCTTGTAGGCATGCACGCCGTTGCCGTCCATGAAGCGGTAGCCGGCCGGCGTGCCTTCGTTGGAGTACAGCAGGGTCAGGGTGCGGGTCGCCTCGGGCACGTGCGAGAAGAAGTCGAAGCGGCGCGCATCGTCGTCGAGGTTGGTGCGCGGGTCCGGCTTGAACGCATGCACCATGTCCGGGAACTTGATTGCGTCGCGGATGAAGAAGGTCGGGAAGTTGTTGCCGACCAGGTCCCAGTTGCCTTCGCTGGTGTAGAACTTGGTGGCGAAACCGTGCGGATCGCGCAGCGTCTCCGGCGAATGGTTGCCGTGCACCACCGAGGAGAAGCGCACGAACACCGGCGTCGTCGTGCCCGGTGCGAACACCTTGGCCTTGCTCAGGTCGGAGATGTCGGCGGTGGCGGTGAACTCGCCATGCACGCCGGTGCCGCGCGCATGCACCACGCGCTCGGGAATGCGCTCGCGGTCGAAGCGCTGCAGCTTCTGGATCAGTTGCACGTCCTGCAGCAGCGTCGGACCGTTGGGCCCAGCGGTCTGCGAGTTCTGGTTGTCGCCCACCGGCGCACCATTGTCGCGGGTGAGCGTGGACTGCGCGGCGCTGGCCGACAGGATCAGGAAAGGCGACAACAGGACTAGCAACAAGACAGATCCAGGGCGCATGGCGTCGGCTCGTGTGAAGGGAGCTGCAGCATGGCGGGAGTACGGCGCGCAGAACATTCGTTCCTTGCAATCGATGCCATCGACGCCACCAATCGGGCGCATGCACTGTGACCGCGAACATTGCTGGAGCGCGCAATGCGTTGCAGCTGGCGTGCCTGCGCAGCATCAATCGACGGTCGGATCGGCGCAGATCGGCCGCAAAATGTAGACGCGCCTGGTTATCGGCAGGAGTGGTGCGTGTTGTGGAATGCGCGGGCAGCAGCCGAACGCGCGCACATCGGAAGAGGTGCACCCAAAAAGCGAAGAGGCAGGGTGGCAGCTTCTACAGGCGCAATGCGTCCACCGATTGCGATGCCACACCGCAACGCCGCGGCAAGGGAAGTTGCCGACCGCGCATGCCGCATGCCTTGGGGTGCGCCCAACGCTTCGGCACACGATCGACGCCGCGGCACCTGCGAAGGCGCCATTCCTGGACAAGCGCGTCGTGAGCGAAAGGGCCAGTGCGGCAGCCCCGCCCTCCCCGGCTCTGCCGCGATGGCGGACGCTAGCGCTTGGCGCTCAGCGCGCGGCTGCGATCGGCGAACAGCGTCTGATCGGCGCGACTGTAGGCGGCGCGCTGCACGGCCGCATCGATGCCGCGCTGGAAGTCGGCGCGGAACCCCGACTCGGTGATGCGCTGGGCGATCAGGAACACCGCATGTGCCGTGTCGGCGCCGACCGCCTGCGCATCGGGAAAGCCCTGGCGCCGGATCAGATCGGTCAGGCGCTCCTGGCTTTCCTTCTGCGCCGTTCGCACCTCGCGTGCATACGCGCGCAACGAGACGGTGTCGTGCTGCAGCCGCTGCGGCGAGTAGTCGCGCTTGAGATCGGCGCGGGCCTGCGCGTCGTCGCTGATCAACTGCAGCAGTTGCGTGCGATAGGCCGGATTGGCCGGCGCTGCCGCTGCTGCGTCTTCTGTCGGTGCGCCCGCCGGCTGCGCCGCGGCGATGCCGGTCAGCACGCACAACGCCGCTCCGAACGCCCACTGTCTGGCGATTCGCATGATGATTCCCCCTGTCGCCCGCGATACTAGACCAGCACGCGCGCCCTGTCCGCGCCGCGGCGGCGAACGCACGCCGTTTCCCCCAATGCGATGCCAGCTCGGCAAACGGCGTCACATCGACAACCCAACGGGCGTCACGTCCGCTAGCCGATCACCCGCTTGAACGGCGGCAACGCATCGATGATGCGCTTGCCGTAGCGCTTGGTCAGCAGCCGCGAATCGAGAATGATCACGCGGCCGTGGTCGTCGGAGGTGCGGATCAGGCGGCCGGCGAACTGGGTCAGGGTGCGCAGCGCGTGCGGCACCGCGATCAGGTTGAAGGCGTTGAGGCCGCGGCTTTCGAACCATTCGCCGAGGGTGGCGGTCTGCGGATCGGTCGGCACCGCGAACGGCACCTGGGTGATGACCACCGTGGTACAGGCCTCGCCCGGCAGGTCCAGGCCCTCGCCGAAGGAGTTGAGGCCGAACAGCACCGAGCCCTCGCCGGCGGCGATGCGGCGCATGTGCTCGCCGATCATCTGCGACTTGGAACCGTCGCCCTGCACCAGCACGCGGTTGCGCTGCGCGATCGGCAGCAGGTCGGCCACCTTGAGCATCTTCCAGCGCGAGGTGAACAGCACGATCGAGCCCTTGCCCCAATCCAGTTCGCGCACCAGATAGCGCGCCACCTCGCGCGGATGGCCCTCGCGGTCGTCCGGCGCCACCGGGAACGCCGGCACGATCAGCTCGGCCTGGTTCGGCAGGTCGAACGGCGAGGACAGCGACACCATCTCGGCATGCGCGGGCAGACCGTTGTCGATCGCCAGCGCCTGGAAGTCGCCACCGCCGGTGAGCGTGGCCGAGGTCAGCACCGCCGCATCGACCTCGCTCCACAGCAGCGAGCGCAGCACCTGTGCGGCCGACACCGGCGAGCAATGGCAGATCAGGTCGGCATCGCGCGAGGCGGTGATCCAGCGCGCCATCGGCGGCTGCCCGTCCTGGTCCTCGCGGCGCCAGCCCAGCCACAGCGCGTACTGCTGCTCGACCATCTCCAGGGCCATGCCCAGGTTGCGCTGCAGGCGTTCCTTGGCCGCATCTTCCTGCTTGGACTTGGCTGCCATCTGGTGCGCGGCCTGCACCCAGTTCAGCAGCGCCCCGGTGTCCTGCGCCTGCGCATCGATCAGCGGTTTCCAGTCCTCGGGCAGGCGGCCGTTGGGCGCGCGCCACATCGGTTCGTCCTGGCCCGGCTCCGGCACCCACACCCGTTCGATCTCGGCGCGGAACGCCTTCAGGCCCTTGGCCACCTGCGCGGCCAGTTCGACCGCCTCGTTGGGCAACTGGTTGCCGATGCGGTCCTTGTCGGCGAGCCGGTAGGCGGCACCGACCAGCGCCTGCAGACGGCCGGTGCGCCGCGCCATCTCGTCCAGCGGCAGGTTCGCCGCACCCTGGTCGATGGCGACGCCGGCGATGTGGTGGCCCTCGTCGAGCACCAGCAGCATGTCCGACGGCGGCGCGATCAGCGGCTGGCCGTTGTCGCTGTCGCCCAGCGACAGCGCCGACAGCAGCAGGGCGTGGTTGGTGACCACGATCTGCGCATCGCGCACCTCGCTGCGCGCCTTCAGCACCGGGCACTGCACCGCGAACGAACAGCGGCGCCCGGCGCAGCCGGCGGCATTGGTGGTGATGCGTGCGCGCAGCGACGGCGGCACCGGCTCCGGCGCGGCGTCCAAGTCGCCGTTCCAGGTCCTGTCGGCATAGGCCTTGGCCAGCGCCCGCGCCTGCTCGGCCTCGGCCGGGCTCAGCGGACGGTCGTACAGCGGCGCCTCGTCCTCGAACATGCTGTCCTGCGCGGCCTCGCCATGCAGCTCGGCGACGTTGCGCGTGCACAGGTAACGGGTGCGGCCCTTGGCCAGCGCCACCGTGGCCTCCAGTCCGGTGGCCTTGAGGAAGGCCGGGATGTCGCGCTCGACCAGCTGCGACTGCAGCGCCACCGTGCCGGTGCTGATCACCAGTTTCTTCTTGCTCGCCAACGCGATCGGCACGCCGGCGGTCAGATAGCCCAGGCTCTTGCCGACGCCGGTGGGCGCTTCGGCCACGCCCACGCCGCCGGACGTGCCGAGCGCGCGCGAGACCACGCCGATCATCTGGCTCTGCGCGCGGCGCACGCGAAAGCCCGGCGTGTTGGCCTGCAGTTTGGCGTAGGCGTCGCGGATGGCCAGCTTGACCGGTTCGGTGAGCTGACGCGGGGACGGGCCGGACGCGGGCGGCGTCGACGGCGAAGCGGAATCGGTCATCCCGGCATTTTCTCACGTCCCGTCGCAAGGACTGAAACGCGGGAACTGAACGGCGCTGCGCGCCGCGTTACGGCTGCGGCGGCGCGGCCTTGCGCGGCAGCGCCAGCCACAGCGCGCGCAGCAGCAGGCCCAGCCCGACCACGTACAGCGCATCGTCCAGCAGATGCACCAACGCATAGGCATCCGGATGGGTGCTGCGGAACTGGGGCGTCATCAGCGCCACCCAACCCAGCACCGCTTTCAATAGCTGCGGCAGGATCGCACCCATCAGCAACACCGTCAGTCCGAGCCGCGCCAGCGTGCGCGCGCGGCCCGGCGCCAGCCGCGGGAGCAGCAGCAATGCGATCAGCGGCAGCAACAGCCGCGCCAGCAGGCCGAGCGCGCCGGTCAGCACGCTCATGTCCAGCATCGGGTGCACGCTCATCGCCAACATCCTCGCCTCCCTGGACGACGCACGTCTTTGTTCCTCAGTGCAGCGGCGCGCGCCGCGCCGGCAGGGCAAACCACAACGCCAGCACCAGCAACAGCGCGCTCACTGCCGTCAGCAGGGCGACGATCGCCTCCGACATGACCATCCACAGGTTGGATTCGCTCGCGCTCGCCGCGCGCGACATCAGCCACGCCGGCAACAACGACATGCCCGTCGTCAGTACCACGGCCAGCACCAGCACTCCCAACCCCCACAAGCCGAGGGTACGCGGCCGGCCAGGGCCGCGCGTGGCCAGCAACCCCAGCCCGACCGCAGACATCGCCAGGATCGGCAACTGGAACAGCGCGGTGAGCAAGAGATAGTTCACGGCGACAGGGTCCACGCAGGACCTCCTCTTGATGGGCAGCGAACGGGGCGATCGGCACCGATCGGGACCACGCCATAGGCGCGGCCCGGGCGTGCCTGCAGTGCTCGCGGCACGATCTCCCTGGACGCGGGTCGCCGTGACGCCATCAGTGCGGGTTTGCGACGCGCGGCGGCATGGCGAAGCGCAACGCCAGCACCACCAGCAGCATGCCCACCGCGAAGATCAAGGCGACCGCGCCGTTGACGATGCCCAACAAGCTCGAGATCGACGAGTAACTATGGCCTTGGGATATCAACCACATCGGCACGAACGACAACGCCAGCCCCAGGCCCAAGGCCAGCAGCAGGATCGCCAGCCCGCAGATTCCCAAGGTGCGCGCACGGCCAGGACGGCGCGTGAACAGCAGCGCCAGTCCGACCACATAGACCAGCGCAATCGGCAACTGCGTGAGCAGTCGCGTCAGCACTTGCAGCATCAATGATTCGTCCATGCGTTTATTCCCGGATAGATGGTGGAGGCGAAGTGTTTCAGTCGGCGCTGACCAGCACTGCATCGCGCTCGCGCAGCGCGGCGTACACCGGGTCGGTGTCCGGGCGCACGCCGTGCCAGGCCTCGAAGCTCTCGGCGGCCTGTTCCACCAGCATGCCCAGGCCGTCCACGGTGTCGCGGCAGTGCGCCGCGCGCGCCCAGGCCAGGAACGCGATCGCCACCTCGCCGTAGTTCAGGTCCACCGCCAGGGTCATGCTGTTGATCAGCGACAGCGGCAGGGTGAAGCTGGCGGCCGGGTCGCGGCCGATGGTGGTGGCATTGACGATCAGCTCGAAATCGCCCAGCTCGCGCAGGTCCTCCCAGTAGCGCGAGATCGCGCGCGCCGGCTCGCCCAGCGCATCGACCAGCGCGTCGGCGCGTTCCGGCGCGCGGTTGACCACCACCAGTTGCTGCACGCCGGCCTCCAGCAGTGCCGGCGCCACGCCGCGCGCGGCACCGCCGGCGCCCAGCAGCAGCGCGCGGCGGCCGCGCAGGTCCAGGCCGTTGCGGCCGGTCAGATCGCGCACCAGGCCGGCGCCGTCGGTGTTGTCGCCGTGCCACTGGCCGTCGCGGAAGCTGAGGGTGTTGACCGCACCGGCCGACTGCGCGCGTGCGCTGTGCACCACGCTGAGGGCGAACGCGGCTTCCTTCAGCGGCAGGGTCACGTTGGCGCCGACACCGCCGGCGGCGGCGAAGGCGGCCAGCGCCGCGGCGAACCCGTCGGCCTGGACGTCGATCGCCTCGTACTGCAGGGCGATGCCGGTCTGCTTGGCGAAGGCGGCATGGATGTGCGGCGACAGCGAATGGGCGACGGGATGGCCGAACACGGCAAAACGGGAGTTGGACATGGAGCGCTCGTTGGTTGTTTTAGACTGGCGGCGACATTCCATGGACTCCCACATGCGGACCCCTGTCCTGCCGCTCGCGCTGGCCGCGAGTTTACTCTGCGCGCCGTGTGCGTTCGCGCTTTCCGAATTCGGCATCGAGGGCATGGGCGTGGTGTCGACCGCCGCCGACGAGACCCGCGCCAGCGTCGCGCCCGACGGCCAGCGCATCGTCTGGGCCAGTCCCGACCGCGCCGGCGGGCCCGGCGGCGGCGACCTGTGGCAGGCCGTGCTGCGCGACGGCCGCTGGCGCGACCCGCAACCGCTGCCGGCGCCCGTGAACTCGCCGAGCCTGGACAGCGACCCGTTCTTCAGCGCCGATGGGCGCTGGCTGTACTTCGCCTCGGACCGCCCCGGCGGCCACGGCGGCACCGACCTGTACCGCGCGCCGGTGCTGGCCGACGGCGGCTACGGCGCGCCGCAGAATCTGGGCGCGGCGGTGAATTCACCGGGCAACGAGCGTGCGCCGACCCTGTCGCTGGACGGCACGCGGCTGCTGTTCGCCAGCGACGGCCACGGCGGCGCCGGCGGCCTGGACCTGTTCGTGGCGCGCCAGGAGGGCCTTGCGTTCGCGGCACCGCAGGCACTGGCCGGGGTCAACAGCGCCGACGACGAGACCGATGCGGCGTGGCTGGGCGACGGCCGTGCGCTGCTGGTCGCGCGTGCCCATGGCCGCACGAGCAGCCAGGTGCTGCTGGCGCAATGCGCGGGCGGCCGCTATGCGGATCCGCAGCCACTGGCGCTGTCGTTCAACGGCAGCGACGGCCACACCGCCGGCGCCGTGCTGGATGCGTCCAAGCCCAGCGAACTGCTGCTGTCCGGCAGCGCCCGCGCGCCGAAGGCCGGCAAGCGCGACCTGCACCGGATCAAGGCGCCGACGGCGACCGGCAGTGGCGACTGCCTGTAAGCGGGTTCGACGGCGACGCGAGGCACGGTGGCAGTCGCGCAGGGTTGCCGAGGGATGCGGTTGCATGGGCAGGCACGCATCCTGCAGCCACGACCGGGCGTTTTCGGGATACCGGCTGCTGGCATGCCGACACGCCCGGCAAACGGACCTCGGAAGGCCGTTGTGGGAGGGACTTCAGTCCCGACGCATGGCACCTGGACGCACCGCCTGTTCCCCTGTCGCGACCCAAGGTCGCCTTCCAATAGCCTGCTCTACAGCCGTTCAGTGAGACTCGTCGTCGTGCAGGAGCGCGTCTCGCCCTTTTGCAGGAGCAGCCGCAATGTGCCTTGCCGGGCACCGGTCGCGGCTGAAGCCGCTCCTACAAGGCACAGCGCATCAGGTTGATGCATGGCCGGCGCAGACGACAGGAAACGCCCTGACCTCGCGCCACACACGTATCTGCTCTGCGGCCGGCACATGATATGCAAGGACGATCGACGCAAACACGCAGCGGCCCTGATCGCGCGGTTATCGGCGCATCGCCTCAATACACGTCGCGCCGGTAGCGCCCCTCGGCACTGAGCGCATCCAGCGTGTCCTCGCCCAGGATCTCGCGCAACGCCGTATCCACGCCGCGCGCCATGCCGGCGAGGCTGCCGCAGACATACACCGTGGCGCCACGCGCCGCCCAGTCGCGGACCGCGTCGGCGGACTCGCGCAACCCGTCCTGCACGTAGCGCTTGTGCGCCTGGTCGCGGGAGAACAGCAGATCCAGGCGCTGCAGATGGCCGGCGTCGCGCCAGGCCTTCAGTTCGTCGCCGAACAACGCATCGTGCGCGGCGTTGCGTTCGCCGAACAGCAGCCAGTGCCCCTGCACACCGGCCTGCGCGGCCTCGCGCAGCAGGCTGCGCAGGCCGGCGATGCCGGTGCCGTTGCCGATCAGCAGCATGGGCGCATCGCCATGCCGGCGGAACCCGGGGTTGGCCCGCACCTGCGCGCGCAGCACCGCACCCACCGGCGCATGCTGGCACAGCCAACCGGCGCCCACGCCGGGGCGGCCGTCGTCGCGCAGGGTCAGGCGCACCACCAATTGCAGCAGCCCGTCGGCCGGCACCGAAGCGATCGAGTATTCGCGCAGCGGCAGGGTCGGCAGCGCGTCCACCCAGGCCTGCAGGTCGTCGCCCGGCGTTGGCGGCGTCAGCGCGCGTGACGCCAGCGCCTGCCACAGCGGCTGCCGCAGGCCATCGGCCTGTACCGGCTGTTCGGCGTCCAGCGCTTGTGCGGCGAGCCAGGCGCGGACCGTCTCGGCGGCGTGGCAGGGCTGCACTTCCAGGATGTCGCCGGCATGCCAGTGCGCCTGCGGCGGCGGCACGAGGTCGATGCGCCACACCGGCGCGCCGGCGCTGCCGGGATTGAGCAGGACGCGGCCGGCCAGGCGCCAGTCCAGCGGTTCCGGGGCCTGCAGCACCGGCGCCGACGCCGCCACGCCGGTGAGCGCGGACAGTTGCCATTGCCATTGCGCCAGTGCCTGCGGATCGGCGTTGTCCACTTCCAGCGGCGGGAACAGCGCCTGTGCGCCCTGCGCGTCCAGCCAGTGCTGCACCTCCCGCGAGAAGCCGCAGAACTGCGGGTACTGGCGATCGCCCAGGCCGAGCATGGCGTAGCGCAGCTCCGGCAAGGCCTGCGCCTGGCGCAGCACGCGGCGGACGAAGCCGCGCGCCGCGTCCGGCGGTTCACCGTCGCCGAAGGTGCTGACCACGAACAGCGCGCGCTGGCTGCCGCGCAGCTGGGCCAGGTCCAGCTGCGCCAGCGAACGCACCTCCACCGCCAGGCCGGCGGCCTGCAATTGCGCGGCGGTCTGCCAGGCCAGGCGCTCGGCCAGGCCGCTCTGGCTGGCGAAGCCCACCAGCCAGGCGCCGGCGGCATCGCCGACCAGTCCCGGCAGGGCGCGGCGCGCGGCGCGCAATGCGCGCTTCTTGCGTCGGCGGTCCAGGTACAGCATCCAGCCGGTGACGAAGAACAGCGACATGCACAGGCTCGCCAGCAGCATCGCCACGCGCCCGGGCAGGCCGAAGAAGCTGCCGCTGTGCAGCGCGAACATGCTGGTCAGCAGGCGCCGGCCCAGCGGCTGCTGCCGATACTGCAAGTGGCGCACGATGCGGCCGCTAGCCGGATCGACCTCCACGCTGTCGTAGGCGCGGTCGTGCGCCGGATCGGGCGGCAGGTAGCGGGCCACGATCGGCTGGCCGCTGCGGCCGGGCAGGCGCAGGTCCAGGTAGGCGCGCTGCGCGGCCGGCACGGTGGCGAGGGCCGCCTGCAGCCGCGCGTAGTCCACTGCGGGTGGCTTCCCGCCGCGGCCGCCTTCCTTCTCCTTGGGTGCGGCATCGCCGCCGAGCATCGCCACCAGCCCCTGCCGGTACCAGTCGTAGGACCAGTACAGCCCGGTCGCGGCGATCAGCAGGTACACCAGCAGGCACCAGGTGCCGATCACCGAGTGCAGGCTCCACAGGAAACTGCGCCCCTGCCGGTTCCACTCCACCGCCCACCAGGCGCGCCAGCTCCACCAGCGCCGCGGCCAGCGCAGGTACAACCCGGACAGGCAGAAGAAGATCAGCACGAAGGCGCAAACGCCGGTGACCGCCTTGCCGCGCTCGCCTGCGGCCAGGCGCCGGTGCAGGTCTTCGACGAAGGAGAAGAACCCGTCCAGGCGCGGCGCCGGCAGCACCGCGCCGGTGTAGGGGTCGAAGTACAGGCGGCCGCCGTCGCGGCCGGGCAGGCGCACCGCGGACGGCCGCGTGCCGGTCGGATCGATCAACAGGCGGTTGCTGCGGTGCGCCCCTTGCAGGTCCAGGCGCCGCGCCAGTTCGGCCAGCGGCAAGGGCTGCTCGCCGGCGGCATGGCGCGCGGCGATGGCCGCCAGCGGCGGATTGGCCAGGCGCACGATCTCGTCCTCGAAGGCGAGCGTGGCCCCGCTCAGGCCCATCACCGACAGCACCAGCCCGGCGCTGATGCCGAGCAGCCAGTGCAGCTGGAACAACAAGGACTTGATCACGTCGGCGCGGTGCGGGACAGGGCGGTCGCGCATTGTAAATGAGAACGCTTATCGGATGCGATTGATCCGTCGCAGCGCGGCGTCTACCGCCAAGCGTGATCCACGGCGCAGTTGCCATTTGCGGCACATCCAGCGGTCACCCGACGGACATCGAATCTCGCCAGTTTCTTCACCTCCCCTGACCAGCCGAGGTTCCTGCAATGTCCGTCTCCCTGCGCGGTTGTCTTGCCCTGCTTGCGCTGTTCGCCGCCCAGGCGGCAAGTGCCGCCACCAGCTGTCCCACGCTCTACGCCGGCGGCAAGGCGCCGACGCTCGACGCGTCGATCACCAGCCGCACCACCGAGGTCTGCCATACCGAATACGTGCTGATGGCCTCCGGCGTGACCAAGGGCCCGCTGTACTCGGCCGAGCACATCACCGACCAGCAGGTCGCCGGCGCCGAATCGATCGGCCGAGTCGGCTCCTTCCACGACGAGACCGGCATCCCGGCCGCCGACCGCTCGCACACCTCGGACTACACCAACTCCGGCTTCGACCGCGGCCACATGACCCCGGCCGGCGATGCCTCGACCACCAACTCGGAGAAGGAAACCTTCTCGATGGCCAACGTGGTCCCGCAGGACCACAAGCTCAACACCGGCGAGTGGGCGCGGATCGAAGAGCAGGTGCGTCAGCTGGCCAAGCAGCGCGGCGAGGTCTACGTGGTCACCGGCCCGGCCTTCGACAGCGGCACGCGCAGCAGCATCGGCGCCGACCACGTGCAGATCCCGGACTACGTGTGGAAGGCGGTGTACGAACCGGGCAACGGCGCGGCCGCCTACATGTGCGTCAACGACAGCACCATCAACTGCGACGTGGTGTCGATCAACGACGTCATCACCATGTCCGGCGTGGATCCGTTCCCGGCGATCAGCGCCAGCATGAAGGCCAATCTGATCGCGCTGACGTTGCCGTAAGGCAGGGATTCGGGAGTGGGGAGTCGGGATTGGTAAAAGCGTCCTGATTCCCTGCCCGGGTTGGGGGCGGCCGGAGGCGCGTTGCGCCAGCCGGCCGCCATCGCACGCGCGCGCACCTCAGGCGGTGTGCGCGGTCATCGCCTCGACCAAGGCTGAGAACACGGCACTGCAGGCGGCGCTGCCGCGCACGTCCTGGTGCATTACGATCCAGCTCTCCAGGCCGACGCGCACCTGCCGCGGCAACACCGGCACCAGCGCCGGCGTGCGCCGCGCCAGGGCGACCTGGCAGAAGCCGATGCCGCAGCCGGCGCGCAGCAAGGCCAGTTGCGCCAGGTCGCTGTCGGCGCGCAACGCGAACGCCTCGCGCCGCCACGGCGGCAGCGCACTGCGGGCGGCGCGCAGGAACGGCGTTTCCGTATCGAAGCCGATCAGCGCGTGCTGCGGCAGTTCCTCCAGCGCCTGCGGCAGGCCATGCCGGTCCACGTAGTCCTGGTGCGCGAACAGCGCCACCGCCACCTCGCCGACGCGGCGCGCGACCAGCACGTCCTGGGTGGGCCGGGTCATGCGTACCGCCACATCGGCCTCGCGGTGCAGCAAGTCCTGCACCCGGTTGCTCAACACCAGTTCCAGCCGCAGGTGCGGATGCGCGCGGCGCAAGGCCGCCAGCACCGGCGGCAGCACTTCCGCGCCGATCACCTCGCTGGCGGCGATGCGCACCGTGCCGCGTACCGCATCGCCGTGGCGGCCCGCCGCGCGCTGCAGCGACGCGGCCAGGCTGCCCATCGCCTGCGCATGCCCGCGCAAGGCCAGGGCGGCATCGGTGGGCAGCAGGCCGGTCTGCGAGCGCACGAACAGCGGCACCGCCAGCGCCTGTTCCAGCGCCGCCACGTGCCGGCCGACCGTGGGCTGGGTCAGCCCCAGCGCGCGCGCCGCCGCCGACAACGAGCCCTCCTCCAGCACCGCCAGGAAGGACCGGTAGAGTTCCCAGCCGATCGTATTGTCCATACAGAAATGTATAGCTGGTCGGCGCTCTTCGCCAATTTTCTTCTGCGGCGCCGGCACCGAGACTGAGCGCCGACCCCAACGGAGTGCTGCCATGTTCCCTTCTTCTTCCACGGCCCTGGTGCTGGGCGCCAGCGGCGGCATCGGCGGCGAACTGGCGCGGCAGATGCGCGACGCCGGCTGGCAGGTGCGCGCCCTGCAGCGCGGCCTCGCCCACCCCAGCGAGGAGCGCGACGGCATCCACTGGCACCGCGGCGATGCGCTGCAACGGGCTGACGTGCTGCAGGCGGCCAAGGGCTGTGCGGTGATCGTGCATGCGGTCAATCCGCCTGGCTACCGGCGCTGGTCGGAGCTGGTACTGCCGATGATCGACAACACCGTCGCCGCGGCCATCGCCGAGCGCGCCACCGTGGTCCTCCCAGGCACGGTCTACAACTACGGTCCGGACGCCTACCCGGCGCCGGACGAAGACGCGCCGCAGGCCCCGGTCACGCGCAAGGGCGCGATCCGGGTGGAACTGGAGCGGCGCCTGCAGGCCGCGACCGCACGAGGCGCACGCGCGATCGTGGTGCGCGCCGGCGACTTCTTCGGCCCGCGCGTGGGCAACAGCTGGTTCGCGCAGGGGCTGGTGCGGCCGGGACGGCCGGTCACGACGGTGACCCTGCCGGGCGATCCGGGCGTGGGCCACCAATGGGCCTACGTGCCGGACGTGGCGCGGACCATGCTGGCGCTGCTGCAACAGCGTACGCGCCTGCCGGCTTTCGCCCGCCTGCACATGGACGGGCACTGGGACGCCGACGGCACGCAGATGGCCGCGGCGATCGCGCGGGTGGCGCAGCGCCATGGCCTGGCGCCGCCGCGCACGCGCCGCTTCCCGTGGCCGCTGCTGACCCTGGCCCAGCCGTTCTGGCCGCTGGCGCGCGAACTGCACGAGATGCGCCCGCTGTGGCGGCACCCGCTGCGCATGCGCAATGCGCGGCTGCTGGAACTGCTCGGCGAAGAAACGCATACGCCGCTGGACGTGGCAGTGGAGGCGACGCTGCAGGGGCTGGGCTGTCTGCCGGCGGCGACGCCAACGGCCTAGCGCCGATGTGTGCGTAGGAGCGGCTTTAGCCGCGACCAACGCAATCGGTGATGTCTGTCGCGGCTGAAGCCGCTCCTACGAGGATCAACGCAAATGGATCGCGAGATCACTGCCTGTACAGGAGTGACTTCAGGGCACCACGAATAACGCGTCATTGCGCGGCTCGGCACGATGTCCTGTCTCGATCGTAGGAGCGGCTTCAGCCGCGACGCGCATTCCCGGTAACGCCCGTCGCGGCTTGAGCCGCTCCTCCCAATGGCCTTGGTCGTTGCTGGAGGTGCCCTTCAGTCGCTGCAGCGCCTTCCCGAGAAACGCGTCGCGACGGAGGCGCCTGCAACAAGCAGCGCCGGCTCAGCGCGCCTCGCGCAGCCAGCGCGCCACCTGCGGCGCGAAGTAGGTCAGCACGCCGTCGGCGCCCGCGCGCTTGAACGCCATCAGCGACTCCAGCACGCAGGCGCGCTCGTCCAGCCAGCCGTTGCCAATCGCCGCCTTGAGCATCGCGTACTCGCCGCTGACCTGGTAGGCGAAGGTCGGCACGCGGAATTCGTCCTTCACCCGCCGCACCACGTCCAGGTAGGGCATGCCGGGCTTGACCATCACCATGTCCGCACCTTCTTCCAGGTCCAGCGCGATCTCGCGCAAGGCCTCGTCGCCGTTGGCCGGATCCATCTGGTAGGTGGTTTTGTCGGCCTTGCCGAGGTTGCCGGCGCTGCCCACCGCCTCGCGGAACGGGCCATAGAACGCCGAGGCGTACTTGGCCGAGTAGGCCATGATGCGCACGTGCAGGTGCTCGTCGGCATCCAGCGCGCGGCGGATCGCGCCGATGCGCCCGTCCATCATGTCCGACGGCGAGACGATGTCCACGCCGGCCTGCGCATGCGACAGCGATTGCCGCACCAGCGCCTCGACGGTGATGTCGTTGAGCACGTAGCCGCGGTCGTCGATGATGCCGTCCTGGCCGTGGCTGGTGTACGGATCCAGCGCCACGTCGGTCATCACGCCCAGCTCCGGGAAGCGCGTCTTCAGCGCGCGCACCGCGCGTTGCGCCAGACCGTCCGGGTTCCAGGCCTCGGCCGCGTCCAGCGACTTGCCTGCCGGGTCGATCACCGGGAACAGGTCGATCACCGGGATGCCCAGTTCCATCGCGGCCTCGGCCTCTTTCAGCAGTTCTTCGATCGACAGCCGCTCCACGCCCGGCATGGAGGCGATCGGGGTGCGCCCGGGCACATCGTGCACGAACACCGGCCAGATCAGGTCGTCGACGGTGAGGGTGTGTTCGCGCATCAGGCGGCGCGAAAAGGCATCGCGGCGCATGCGCCGGGGGCGATAGTGGGGATGGGCCACGTGCAGGCTCCTGGGTGGGCGGATTCTGGGAGGCCGCGCCAGTCGCACGGCCGATGCCGCCAGGCACCGCAGGCCGCGCCGCCGGCACCGGCGTGAACGCGAGGCGGCCCGCGCGCGGGCGCCGTCGGCTGGGCATGTTACTCCCGCCGGCACGGCGCGCAGCGCGGAATGCTGCAACACAGCATGCCGGTCGCGCGGCACGCGGGTCAGATCATCCCGCCGCCCAGGCTGAGCCGGATCACCCCGACCACGATCACCAGCGCATTGAGCATCAGGCCAGTCTTGGCGCGGCCGCGGTTGGGCGCCGCGGTGAACAGCAGCCCGATCGCGGCGATCAGCGCGCCGACCGCGGCGAACGGGATCAGGAACCAGTTGCCCCAGCCGAGCAGCGGGATGAAGGCCAGGATCATCCACAGCAACGCCACGATGCCCCACAGCAGACTGATCAGGCCCATGCCGGCCTCCGTGCGAATGTGAGCCTGCACCATAGCGCGCGGCGAACGCCAGGCAACCCAACTCTTGGCATGGGGATCACGGCGGCCCTGCGAGGGTGCGACAGCGGCGGGTTCGGCACGATTCACCCGGCCCGCCTATGATCGCGTGAGATTCGAATACGGGGGTAAGGCCATGAACATCCGACCGCTGTTGCCGTTGGCGCTGCTGCTGGCCCTGGCCGGCTGCGCCAGTTCGTCCAAAGTCATGGTCGGCGCGGCGCGCCCGCCGATCGACCCGGCACTGGTGCAGATCTACTCCGCGCCGCCACCGGGGGCGGTGGATATTGCCCAGCTCGAAGCCTCCAGCGCGGCCGGCTTCGGTACCCAGGGCCAGACCGACGCGGCGGTGGACCGGCTCAAGCGCGACGCGGCCAAGCTCGGCGCCAATGGCGTGGTGCTGATGGGCGTAGGGTCGCAGCGCTCCGGCGGCGGCCTGTCGGTCGGCGCGGGCAGCTACGGCGGCCACGTCGGCGGCGGCCTGGGCATCGGCATCCCCACCACGCAGAAACGTGCCGCCGGCATGGCGATCTGGGTGCCGCCGGGGGCGCAGGCGCCAGCGGCACCAGCGGGACGCTGAAACCGAGCCACCGGGCAGTCGTACAGCGGCGACGTCCGCTGCGCGTCGGCCTGCCTGCATCCAGGCACTGCAACATCATTACGTTATGGTTCACCCGCCTGAAAGGCGGACAGTCCCGCTTGGCTGCGAACCGCATGCATCCGCTCACGTGGGTAGGGAATGCATGAACTGGATCGTCTTCATGCAGCAGAGAACCCTTGTCGTCTTCATCCAGGAGGAGAGCCCATGAAGCGTTGGATATGGATTTTCGCTACATGTTTGCTGTCGTTTCACGCCACCGCCGCACCGGTCTACAAGACGCTCGTGTGCCGCGACAATGATCCTTTCGTGTTCTGCACCCAAGGTTGCAAGGGCATCGACAAGAACTGGAGCCCGGTCGATCCGATCAGTGGCACATGGCAAGCGGACCCAGGCTATTGTTTGAAGCCCAGTCCGGTCCGCTGCTGCAAGCATGGCTCGCACTGCGGTGCATGGACGCCCATCGCGATCGCTGCGGTGGACCAATACGAGGACATCTGTCCGGCAGCCGCCAAACAAGGCAACTGGACGGATCCTAGCCGGCGCCCGGAAAGCGTGCCTTACGAGCACTGAAGGCCGTGCCGCTGCGCTTTCGCGCAGCGGCACGATGGCCCTCACTTGTGCTGTGACGGCACGAACTCCTCGTCCACCGCCGCGGCCAGCTGGTCCGGGGGCAACAGCCCCTGGTCCAGCAGGAAGTTGTTGAACTTCAGCCGGTCGAACCTGGCGCCCAGCGCCAGTTCGGTGCGCATGCGCAGTTCCAGGATGCGGCTGTAGCCGTAGAAGTAGCTGCCGGCCTGACCGGGCGCGCGCACCATGTAGCGGTCCAGCTCCTGCCGGGCCATCGCCGGCGACAGGCCGACGTCGTGCTCCAGCACCAGCCGCGCCCGCTCGCGGTCGATCAGGCCGAGATTGAGCATCGGGTCGAGCATGGCGCGCGCCGCGCGCAGCAGGCGGAACTGCAGGGCGATCAACTGCCCGTCCAACGGCTCGTACGGCACCATCTCGGCCTCGGCGTACAGCGCCCAGCCTTCGACGTTGACCGAATTGAACGCGAACAGGCTGCGCGCCAGCGACACGCCGCGCTCGACCATGGCGGTGAACTGCAGTTCGTGGCCCGGCCGGCCCTCGTGGGCGCTCAGCGTCCACGCCGCCGCGCCGAAGTTGAAATCGTCGTAGTGCTCGCCCTTGCCGGCGCTGTCCGGATTGCCCAGCGGCAGCACGAAGGTGCCCTGCTCGCCGGTGTTGCCGACCAGCGGCGCCGGGCGGAAATGCGGCGCCGGTTGCGCGGCGCTCTCGGCCGGCGAGCCCAGGCGCATCTGCATCGGCCGCTGCGGCACGTCGACGATGCGCTGCTGGCGGATGATCGGATCGATGCGATCGATGACGCTGCGGTAGTGGGCTTCGAGCTTGTCGTCGGGAATGGTGTCGCGCTTGAGCGCGCGCAGCACCGCGCGGTAATCGCGGGCGTCGTCGCCGCGCAGGCCCTTGGCCGCGGCCACCTGCGGCGCCAGCTGCTGCATCGCCGCGCGGGTTTCCATGAATTCCAGCTGCGCGCGCTGCATCAGCACCTGCGGCGCGATGTCGATGCCGACCTGCTTGAGCTGGAACGCATACAGCTCGGGCGGCAGGCGCGCATCCTCGCGCGCCTGCGGCAGCACGACCGTGCGGGTCCACGTGGCGTAGTCCTGGAATTGCTTGTCCAGCGCCGCCAGCGCCGCATCCGCGCCGGTGATCTTGTACTCGGCGAACAGCGCGCGAATGCCCTTGGCGTAGGTATCGACGTTGCTCAAGGCCTGCTCGACCTCGCGCCTGGTCGGCTGCAGGAGCTTTCCGTCGGCGCGCTTTTCTTCGTAGCGTTGCCGCGCCAGCAGCAGGATCGAGGTGCTGCCCGGCGCCAAACCGACGTAGCGCTGCAGCCGCAGCAGCGCCTTGGCGCGGCGCGCCGCCGGTACCTGCTCGGACAACAGGTTGTTGAGTCCGCCGAACACATGCTGCGGCGCGTCGGTCCATGGCAGCAAAAAACGCTCGTTGAGCGTGCTGCCCTCGATCGCCTGGTCGGCGGCGTGGATCAGGATCGCCAGATCCTGGCGCACGTTCGGATCGCGCTCCACCTGCAGTTTTTCCTGCAGCGTGCGGCGCGCGGCAGCGGTGGCCTCGCGGAAACGCCGCGCGTTGTCGGGACCGAAATCGGAGACCTGGTCGTCGAATCCCGGCACGCCGAAGAAGCTCACTTCCTCGGCCTGGAACGGCGCCTGCGCCTGCAGCAGGATCTGCGCGAACCCATTGCTGCGCTCCACCCAGGCCGGCGCGCGCGTGGCGGCTGCGGCAGCCGGCGCGGCCGCCGCAGCCAGCGCGGGAAATGGCGAAGGCGCCGCCAGTGCCAGGGTCAGGGCGATGGCGAGGACACGTGGCTTCATGGCGCAGCTCCGACAGAATGATGCCAGGACCGTACGCGGCGCGTGCCGGCTCGGCCATCTGCCGGAGGTCATGGCCGCCGCCACGCCGTGGTGCAGCATGTGGGTGAAGACTATGCCGCCGCGGTCGCGCACATGCTGTGCCGGCAGCAGAGCGCATGATTGCAGGACATGGGCGGTGCGATCGCGCCCCCACATGGCGCCCCCCACGCACCACGCGGCGCGGGGGGCGGCAGATCGTTCGCCGCTACTTACTTCGTCGCGTCGGCCTCGGCCGGCGTGGCACTGTCGTCGACGTCCGTGGCGGGCACCGGCGGCGCCTCGACCGCCATCCCGTCCGCCTCTTCGTCCTCGTCCTCGGCGTCCTGCCCGAGCGCATCGAGCAGCGGGATCGCTTCACCCGCATCCGGCAATACCTGCAAGGTGGTGTAGTGCCACTCGCCCGCATGGCGCTCGGCTTCGATGTACAGGGTGCCGTTGGCGCGGCTGCCGTGCAGCGACACGCTCAGCTCGGCATTGCCACTGCCGCCGCCGCTGCTGTTGAAGCTGCCGCTGGGCATGATGCCGTCCTTGATCGGCGCGCCCAGCGCGGCCGCCACGCGCGGGTCGTGTTGCGCGGCCATCACGCCGACCCGGTACGGCTCGGACGACTTGGTGACGCGCGCGATGCCGAGCACGAACACCGCGATCGACGCGAGCAGCAGGGCGCCGAGCACCAGCACGATCAGCGGCACCGCCCACTTCCAGTGCCGCGCCCACCAGCCGCGCCTGGCCGGCGGCAGCGCCGTGGTGGAGGTGGGACCGGGCGTGCCGGGCAGCGGCGGCGGACTCGACATGACGTCACTCCTTGTCGTGCGGAAGAGGAAAGGTGGAAGCGGAACGGCGCACTCAGGGCTTGAGGCAGCGCGCCAGGAAGGCTTCGGTGGTGCGGTAGCGGTGCAGCGCGTTGCTGCCGGACAGGCCGTGCTTGGCGCCCGGATAGGTCATCAGCTCGAACAGCTTGCCGCGCTTCTGCAGTTCGCTCATCAGCGAGGTGGAATTGGTGAACAGCACGTTGTCGTCGGCCATGCCGTGCAGCAGCAGCAACTGCGAGGTCAGCCCGTCCAGGTGCGCGGCCACGCGGCTGTCGCGGTAGCCGTCGAGATTGGCCTTGGGCAGGTTCATGTAGCGCTCGGTGTAGTGGCTGTCGTACAGACCCCAGTCGGTCACCGGCGCGCCGGCGGCGCCACAGGCATAGGCCTCGCTGTGCTTGGCCAGCAGCATCAGGGTCATGTAGCCGCCGTTGGACCAGCCGTACACGCCGATACGCGCCGCATCCACCCACGGCTGCGCCTTCAGCCAGGCCACGCCGCGCAACTGGTCGTCCACTTCCACGGTGCCCTGGTGCTGGTACAGCGCGCCGCCAAAATCGCGGCCGCGGCGCGGCGTGCCGCGGTTGTCCAGCGAGAACACCACATAGCCGTGCTGCGCCAGGTACTGGTCGAACAGCGCATCGCCGCGGCCGGGCCAGCCGTCGACCACGGTCTGCGCGGCCGGGCCGCCGTACACGTAGACCACCACGGGGTAGCGCTTGCCGGGGTCGAACCCGTCCGGCTTCATCAGCCGGTAGTGCAGCTGGGTCTTGCCGTCGGCGGCGTTCATGGTGCCGAACTCGACCGGACGCTGCGCGGCGCGGTAGGCCGCATACGGGTGTTGCGGATCGGCCAGGTCGTTGACCAGCAGGGTGGCGATCTTTTCGCCAGTGGCGCGGAACAGCTCGATCTGCGGCGGCGTGGTCGTGTTGGACCAGCTGTCGACATACACGCTGGCGTTCTTGGCGAAGCTGGCGGCATGTGTGCCATTGGGCTTGGACAGCTGCTCGATGGCACCGCCGGCCAGCGGCACCGTGTAGATCTGCGTCTGCGTCGGCGACGCCTTGGTCGCGGAGAAATAGACCTTGCCGGCCGCCTCGTCCACCGCCAGCAGCTCGTCCACCACCCACTCGCCCTGGGTCAGCGGGCGCAGCGTGCGGCCGTCTTCCGAGGCCAGGTACAGGTGTTCGTAGCCGCTGCGCTCCGAACCCCAGACGAAGCGTCCGTCCTTGAGGAAGTGCAGGTCGTAGGTGAGCGGCACCCAGGTCGGGCTGGTCTCGGTGATCAGCACGCGCTGCTTGCCGGTGGCCAGGGTCGCCTCGATCAGCTCCAGGCGCTTCTGGTCGCGCGACTGGCGCTGGAAGGTCAGCCGTTGCGGATCGCGCCAGTCCACCCGCGCCAAGTAGATGTCCGGGTTCTTGCCCAGGTCGATCCACTGCGGCTGCGCGCCGGCGCGCGGCGCGATTGTGCCGAGTTGCACCTTCACGTTGGGCTGGCCGGCCTGCGGGTAGCGCTGCTCCACCACCTCGGTATGGTCGGCGTAGACCTCCGGGCGCTTCTGCACCGGCACCTCGGTTTCGTCGATGCGCGCGAAGGCGATCGCCGAGTCGTCCGGCGCCCACCAGTAGCCGGTGTGGCGATCCATTTCCTCGTCGGCGACGAACTCGGCCACGCCGTTGCCGATGGTCTCGCTGCCGTCGCGGGTGAGCTGGTGCTGCTGGCCGCTGGCCAGATCGATCACCCACAGGTTGCGCCCGCGCACGAAGCTGACGTAGCCGCCCTTGGGCGAGATCTTCGGATCGGTGACGAAGCCTTCGCCGTGGGTGAGCTTGCGCACCGCGGCGCTGCCGGTCTTGCGCAGGTCGTACAGGTACAGCTCGCCGCCGAGCGGGAACAGCAGCGCATGCGTGTCCGGCGCCCACTGGTACTCGACGATGCCGGTGTAGGCGGCGATGCGCTGGCGCTCGCGGCGCGCCTTCTCCTCGTCGCTCAGGGTCTCGGTGCCCGGCAGCACCAGCTTGGAATCCACCAGCATGCGGGTCTGGCCGCTGGCGATGTCGTATTCCCACAGGTCCAGCTGGTTGCGGTCGCTGTCCTTGCCGCGCAGGAAGGTCACCCGCGAGCCGTCCGGCGCCACCTTGGGCTTCATCAGGGTCGGCCCGGACAGCGGCTTGCTGCCGGTGATGGCCTCCAGGGTCAGTTTCTCGGCGTGGGCGGGAACGATGGGGGTGGCGAGCATGAGGGCGAGAGCGGCGAACAGAGAGCGCATGAAGGTTCCTGATGGAGCACCGAGCGCACGGATGATGCGCGTGCGCCCGGGATTTGAGAAGCGCGCCGGCTCAGCGCTGCCCGAACAGGTGCTTGCGCTCGGCGTCGCTGAGCGGCTTGCCCGCGTTCGGGTTCACCTGTTCCTTCAACGCGTAGGCGCGCTGGGTGGCCGGACGTGCGGCGATGGCCTCGTGCCAGCGCTTGAGGTGCGGGAAGGCGGCGTAGTCGGGGGTCAGCCCGTTGTACACCTCGATCCACGGGTAGCTGGCCATGTCGGCGATGCCGTAGTCGTCGCCGGCCAGGTAGGCGCTGTGGGCCAGGCGCTTGTCCAGCACGCCGTGCAGGCGCCGCACCTCGTTGCCGTAGCGTTCGATCGCATAGCCGATCTTCTCCGGCGCGTAGACGTTGAAATGGCCCATCTGCCCGGTCATCGGGCCGAGTCCGGCCATCTGCCAGAACAGCCATTCCAGCGCGAGCACGCGCCCGCGCGGATCGGCCGGGAGGAAGCGGCCGGTCTTCTCGGCCAGGTACAACAGGATCGCGCCGGACTCGAACACGCTCTGCGGCGCGCCGCCGTCGGCCGGGGCATGGTCGACGATGGCCGGCATCTTGTTGTTCGGCGAGATCGCCAGGAAGTCGGGGGCGAACTGCTCGCCGGCACCGATGTTGACCGGCTTGAGCGTGTAGTCCAGCCCGGCTTCCTCGAGGAACAGCGTGACCTTGTGCCCATTGGGGGTGGGCCAGTAGTACAGATCGATCATGACGGCGCTCCTGGAAGGGGAGCCCGAGTGTAGCGGCGCCCCCCGGCTTGGCAGCGTCATCGCCGGCCGGGTACCCTGGCCGCTCCCGCAACGCAGCATTCCAGACCACGCCATGACTCCAGAGCGGCCCCGCCTGCATCCCCTGTCCAACCTGATCTTCGCCTCGCGCTGGCTGCAGTTGCCGCTGTACCTGGGACTGATCGTGGCCCAGGGCGTCTACGTGTTCCTGTTCGGCAAGGAGCTGTGGCACCTGATCCACGAGGCGCCGAGCCTGGGCGAGCAGCAGATCATGCTGATCGTGCTCGGCCTAATCGACGTGGTGATGATCTCCAACCTGCTGGTGATGGTGATCGTCGGCGGCTACGAGACCTTCGTGTCGCGGCTGGGCCTGGAAGGCCATCCGGACCAGCCGGAGTGGCTGAGCCACGTCAACGCCAGCGTGCTCAAGGTCAAGCTGGCGCTGTCGATCATCGGCATCTCCTCGATCCACCTGCTCAAGACCTTCATCGCGGTCGGCGCGCTCGGCGGCATGCCGATGTGCTCGCCGGAACAGCTGGCCAGCGCCGTGGGGACGGTGGACCTGAAGAGCTGCGCGACGCTGACCGCCACCGGCGTGCTGTGGCAGACCATCATCCATGGCATCTTCATCCTGTCGGCGATCGGCATCGCCTGGACCGACCGGATCATGTCCGCGTCCGCGCCGGCGCGGCCGGCGCATTGACCGGCGCGCGCCGCGTCACGCTTTTTGCCGCATGGCAGCGGCTGCCACGCACGCGGCGGCCGCGGATGCTAGATTGACCGATGGGGTGCGCTGGCGGCATGGGGGCCGCAGCACCGCGAACGCACCGCCGTCGCATCGTTGATTGCCAACACCGGGGATTCAGGGGGACGCATGTCGCAACTCACCACACTCGCCAAGGCGCGCCGGGTCGCGCCGATCCTGTTGCTGGCCGCGCTGGCGGCCTGCTCCAAGCAGGAAGAGGCCGCACCACCCAGCGCTGCACCGGCCACCGCCGCGGCCAACGCACCGGCGCCGCCGGCGGTCTCGGCCAAGGTGCAGTCGATGGGCACCGAACAGTTGCACGACTCGGCCAGCCAGGCGCTGCGCGAGAACCGCATGTACGCACCGGCCGGCAACAACGCGGTCGAGTACTACCTGGCGTTGCGCGACAAGCAGCCGGACGACGCCGGGGTCAAGAGCGCGCTGACCGACCTGATGCCGTATACGCTGATCGCCGCCGAACAGAGCATCAACCGCGAGGACTTCCCGGAAGCCCAGCGCCTGATCGGGCTGATCGAGAAGATGGATCCGCAGGCGCCGGCGCTGCCGCGGCTCAAGCAGGGCGTGAGCAAGGGCATGGAGGCCGTGGCCCAGCGCAGCCAGGACGAGACCGACAAGGCCAAGAAGGACGCCGAGCAGAAGGCCAAGCTGGCGGCCGAGCAGCAGAAGCAGGCGCAGCAACAGGCCAGCGAGGCGCAGGCGGCGCAGCAGATCGCCGCACAGCAGGAGGCCGCGCGCCGCGAGAGCGCACGCCAGGAGGCCGAACGCCAGGCCGCTGCGCGCCCCGCCACGCCCGCCGCCACCACGCAACCGACGCCGGCACCGGCAGCAACCCCCGCGGCCACGCCGGCCGCTGCCGCCACCGCACAGACGCTGCGTCCGATCAGCACCCCGGCGCCGCGCTATCCGCCCGAAGCACTGCGCTCGGGCACCGCGGGCGAAGTGCTGGTGGAGATCACCGTCGGCACCGACGGCGCGGTCACCAATGCCCGCGTGCTGCGCTCCACGCCGCCGCGGGTGTTCGACCGCGAGGCCTTGAACGCCACCAAGCGCTGGCGCTTCGAACCCGTCAGCGCGCCGGTGACCACCCGCCGCACGCTGGCGTTCAATCCCGGCGGCTGAGTCCAACGATGACACGTGCGTGCCCGGCGGCTGCCGGGCGCGCAGCGAAAGCGCAGGCGCAACACCGCGCCGACCGAACCACTTCGACCAGCGCGATCAGGGCGTCGGTGTCATGCCCGCACTGCGCGCGGAGACGCCGAAGCGCCCCTTGCGCCAGGCCATCCAGGTCGCGATCGCGCCCACCACCGTGCACACCAGCAGGCCGGGCAGCGAGGCCTCCGGGCCGAACGCGCCACCGCTCAACCATTCCGGCACCCCGGCCTGCGCCGTGCTGCGCGCGATTGCCGGCCCCATGTCGGTCCCCGATACCGCCGCGCCGAACAGATAGCCCTGGGTGAAGTTCCAGGCCGCATGCACGCCGATGGAGACCCAGAGCCGGCCGCTGAGCACGTAGAACGCGCCCAGCATGACGCCCGCCTCCACCGCGATGCAGAGCGCGGCGAACACGCTCGCGTTCGGATTGCCGAGGTGGGCCAGGCCGAACAGCAGCGCCGAGAGTGCGAACGCCAGCCATGGCCCGAACGCACGCCACAGCAACCGCAACAGGATCGCGCGCAGCATCAGTTCTTCCACCACGCCGGCCTGCAGCGCCCTGCCGAGCGGCGCCCACACCGGCGCCGGCCCGGTCCAGCGGATCGCGTAGACGCCGAACGCCGCCATGATCGCCATCACCGCCGCGAACATGACCGCCCCCAACAGCAGCCCCACGCCCAACTGCAGGGGCGCGGCGCGCCAGGCGAGTTCCGCCGGCCAGCGCCGCTCGCCCAGGCGCACCGCGATTGCGTAGAGCACGGCGGCCGTCAGCGCCGTCGCATACGGCGCGAGCCGATCCGCGCCCGGCGGAAGCAGCCTGGCGCACAGCAGCGGCACCGCCGTCGCCACGACGATCATCAGCGCCAGCAATGCGATCGCCCAGAGCAGCGCCCGCAGCCAGCGCACCCTCCCCGGCTGCAGGATGCGCGCCTCGCCCAGCACCAGCAGGCGCCTGGCGCCGGAGGCCATCATTGCTGGGACATCGTGTGGATCTGGAGACATGCAAAGGCTCGCTGCGGAGGAAGCATCGGCAGGACGGACGACTCCGCTGCGCGCAGCGAGTGTGCATCACGATCGCGTTTCCTGCGCGGCCCCGCGACGACGGGCGTGCAGCGCGCGGACCCGGCCCGCGCGCTGCCTCCTGCTCAGCCGGAGATCGCCAGCTGTTCCTGCCGGTAGCGGCGCACCGCCGCCAGCCACAGCACCGCGGCCAGGCCGAAACCGGTGAGCAGGTACACCGCCCAGATCTGCGGATCGATCGTCTCGCGGCGGATGATCTTCATCAGCATCTGGTTCTGCGCCAGGAACGGCACCGCGAACTGCCACAGCGTGGTCTTCAGCGGATACACCATCAACGCATAGCCCGGCAGCATCGGCAGCAGCATCAGCCAGGTCATGTGGCTCTGCGCTTCCTTCATGCTCTTGGCCGCGGCCGCCAGATAGGTCAGCAACGAGGTGCCGATGAACAGCATCGGCAGCAGCACGAACAGCATCTGCAGCATCGCCACGAAGCTGACGTTGAGCTGGCGGCCGATGCCGCTGGCCACCTGCGCGCTGAGCTTGAACGCGAGCAGCGTCAGCAGCAGCGAGACCAGGCCGACCACGCAGGCGGCGGTGATCTTGCCGCTGACGATGGCGCTGCGCGAGGCCGGCGTGGCCAGCAGCGGCTCCAGCGATTGCCGCTCGCGTTCGCCGGCGGTGGCGTCGAGGATCAGGTACGCGCCGCCGATGAACGAGGTGATGGTCAGCAGCACCGGCAGCAGCATCGCCAGCAACGCGCCACGCTTGGCCTCGGGTGTGGCCAGGTCCTGCAGTGCCACATCCAGCGGCCGCGATACCTGCGAATCGATGCCGCGCGCCAGCAGGCGCAAGGCACCGACCTGCTGGCCGTACATGCCCAGCGCGGCCTGCACCCGCTGGGTCGGGATGTCGGCATCGCGGCGGGTGCTGTCCTTGATGATCTCCACCAGCGCCGGGCGCCCTTCGTGCCAGGCGTTGGCGTAGTCCTCGTCGATCTTCAGCGCAAGATCCACGTCCTGGCTGCGGATCGCCCCGGTCAGGTCCTTCGGCGGGGCGACTGCGTTCAAGCCCTGCGCGGCGAGGAAGGCCACCAGGTTCGGCGCGCGTTCGCGGCCGATCACCGGAATGTCCAGCGGCTTGTCGATCTGGGTGCGCACCCGGCTCTCGGCCAGCGCGCCCATGCCCAGGATCAGCGCCGGGTACAGCAGCGGGCCCAGCAGCAGCGCCAGCGCCAGGGTGCGGCGATCGCGCGAGAGGTCGCGCAATTCCTTGCGCATCACGGTGAATACGGTACGGAGCAGGCTCATGCGTGCAGTCCCTCGTCGCTGCCGATCGCCTTGACGAAGGCGTCTTCCAGATTGGGTTCGCCGGTGAGGGCGCGCAGTTCATCGGCGGTACCGGCGGCCACCACCGTGCCCTTGGCGATGATGACGATGCGATCGCACAGCGCCGCCACCTCCTGCATGATGTGGCTGGAGAAGATCACGCAACGCCCTTCCTCGCGCAGCTCGCGCAGGAAGCCGCGCAATGCGCGCGTGGTCATCACGTCCAGGCCGTTGGTGGGTTCGTCCAGGATCACGTTGCGCGGGTCGTGGACCAGCGCGCGGGCGATCGCGGTCTTGGTGCGCTGGCCCTGGCTGAAGCCTTCGGTCTGGCGGTCGAGGATGTCGTCCATGTCCAGCGCCTTCGACAGCAACCGGGTGCGCTCGGCGATGCGTGCCGCCGACAGCCCGTGCAGCTCGCCGAAGTAGGCGATGTTCTCGCGCGCGGTCAGCCGCTTGTACACCCCGCGCGCATCCGGCAGCACGCCCAGCGCGCGCCGCACCGCCATCGGATCCTGGCCCACGTCGACGCCGTCCACGCGCACCTGGCCCTGGTCCGGCGCCATCAGCGTGTACAGCATGCGCAAGGTGGTGGTCTTGCCGGCGCCATTGGGACCGAGCAGGCCGGTGATCTGGCCGTCGGCGGCCTGGAAGCTGACCCCTTGCACCGCCTGCACGGTGCCGGCGCGGGTCTTGAACGCCTTGTGCAGATTGTCGGCGACGATCATGCCTGCCCCTCCCTGTCGAACGCTGCGCAGCTCATGGTTCCCATCCGTTGAATGAAGTGAAGGCCGGCACGCCGCTCATCGCGTCCAGGCAGGTGGCATCGAGGTGCTTGGCATCGGCGGTCTCGAAGAACTGGCCGAGCAGCTTGGGCATGCAACCCAGGGTCATGGTGCCGTGGCCCTGGCCGCGCACCACCAGGTGGCGGCCGTTGGGCAGGCCCTTGAGCACGCGCTCGGCATAGCGTGGCGGCGTCACCGGATCCAGCTGGCCGGAGGTCAGCAGCACCGGCAAGGTGGAGGTGAACGGCGCGGTGAAGTCGGCCGGACGGGTGCCGGTCGGCCAGGCCGGGCAGGCGGCGAAGAACATCTGCGCCACCTCCGGGCCGAGCAGCGTGTCGTGCGTCTGCGGGGCGTGATAGCGGTCGGCGTCCTCGGCGCAGATCACCGACCACTGCATGCCGCGATTCATCTGCCCGTCCAGTTGCCCGCCCATCATCTTTGCCAGCGACATCAGCGGCCCGTAGCGGCCGTTGGCCGCTTCGTCCAGCACCAGGGGCAGCAGCGACGCGGTCTGCGGCGCGTAGGAGAACGAGAACGCCAGGCTGGTGACGGTGTCGGCGGTGACGCGGTCGTGGCGACTTTCACCGCTGGCCGGATCGCGGTAGTCCACCTCCACCGGCGCCTGCCGCAGCCGCTCCACCACCGCCCGCAACTGCGCGCGGGTATCGGTGGGGAAGCGCTTGGCGCAGGCCGGGTCGGCCTTGCACTGCTCGGCCTGCAGCGCGATCGCGTCCTCGAAGGTCGTGGCGAATTCGCCGCCGACCACCAGGTCGTTCGGCGCCACGCCATCGGTGACCACGCTGCGCACGTGCGGCGCGTAGCGACGCGCGTACTGCTGGGCGACGCGGGTGCCGTAGGACCCGCCGATCAGGTTGATCTTGTCCACGCCCAGCGCGGCGCGCACCGCATCCAGGTCGCCGATCGCCTGGGTGGTGGTGTAGTAGCGCGGATCGGCACGGCCCTGCAGCGACTGCGCGCAGCGGCGGGCGTAGTCGACCAGCTCGGCGGCGGTGGGCGCGCGCGCCGGATCGGCCAGCGGCATGTCCTTGCCGTCCGGCCCCAGGCAGCTCAGCGGATTGGACTGGCCGGTGCCGCGCTGGTCGATCAGGAACACGTCGCGGCGCTTGCGGGTCTCGCGCAGCGCCATGTCGACGATGCTGGCGACCTGGGTGGCGGCCTGGCCGGGACCGCCGGCCAGGAAGAACACCGGATCCGGGTCGCTGCCGCCCTCGCCGGTGACCGGCAACCAGGCGATGTTGAGTTCGATCTTGCGGCCGTTCGGCGCCGCCGGATTCTCCGCCACCGCCATGCGCGTGCACTGCGCCGCGACGTTATTGGACGCCACCGGATTGGTCAGCGTGCACGGATGGAAGCGCAGCGCGCCGTAGCTGCGTTCGGACGTCTGCGGCGTCGGTGCCTGGGCCGCCTGGCAGGCGGCGAGCAACAGGGTGGCCGCCGCGATGGCGAACGGCCGGGAGGGGTGTCGCATGGTTCGCATCCTTGAGTTCATGGCTTGCAGAATGCCATGCCGAAACATGGCGTCGTCGGTGCCCGGCGGGGCATGGAACGGAGTGCGCGGTTACTCGCCCTCATCGAACAGGAACACCTGCTCGATGCTGTGCGCGAACAGCCGCGCGATGCGGAACGCCAGCGGCAGGCTCGGATCGTACTTGCCCGTCTCCAGCGCATTGATGGTTTGACGCGACACGCCCAGCCGCTCGCCAAGTTCGCCCTGCGACCAGCCGTGCGCCTCGCGCAGTTCTCGGATGCGGCTATTCATTGGTAGCGGCGCGCGTTCGCGACCTTGACCACCCCATAGGTCATGCACAGCGCGGGAAACACCCACAGCATCGCGCTCGAGGCCGACAGCGCGATGACCTGCGCCGCCTGCAGGAACCCGGCGGCCATGTAGACGCCACAAGTCAATCCGGCGGCGATGGCGATGGACTCCAACTCGATGCGCCGCTGCAGTTCGTCGGAGTCGCGCACGAAGCGCGCCACCGCACGGATCACCAGGGCCAACATCAGCGCCGGCAACAGCGCGACCACCACGCGCAGCCACAGCACGTCCACGCTGTCGAGCAGGCGCTTCCAGAACAGCATCACCACCACGTAGGCGCCCATCGGCGGAAAGAACTCGCGGTAGTAGCGCCGCGCCAGCGCCCGCGGCGCGCTGTCGGCCAGGCTGCCCCGCGACCACCACAGCAGCAGCGCCATGAACAGGCCGCCGATGCCGACGCCCATGCACACCCCGCGCAGGTAGTCGCTGCCGCCGAGCGGCAGCCAGGTCCCCGCCGCCAGCAGCGCCAGACTCACGCACAGCACCACGATCGCGTTGCGCCTGCAGTTGCCCATCACCTGTCCCCGATACTCAGCCGATCCCCGATCCGGCACCCTCGCGGCTGCCGCGTATGCCGTGCCGACCTTCCCCCTGTCAAGCACGCTTGACAGGAGAATGCGCGCGCCAATGTCGGCTGTCAAGCGTCCTTTACAGACAAAACGAAATCACCGGCAAGCCGGCGCAACTAGCCCCTCTCCCACCGGGAGAGGGGTTGGGGTGAGGGTAAGGGCGCGAAGCGCGCTCGACGCTTCGGAAACATGCAGCTTCGCCCTGGACGGACCGCAGATGTAGCAATCGCGGCTGAAGCCGCTCCTACGCGAGATGTCCGGCGCCGACAGCGGCCGTTACTTGCTGCTGACGTACTTCTCGCGGCGGATGTGCTGCACCGGCAGGCCGGCGTCCTTCAGCGCATCGAAGCAGGCATCGACCATGTTCGGATTGCCGCACAGGTAGGCGATGTCGCCTTCGGCCTGCGGCGCGAATTCGCCGAGGAACTGCTGCACGTAGCCATGCCGCACGTCCGGATGCGGCGCTTCCGGCAACTCGCGCGAGAAACACGGCACGAAGCGGAAACCGGGATGCGCATCGGCGAAGGCGCGGAATTCGTCGCCGTACAGCAGCTCGGCCGGGGTCCGCGCCCCCAGCAGCAGCACCACTTCCACGCCGCGCTCGGCCATCGCCGCTTCCAGCAGCGGCAGCATCGAGCGGTACGGCGTGACGCCGGTGCCGGTGGCGATCAGCAGATAGCGACGGTTGCTGTCGCCCGGCTGCAGGCAGAAACGTCCGTACGGGCCGCTGGCGCAGACCTGCCCGCCGATCTCCAGGCCTTCGAACAGCGCGGTGGCCGCGCCGCCGGCGACAAAGCTGACCGCGATCTCCACGGTGGCATCGGCCGGCTGCGCCGGATCGTGACGCGTGGCCAGCGAGTAGCTGCGCTTGGTCGCGGTGCCATCGGCATAATGGAAGTGCACCTGCACGAACTGGCCGGGCACGAACGGCAGGGGTTGGCCATCATCGCGGACGAAGCGATAGTGGCCGACGGCCGGGGCCAACATGTGGCGGTCGACCAGTTTCAGCGGGAATTGGGCAGGCACGGAGATGCAACAGTCTGTGGCCGGGGGCGACCCCACGAGGTCTTCTATAATAACGGCTGCACTTCTCCTGCGCCGTCGATGCGGCGCGAAGGCCCGCCTTGACTCCCGCACCTGCTCTTTCTCCCCAGACGCCGGCGCCCGCCCTGCGCGTGCGCGACCTGCGCAAGACCTACGACAACGGCGTGCAGGCCCTGCACGGCGTGTCGCTGGACGTGCTGCCCGGCGACTTCTTCGCCCTGCTCGGCCCCAACGGCGCCGGCAAGTCCACCCTGATCGGCATCATCAGCTCGCTGGTCAACCTCAGCGCCGGCCAGGTCGAGGTGTTCGGCACCGACCTGAGCAGCCAGCGCAGCGCGGCGATGCGCCTGATCGGCCTGGTGCCGCAGGAAATCAACTTCAACCTGTTCGAGCAGCCCTTCGACATCCTGGTCAACTACGCCGGCTTTTACGGCATGCCGCGCGCCGAGGCCGAGCGCCTGGCCGAAGTGGAGCTCAAGCGCGCGCACCTGTGGGAGAAGGCCCATGTGATGAGCCGCACCCTGTCCGGCGGCATGAAACGGCGGCTGATGATCGCCCGCGCGATGATGACCCGGCCGCGCCTGCTGATCCTGGACGAACCCACCGCCGGCGTGGACATCGAGATCCGCCGCGACATGTGGCGCGTGCTGCGCGAGATCAACGGCGCCGGCACCACCATCATCCTCACCACGCACTACCTGGAGGAAGCGGAGAGCCTGTGCCGCAACCTGGCGATCATCGACCGCGGCCGCATCGTCGAACAGGGGCCGATGCGCGCCCTGCTGGCCAAGCTGGACGTGGAAGGCTTCCTGCTGGACATCGACGGCGAGTTGCCGGCGCAGTTGCCGGCGATCGAGGGCACCACCCTGCTGGCACAGGACGCGCACACCCTGGACCTGGACATGCCGCGGGCGATGGACCTCAACCGCGTGTTCGCCGCACTGGGCGACGCCGGCATCCGCGTGCGCTCCATGCGCACCAAGAGCAATCGCCTGGAAGAACTGTTCGTGCGCCTCACCGGCGAGCACCGCGACGCTGCCACGGCCACCGCCGGCGCGACGCCGTCCGCCACTCCCTGATGCCCTCACGGCGACGACCATGACCACCCAGACCGATTCCACCCTTCCCGTTTCCGACGCCACCCCCGCCCAGCGCAACTGGGTCGCGCTGGGCACCATCGTGCGCCGCGAGGTCAAGCGCATCCTGCGCATCTGGGGCCAGACCCTGGTGCCGCCGGCGATCACCATGACCTTGTACTTCCTGATCTTCGGCGGCCTGATCGGCTCGCGCGTGGGCGACATGGGCGGCTACAGCTACATGCAGTTCATCGTCCCCGGCCTGGTGATGATGAGCGTGATCCAGAACAGCTACGGCAACATCAGCTCCAGCTTCTTCGGCGCCAAGTTCGGCCGCCACGTCGAGGAACTGCTGGTCAGCCCCATGCCCAACTGGGTGATCCTGTGGGGCTACGTCGCCGGCGCGGTGCTGCGCGGGCTGATGGTCGGCGTGATCGTGCTGATCATCGCCATGTTCTTCACCCCGGTGCGCATCCCGCACCCGCTGGTGACCCTGACCACCGTGTTGCTGGGCGCGACCATCTTCTCCCTGGCCGGCTTCATCAACGCGGTCTACGCGAAGAAGTTCGACGACGTGGCGATCGTGCCGACCTTCATCCTGACCCCGCTGACCTACCTGGGCGGCGTGTTCTACTCGGTCAAGCTGCTGCCCGGCTGGGCCGAGGCCGCCACCCACGCCAACCCGATCTTCTACATGGTCAACGCCTTCCGCTACGGCCTGCTCGGCAGCAGCGACGTGCCGGTGTGGGTGGCCTACAGCCTGATGCTGGGCTTCGTCGCGGTGCTGGCGGCGCTGGCGCTGTGGCTGCTGCGGCGCGGGGTGGGCTTGCGCAGCTAAAAACCCTGCGATCGGGGCGGCGCTGCTCGAGGCGCTCGCGGACCTTCCAGAATCGCCGGGTCTTCACAGGCAATCGTCGGTGAGATGACGCAAGCGCCGAATGCAATGCGCCGCATGGACCCTGGCTTGCGCTGGTGCCGTCGCTTCACTCGGCGCTTTGGCGGGCACGTGCGATTGCGCGTGCTGTAGTCTCCGTCCTGCCAATACGTTTTTTGATTGCGAACAACCTGCTACATGCGCGGCACCAACGTTCTCCGTCGTGTGCAAGGCTCCTACAGGCAGAACGACCGGCATGCGGAGAGTGCAAGCCGAGCGCCGTACGCGTCGTAATGACGCCGTTTTGCCGAAAGCTGTCCGGCCACGATCAGACCCAAAAAACGAGATCATGCAGACCTCGTAGCATGAAATCGGACGCGCTGCGTCTTGGCGGAGCGACACCGCTCAATTGAGGCACGCAGCCATGCAATGCGTGCACCCCCGGCGCTTGATGCACGAAAACAAGCGCAGGAAATACGTGACGAGCAGCACAATCAAAAAAAGGAATCGCATTTGACGCTACGGCGCCCTTGGTGTCTTATGCGCGAGTACGTAGCCGTCACATTCAGCGTACAACATCAGCTTGCTGGCCTACGGCACATGCATTGGTTGATGCCATTCACGCACATCTGCGCGACAAGGGCAGGAAAACCGGCCAGCCAGATCAAATAGGATTTACAACAGCGACAAGGAGAGCACGTGAAGTCGACAGCATTATTATTTCTAGCTTTTTCTTTTTCCGGAGTCGAAGCCGCGGCGGCGCAGTCGATCTGTAGCAACGACGAATATGTTGCAGCATACAAACAGGCCAGAGAGAACGAGTTCAGCTATTTGGACGGCCTGAACGACGACCAGCTCAACCGCCTCCATGAGTTTTACTCCAATGCCGCGTCCGCAATTCAGGACCAGATCATAGCCGAGGATGATTCCGAAACCGACTACAGTCCGTCGTTATTCAACGTCGCCAACATCGCAACCATCATAAATGCGAACGACGAATCCGAATCGATCCGCGGAGTGCTTGGAAGTTTTTCCAATTACGTCCTCACCTATGAGAACGCCAATCTACTGAACAAGGCACTTCAGGAGATCGAGACACTAAAGCTCGCATCCACCCCAGGGCCTCGCGCCTTCTCCTTGTCGGAAATAAACGACCAAAAATACCGAAAGCTGGTCAGGGATCACTTGAAGAGCAAGGGATGCTCCGTCGATTTGAGCAAAGACTACTCTCTCCCGCCGCACAATGCGCCGCAGACTCAGATTTGCAAAAAAGTTCCATCTTTTTGCCAATAAAGGAGAGAGCCATGAAGCCATCGACACTAGTTTCGCTCGTTGCGGCGCTATTTTTCTGGGCCACCGACTCCGCGCTGGCGCAGACCTGCGACGCCCATCCGATCCTTCCCCTCTATGAGACCGTCAAGGAACAGGACATTCCAGCACTGGACGACTTGTCGGACGCGGACAAGGCGGTGCTGGAAGGCGTCTACGCCACCGCGCAGACCGTGGTGACGGAGTATGCGCAACACAAGCTGGGAAGCCCTGTTCCTACCGAGATCATCAACAACCTTCCGAACTTCAAGAAAATAATAGAAGGCGACAACCTGGAAGGAAGCCTCGGAATATATTCCAATATCGTCGGAGCGATAAGCCCCAGGCTCGGCGAGATCCTGCCGAATATGTGGAGGGAAACGCTCACGGCATTGGGTGGCACCCCGGTCACGACAGCGGAACTGGAGGACGCGAACAACCGCAAGATTGTTTCAACGCAATTGAAGAAGGACGGGTGCACAGGCACGTTGACACTCCCTCCCTATCGATCCCCGCCACCAGCCACTCCTCTCTACTACGGCAAGGCGGACTTTTGTGATCAGGCGTCCTATCAAGCCAAATTCAGACAAGGCGATCCTGATGGCGAAGATTTTCACAAGTCCGATTTCGAAGGTGACAAAGCCTCCTGTAGCTATTATGGAGGCAAGTTCAAATACACTGTCCACGAGACGCCTTATTACGCCATCTGGAGCTCGCTTGTAGAAACAACCGTTTACATTGAACCCAGCGAATCTAGCGCCTTCGCGGAGTTCGAGAAATATCAAGACGCATTTGGCTGCGAAAAAGTGACGAACGACGCCGGCAAACTGTTATGCGCAGGGAAAATCGAAGGAAGGTACGATTTGGCTGTAGTCCACAAGAATGCACTGGTCGTCATCTCAGGATCTTTCGTCAAGGAAGACCAGCCGACCGATCTATCGTCCGCATTTCCCCCACTGGCGACAGAGACATTGAAGCGTCTGATCGCAAAATAATTGATTGATTTTTTAAGTAGAGGCGCCCCCTATAAAAAAGCACCAGATGCCCCAGGCGTGAGTGCCCAAAGCTGTTTACGCGTAGTGCCAATCAGCGCTTGATGCCGTCGGCCAGGATCAGTTCGACACGCCGAATCAATGCATGCCTGCAAATCCTGGCGTCGTTCCGGATCCTGGTGGATGCACCACCAGGATCCCGGAGCAGCGCCAGATCCAGGGTGTCGCCTGGTCCGCCTTATGGGCTGATCTTGGCGAAGAAGGCCCCCTGCTGGATCGTCGCCCGGCAGGACTGAGGCATGCCGCTGGCCACGGCGCTTGGGCCCCGAGCAGCCCTGTGCCGACAGGCAAGCCCGCGTGGCGACCGAGGCCTGCACGCGGGGCGCACCGCCGTGCAATGCGTTACCGGCTGGTCGACTCGGCCGGTCCCGGTGGGACCGGCAAGGCACGCTGTGGCTTGATCGACAGACCGGTCTGGTGCTCGCCTATCGCGGCAAGGCCGGGCTGAACAGCAACGGTCGACCAAGGCCTGCAGCCGCACACGTTGTTCCAGCCGGCCAACCTCCCACACCGAGTCCGCGTCCGCTGCGACCGAAGCGGGACATATGCCACCCATCGTGGAGCGACGCCGATTCATGGTGCTGCGGCAAGATCGGCCGATCACACAGTTACACTAATTTGGTTCGTCCCCAGACAAGGAGTATCTCTGTGAAAAGAGCAGTAGCGGCGACGTTGGCCCTGGCCGTCATCGCAAGTCTGAGCGCCTGCAAGAAGCACGAGCAAGCCGCACATCCCGACGATCAGGCGACGGCCCCCGCGGCGACCGCCAGCGGCGCGCAGGAAACTCCCGCGGCCCAGTCCCCCGCCAGTACGGCATTCGATCCTGCCAGCCTGCCGGTGTCCGACGTCCCACTGGGAGATTTCCCCTACATCGCGCTGCCCACCGGCTATGTCACCGGCAGCACGCCGGACGTCGCGGACTTCGACCAAGTGCCGTTCTGGACCGGCGATCGCCTGCAGCCGGTCGAGGGCAAGGTCTGGTCGGCGCACATCGATGCGGCGCAGGGCAAGACCTTCTCCGACCTGGAGCTGTCGCGCAACATCGAGGCGGTGGTCACCGCACTCGGCGGCAAGAAGATCTTCGACGGCCGGATCCCCGAAGCGGCCACGCAGAAGATCAAGGAGTGGCCGCGCGATGTCGCCACCAAGTACAACAGCGGCCTGGGCGATGTCTGGAACAACCCCGTACAGGTGTTCGTGGTGCATCGCGCCGATCGCGACATCTGGATCCAGCTGTGCAGCTACCAGTTCGGCGGCGGCCTGCTTATCGCCGAGACCAAGCCGCTGCAGGTCACCGCCAGCCTGCTGCCGGCCAGCGAACTGAAGACGCAGATCGACAAGACCGGCAAAGTGGCCTTGCACGTCAATTTCGCCACCGACAAGACCGACATCCTGCCCGATTCGCAGCCGCAGATCGCGCAGGTGGTGCAGTTGCTCAAGCAGGACGCCGAGTTGAAGCTGGCCGTCAACGGCTATACCGACGGCACCGGCGATGCCGCGCACAATAAGTCGCTGTCGGAAGGACGCGCCAAGGCGGTGGTCGCCGCGCTCGTCGCGCAGGGTATCGACGCGTCGCGTCTGACCGCAGCCGGCTTCGGCGATGCCGACCCGGTGGCAGACAATGCGACCGAGCAAGGCAAGTCGCAGAACCGCCGCGTCGAACTGGTAAAGAAGAGCTGAGCCGCACCGGGTACCGCTGCATGCGGTCACCCCTGATGCGTGCGGGTCGCGGTGCGGCGCAACGGCATGGCCAATTGCGCCGCATCGTCGACAGGACCGCACGCGCGCCCGCTTGCCGGCATGCGTTCCCGCAGTCGGACGCCTTCCACTCCATGGCGATCCACGTCTCATGCGTATCCTGATTCTCGGTGCCGGCGCGACCGGCGGTTACTTCGGCGGACGCCTGGCCCAGGCCGGCGTCGATGTCAGCTTCCTGGTGCGGCCGCCGCGGGCCGCACGCCTGCAGCGCGACGGCCTGCGCATCCGCAGTCCGCGTGGCGATGCGGCGATCGCGGTGATCACGCTCACCGCCGAGACGCTGCCCGGCGCGGCACAGGCGCGGCCGTTCGATCTGGTGCTGCTGAGTTGCAAGGCCTACGACCTGGAAAGTTCACTGAACGCGGTGGCGCCGGCGGTGCACGACGGCACCAGTGTGTTGCCGATCCTCAACGGCCTGCGCCACTACCGGGCGCTGGATGCGCGCTTCGGTGCGGAGCGGGTGATCGGTGGGCTGTGCTTCATCAGCGCGGTGCTCGACGCCGACGGCGCGATCCAGCACCTGGCCAAGCCGGCCTCGCTGACCTTCGGCGAGCGCGACGGCCGCGGCGCCCACAGCCCGCGCGTGCGTGCCCTGGCAGCGGCATGCGCGCAGGCCGACGTGGATCATCTGGCTGCGCCGCGGATCGCGCAGGAGCAATGGATCAAGTACACCTTCCTCACCGCGCTGGCCGCGGCCACCTGCCTGATGCGTGCGCCGATCGGGCGTATCGTCGCCAGCGACGATGGGGTGACGCTGGTGCGCGGCCTGTATGCCGAATGCACGGCGGTGGCCGCGGCCGCCGGCGAACCGGTGCCCGAGGCGGCGCAGGCCAACGCGCTGCAATTGCTGACCCAGCCAGGCTCGCCGATGAAGGCCTCGATGCTGCGCGACCTGGAAGCCGGACAACAGGTGGAAGCGCAGCAGATCGTCGGCGACATGCTGGTCCGCGCCCGTACCGCCGGACAGGACGCACCGCTGCTGATGGCGGCGTACTGCCACCTGCAGGCGTACCAGGCCGGTCTGCCCGCGCGCTGAGGTTCACCGCGGGAAGCCAGTGCCGCGCGCAGCGCGCCCCTGCCCTGCGCACGCCCGCCACGGTGCTCCGGGCAACGTCGTACCCACGCCGTCCCGAGGGCGGCCCTGCGTCTTCGCGCGCCGCTGACGCGCCTGGCGCCTATGCTCGCCCACCACACAGGGGGCCAGCGAGCGGGCACGCACATGGCAAAACTGTTCCGCGGCGGGCATTTCCTCATCATCCTGCTGTTCCTGCTGTGCGCGGCCGGGCTGATCTGCATGGCCGTGCTCGAGCTGTGGCACGGCCTGACCCCGGGCGGCGAACTGGTGGTGCGCGACCGCTTCAACGTGGTGCTGGAAGCGATCGGACTGCTCACCGTGGCGCTGGTGACCCTGGAACTGGGCCAGACCATCTACGAGGAAGAGGTGCAGCGCGACGTCAAGGTCAGCGGACCGACCCGGGTGCGTCGCTATCTGTCGCGGTTCTTCGTGGTCATCGTCATCGCCCTGGCGATCGAGACCCTGGTGTCGATCTTCGAACTGATGCACGACGATCCGTCCAAGCTGCCCTACGCCTCGGCGGTCGGCCTGTGCGCGGCGCTGCTGCTGATCGCATGGGGCGTGTTCGTCAAGCTCAACCGCAGCGCCGAGGAACTGGAGCCGGAAGCCATGGCGGAAGCCAAGCGCGAGGACGCGCAGGTCGATTGAGGCGAGTGGGCGCCACCCGGGCAGGCCGACTCACGTTACCCACGTAGATACCGTCTTACCCCCTAGCAGGCAAGGCCCCTTTTCGGATCGAACGCCGTGCCCGATTTGAGAACGCCGTAGGCCAGGTGCAGGAGCTTGCGCATGGCGGCGCACACGATCTGCTTGCCGGCTTTGCCGCGTTCGCTCAGCCGCTGTTTCAGCGCCCGGATGATCGGGTTGTGGGTCATGGCCACCAGGGCCGGCATGAACAGGCCCGCGCGCAGGCGGGACGAGCCGGTACGCGAGATGCAGACGTGGCCTTTGCGCTCGCCCGACTCCTGCAGGCACGGATTCAGGCCCGCGAAGGCGGTCACCGCCGAGGCATCGGCGAAGCGCCTCACATCGCCAAGCTCGGCCAGCATCAAGGCCGCGCTGGTGTCGGCAATGCCCTGGATGCTCACCAGCAGCTCGCGCTGCCCACGCAAGGTCGGATCCTGGTCGATATGGTCATCGATGGCCTGCTCGATCTGGGCGATGTGGTGTTGCAGATCGGCCAGATGGACCTGGATCGAGTCCTTCACCTGGGCCGGAGCGACGTCCAGCCGGTTGCGCTCCATCTGCAGCATCTGTTGCAGATCCTGGCGCCGGCGCACCAGCGCTTTAAGCTGCTTGAGCGCCGGCGGATCAGGGGACCAACGGCGTAACTGCTCGCGGTGACGCAGGGCATAGCTGGCGATCAGCTTGGCATCGCTGCGATCGGTCTTGACCCGGCTGAGTTGGCTGCGTGCGTACGCGGCCGTCTGTGCCGGGTTGAGCACGCACACCCGATAGCCTCGTGCGTGGAGGAACTCGGCCAGCGCCTGGTGGTAGGTGCCGGTGGCCTCCATGGCGATCCAGCTATCGGACTGGGCATGCGTCTGCAGCCATGCCTGCAGGGCCTGGAAGCCCTTGGCATCGTTGGACAACTTGGCCTTGGTACGGTGCTTGCCATTGGTCAGCTCGATGGCCACATCGAAACTGCGTTTGGCGACGTCGATGCCGATGACGGGAGACATGCGCGATTCCTCCATCGTGTCAGGGTCATGATCGGCGCTGGGCCCGGTCCTGCCTTGTCGATGCGAGTTCACGCCCGGGGGGGCGGACTCTGGATACCGTTCGGACACCCAAGGGCCAGCATGTGGAGGGCGGAGCCGATCTACGATGCAAGCTCGAAGCTTTAGGAGCGACTGGACCTCCCACACCTCCTCCGATGATCAGTCGGAAGACATGACGCCTGTTTAGGGGCGACATGTCCAGATACAAGGAGCGGCTTCAGCCGTGACGGATGAAGCCCAACGCCGACTGACACCGTCAGGCGTCGGGACTGAAGTCCGTCCCACAAGAAAATGCCAGCCCACTACGTCCAGGCTCTCCAGCGGCGCATCGGCCAGCACGTTCGCGTAGAGGATCGGCATGGGCACCGGACCATCGGCCGCGACCGGGTGACAGGTCGCGGCTGAAGCCGCTCCTACAAGAGACGCGTACAGCCAAGCGCGCTTTTACGAATCCCCAATCCCCAATCACGAATCCCCAAACACGAAACCCGCCGCGTCGACGTACTCAGCCCGGCATCGGCAAACGGAAGAATGTCCGCGCGGCAGCAGTGCTGGCCGCGGCGACCGTGGCCACGTCCTCACCACGGTCGCGCGCCAGTTCGTCGACGATGTGCGCGAGGAACGCCGGCTCGTTGCGGCGGTCCTTCGGCGTCGGCTTGAGCGTGCGTGGCAGCAGGTAGGGCGCGTCTGTCTCGATCATCAACCGCTCGGCGGGAATGTGCTTCACCAGCTCGCGCAGATGCGCGCCGCGGCGCTCGTCGCACAGCCAGCCGGTGATGCCGATGTACCAGTCGCGGTCCAGGTAGTCGAACAGTTCCTCGCGGCTGCCGGTGAAGCAATGCACCACCGCCGGACCGAGCTTGCCGTCGAACTGGCGCATCAGCGCCATGAAGTCGGCATGGGCGTCGCGCTGGTGCAGGAACAGCGGCTTGCCGTTGTCCACCGCCAGCTGCAGCTGCCGCTCGAACGCGCGGTGCTGCGCCGGGCGCGGCGAGAAATCGCGGAAGTAGTCCAAACCGCACTCGCCCACCGCCACCACTTCGGCATGCGCATGCAGCGCGCGCAGTTCGGCGTCGCATTCGGCGGTGTACTCCACCGCATGGTGCGGATGCACCCCGGCGGTGGCGTACAGCACGCCCGGATGCCGCTGCGCCAACTGCAGCGCCAGCGGCGAGTGCTCGCGGCTGGCGCCGGTGACCACCAGCTGCGCGACGCCGGCATCGCGGGCGCGCTGCAGCACCGCGTCGCGGTCGCGATCAAAGGACTCGTGGGTGAGGTTGGCGCCGATGTCGATCAGGGTCATGCGGTTGCGCGGGAATCAGCCGGGAAAGCGGCCAATTGTACGGGCCATGCGCCCACCGCCGCTCCACGGCGGCGCGGCGGCCACGTATCCTTTGCCGATGACGTCCGCCGTGTTTCCGATCGATCCGCTGCTGCCGCAACTGCGCGACAGCCTCGCCGCCCATCCGCGCCTGGTGCTGGAAGCCCCGCCCGGCGCCGGCAAGACCACCCAGGTGCCGCCGGCGCTGCTCGACGCGCCCTGGCTGCAGGGCCGGCGCATCGTGATGCTGGAACCGCGCCGGGTCGCCGCGCGCAGCGCCGCCACCTTCATGGCCCGGCAGCGCGGCGAGGCGCCGGGCGAGACCGTGGGCTATCGCATCCGCTTCGAGAACAAGGTGTCCGCGCGCACCCGCATCGAGGTCGTGACCGAGGGCATCCTGACCCGCATGCTGCAGGACGACCCAATGCTCGACGGGGTCGGCGCCCTGCTGTTCGACGAGTTCCACGAACGCCACCTGGCCGCGGACCTGGGCCTGGCGCTGGCGCTGGACGTGCAGGCGCAGGTGCGCGAAGACCTGCGCATCGTGGTGATGTCGGCCACGCTGGACGGCGAGCGCCTGGCGCAGTTCCTCGACGCGCCGCGGCTGTCCAGTGCCGGCCGCAGCTTCCCGGTGGAGATCGCGCATTTCCCGGCGCGGCGCGAGGAATCGCTGGAGGCGCAGACCCGGCGCGCGGTCGAACATGCGCTGCAGCAGCATCCGGGCGATGTGCTGGTGTTCCTGCCCGGACAGCGCGAGATCGGGCGGGTGCAGGCGGCGCTGGAAACGGCGGGTGTTGGGGGTGGTGCGGTGGCGGGTGGTGCTGAGGGTCTTACTCCAGCCGGCACCGCCTCTGGCGTACCCTCATCCGGCGCTGCGCGCCACCTTCTCCCGGCGGGAGAAGGGAGCGGAGTGGAGGTGTTGCCGCTGCATGGCGAATTGCCGGTGGAACAGCAGAGCAAGGTGCTGCAGCCGGATCCGCAGGGGCGGCGGCGCGTGGTGCTGGCGACCAATGTGGCCGAGTCCTCGGTGACGCTGCCCGGGGTGCGCGTGGTGATCGACGCCGGGCTGGCGCGCGAGCCGCACTATGATCCCAACAGCGGCTTCTCGCGGCTGGACGTGACTGCCATCGCCCAGGCCTCGGCCGACCAGCGCGCGGGCCGCGCCGGCCGTGTCGCCAGCGGCTGGACCTACCGGCTGTGGCCGCAGTCGCAACGCCTGGAGGCGCAACGCCGCGCCGAGATCCTGCAGGTGGAGCTGGCCGGGCTGGCGCTGGAACTGGCCGCCTGGGGCAGCGATGGCCTGCGCTTCGTCGATCCGCCGCCGGCCGGCGCGCTCGCCGCCGCCCGCGAGCTGCTGCAGCGGCTCGGCGCACTCGCCGAGAGTGGCGCCATCACCGCCAGCGGCCGGCGCATGCTCGCGCTGGGCACGCATCCGCGGCTGGCGGCGATGCTGCTGGCGGCCGGCGATGCGCGTGCGCAGGCGCTGGCCTGCGACCTGGCCGCCCTGATCGAAGCGCGCGATCCGCTGCGCCAGGGCGGCGACGCGCTGGCCGCACGCTGGCGCGCCCTGGCCGCGTTCCGCCGCGGCCGCGTACCGCACGACGCCAACCGCGGCGCACTGGCTGCGATCGATGCGGCCGCCAAGCAGTGGCGACGGCGCCTGCGCAGCGACGCCGCAGCGCCGGACAGCGTGGAGGCGCACGAACTCGGCGATCTGCTGGCGCACGCCTTTCCCGACCGCATCGGCACGCGTCACCCCAGCGATCCGCTGCGCTACCAGCTGGCCAACGGCCGCAGCGTGCGCCTGTTCGAGCACAGCGACCTGCGCGGCGAGCCCTGGCTGGTCGCCACCGAACTGCGCCACGAGGCCAAGGACGCGTTGCTGCTGCGCGCCGCACCGGTGGACGAGCGCTACCTGCGCGCGCAGTTTCCGCAGCGCTTCGCACAGGAAGACGTGGTGCGCTGGGACCCGGAACGACGCGCGCTCACGGCGCTGCGCGAGACCCGTTTCGACCGCATCGTGCTCGACAGCCGCCCCGCCGGCCGGGTCGAACCGGCGCAGGCAGCCGCGGCGCTGACCGAGGCGGTGCGCGAACTTGGGCTGCAGGCGCTGCCCTGGAGCGAGAACCTGTCGCAATGGCGCGCACGGGTGGCGGGACTGCGCCAGTGGATGCCGGAACTGGACCTGCCGGACCTGGGCGATGCCGCGCTGCTGGCCAGCCTCGACGACTGGCTGCGCCCGGCCTTCGCCGGCAAGACCCGGCTCGATGCGCTGAGCGAGGACGAACTGGGCGAGGCGCTGAAGGCGCGGCTGCCGTGGGACCGCCGCCAGGCCATCGACCGCCACGCGCCGGTGCGTATCGCGGTGCCGTCGGGGATGGAACGGCGCATCGACTACAGCCTGGACCACGCCGGGCAGCCGCAGCCGCCAGTGCTGGCGGTCAAGCTGCAGGAGCTGTTCGGCCTGGCCGACACCCCGCGCATCGCCGACGGCCGCGTGCCGCTGCTGCTGCACCTGCTCTCGCCCGGCGGGCGGCCGCTGCAGGTCACCCAGGACCTGCGCAACTTCTGGTCCAACACCTATCCGGAAGTGAAGAAGGAAATGAAAGGCCGCTATCCGCGCCACCCGTGGCCGGACGACCCCTGGACCGCCACCGCCAGCCATCGCGCCAAGCCACGCGGCACCTGAGCGCGCATCGAGGCCCGGGCGCCCCCTCTCGCGGCGCGGCGCATTGTGCCTTCCACCCGCGTTGCGTATGTTGCGCTGGCAGAGATGTCAAAGGCGCCGCGGCGTTCTGGCATCACGCTGCGACAGCCCAGTCCGTTGGCTCCGGCAGCATCGTGTTGGTTGTTCCTGTCCGGGAAATCGCCGGTTTCACGACAACGCCGGCACCTCACACAAGGCGACGTGCGCATGGCTCTGGACGGCGTGAAAATCCTCGATGGCGACTTGGCGCACGATGCCTATGCGGCCGTGCTCGCGGCCGTTCAAGCCGGGCAACCGGCCACTGCCATCAGGAAGGCCATCCCGCTGTTGCCTCGCAAGACATTCGACGACCTCGACAACGAAATCTATCTCACCAGCACCGCGCTCGCCTATTGGGAGTCGGGCCTGCTGTCCGCGTCCGACGTAGCGGACCTGGAAGCGAAAGTCTGGAGCCTTTTTAACGAAAAGAACTGGACAAGTCTTTTCGGCGCCAGTGAAGGGAAGAAGCGCAAGACGCAGCTCCAGGCACTTTTCAAGAAACTCGGCAAGCCGCACGCCGTCGCCGAACCGAAACCAATTGAAGGCATCTTTCGGGAAGACCAAGCCTACGCCTTCGCGCTCGGCGGGGGACTGTTAGGCGCCTTTCTCTGCGTGGGAGTCGGGTACGTCGGAGGCGAGATCTCCCGTTACTCGATCGTCTTCTTCGATTACCAAGGTCCCCTGCCCCGTCTGGACGATCTGAAAAACGCCAGGCTGCAGGGTGGATTCGTTGCCAGTGCCGGGGATCGCTCCTTCGTGGCCCGGCATCAGCCGGGAGTGGAGAGGCTCTGGCAATTCGCCGGCAACGAGACGCTCGGCGAATTCGGGCTACACCAGAACACGATTCGGCACACGCATCTCCTGGACATCGGAACGGAGGCCTTCGTGGAGCTGGGCCGCATCCAACTCCAGGCGTCGCTGAAAGCGATGAAGTCCTCCAGCGTGCTCGAAGCACTGGAGCATTTCCAGGAAGATCTGGAGATCGCGCTATCGGCGGCGGCCGCCTCACGGAAGGAATTGACTTTCTTCCCGGTCAGCCTGCTCGTCGATGCAGGAGCCTCAGGGTAAACGCCTCGCCACCACGCCCCATTCAGCCGGCAGACGAATCCACGGCGCCGCGCTAACGCCCCGTATACGGTAGGCGGGCGACACTGCAACCCTTCATTCCTGCCAGTAGGGGACGCCCATGAGCAAGCTGACCATCATCACCGATCGCGCCCTGGATCTCGCCAGCCACGCCGGCGACAGCCTCAAGCACTTCGGCCCGCAGGCGAACAAGTGGTTGCAGTCGGGCAAGGCGATGGGCGCGCTCAAGGCGGGCGCCGCGATGGGTGCGGTGAAGACCGGCTCCAAGGTCGCGCGCACCGCCGTGCGCCGCAACCCGGCCATCGCGATCGCCGCTGCCGCGGTGGGTGTGGGTCTGCTCGGCTACGCCATCTACCGCAAGCGCCAGCGCGACAAGGGCGCGCCGATCGAAGGCAATGCGCAGCGCATCGAAGCCGCCAACAAGCGCGGCAACGTCGGTGCGCGCCGCAGCGCTGCCAGCACCCGCGGCACGCGCCGCAATGCCGCAGCGCAGGACGCCACCGAAGAGTGAGGTCCGCGCACTGCCGCTGACGGCAGCCGCAGCATGAAACGCAGCGACCGGGAAACATCCCGGTCGCTTTTTTTATGGATTCACTGCGGCCCTGCTTTTCCAACGTAGGAGCGGCGTCAGCCGCGACGCGGTGAGCCGGGATTGGGGAATCGGGATTGGAGAGTCGCAACGGCGATTTCCCCACCCGCGATGCCTCCCATGTAGGAGCGGCTTCAGCCGCGACCGGAGCGCATCGGTAACGTCTCGGTCGCGGCTGAAACGCTCCTACGCGTCACTCGGCACAACACGCACTACAGCGCGCGCCAGGCCCCCGGCGCCAACCCGTCCAGGCGGTGCGCGCCCATCGCCACACGCACCAGGCGCAGGGTCGGCAGGCCGACCGCGGCCGTCATCCGCCGCACCTGGCGGTTGCGGCCTTCGCGCAGCACGATCTGCAACCAGGCATCGGGCACGCTTTTGCGGAAGCGCACCGGCGGATCGCGCGACCACAGCGATGGCGCTGTGTCCAGCAGCGTCACCTCGGCCCGCGCGGTCGGGCCGTCGTTCAACAGCACACCGTCGCGCAGGCGCTGCAGCTGCTCCGGTTGCGGTGCACCCTCCACCTGCACCCAGTAGGTCTTGGGCTGCTTGTGCCGCGGATCGGTAAGACGATGCGCCAGCGCGCCATCGTCGGTCAGCAGCAGCAGGCCTTCGCTGTCGTAGTCCAGGCGCCCGGCCGCGTACACATCGGCGGGCAGGCCGAACTCGGCCAGGGTGCGCCGCGGCGGCGTGCTGCGGTCGGTGAACTGGCACAGCACGTTGAAGGGCTTGTTGAAGGCGATCAGCATCGGCGGGAACGGCAGCGAACCTGCGCCGCACGACGCGGCGCAGGCATTGTCCCATGCGCGCGCGGCGTGCCGCCCGCGCGCCGGCTCAACGCTTGACGAATTTCAGGGTCATCCGGTCGCTCTCGCCGATCGCCTGGTACTTGGCGTCGTCGGCGGCCTCGTGCTGGTTGCTCGGCGGCAACGTCCATACGCCACCCGGATAATCCTTGGTGTCGCGCGGATTGGCGTTGAGCTCGCTCTTGCCGGCCAGCTTGAAACCGGCGGCCTCGGCCATGGCGATCACCTGCGCCTGGCCGACATAGCCGCTCTTGTCGTCGGCCGGCACGTCGGCCTTGGCGCGGTGTTCGACCACGCCGAGCACGCCGCCGGGCTTGAGCACCTGGTAGAAGCCCTTGAACATGCCCTCGGCCTGCCCGGCCATGCGCCAGTTGTGCACGTTGCGGAAGGTCAGCACCAGGTCGGCCGAGCCGGGCGGGCCGAACACCGGCGCGTTCGGCGCATACGCCACGATGCGCGCGCGGTCGTACTGCGCCGGCGCCGCGGCGAACTTCTGCTCCAGGCCGGCGCGCGCCTTCTGCTGGTAGTCGCGGCCGCGCCCTTCCGGCACGGCGGCCGGCTCCACCACCGCAGCGATGTACTGGCCGCGCTCGCGCAGGTACGGCGCCAGGATCTCCGCATACCAGCCGCCGCCCGGGGTGACCTCGATCACCGTCTGGGTCGGCTTGATGCCGAAGAACGCCAGGGTCTGGCCGGGATGGCGGTAAGCGTCGCGGGCGACGTTGGCGCGGTCGCGCCAGCTGCCGTTGATCGCAGCCTGCAGCGACGCGTCCGGCGCCGGCAGCGTCGCGGTGTCGGCAGGCTTGATCGCCTGCGCTGCGGGGGCGAGCAAGGCGGTGGCGACGGCCAGCGTACAGGCGCAGGCGAGCGAGGTTCGAAGCGTCATGGCAGGCATCCGCAAGAGGAGGTGGGGCGAGCCTAGCATGCGGCCCGACAAGCCCGAATGTTGCGCTCCCGTTAGCGCGAATCACGCCGGCGGAACGCTGTTTTCGCGAGCATTGGCCGATCCTTCGACCCCCGGCGACTATCCTGTCGCCTTTCCCCACAGTGGAGCGTTTTCCATGCTGCACACGCGCGAACTCGGCCGCTCCGGCCTGCATGCGGCACCGCTGGCGTTCGGCGGCAACGTGTTCGGCTGGAGCGCCGACGCCAGGACCTCCTTCGCCCTGCTCGATGCCTTCGTCGAGGCCGGCTGCAATCTTATCGACACCGCCGATGTCTACTCGGCCTGGGTTCCGGGCAACCACGGCGGCGAATCGGAAACGCTGATCGGACAGTGGCTCAAGCGCAGCGGCAAGCGCGACAAGGTGCTGATCGCGACCAAGGTCGGCAAGTGGGCCGAACGCCCGGGCCTGTCGGCCGACACCATCGCCGCCGCCGCGGAGGACTCGCTGCAGCGCCTGCAGACCGACGTCATCGATCTGTATCAGGCGCACGCGGACGACGATTCGGTGCCGCTGGAAGCCACGCTGGCCGCGTTCGGGCGGCTGATCGAACAGGGCAAGGTGCGCGCCATCGGCGCCTCCAACTACAGCGCCGCGCGCCTGCGCGAGGCGCTGAACGTCTCCGCGCAATACGGCCTGCCCCGCTACGAAACGCTGCAGCCGGAGTACAACCTGTACGACCGCGCCGGCTACGAGGCCGAACTGGAGCCGCTGGTGCGCGAACAGGGCCTGGGCGTGCTGTGCTACTACGCGCTGGCCAGCGGCTTCCTCAGCGGCAAGTACCGCCGCGCCGAAGACGCGGGCAAGAGCCAGGCGCGCGGCGTCAGCGTGGTCGCGCGCTATCTCAACGCGCGCGGCCTGCGCATCCTCGCCGCGCTCGACGACATCGCCGGCAAGCACGCGGCCACGCCCACGCAGGTGGCGCTGGCCTGGTTGATGGCGCGGCCCGGCATCGTCGCGCCGATCGCCAGCGCGACCAGCCTGGAGCAACTGCAGGACTTGCTCGCCGCCGCGCGCCTGCAGCTGTCGGCCGAGGACATCGCGCAATTGAATACCGCAAGTGAGGAAACCGCATGACCACCCCCACCCAGACCACCCGCATCGTGCTCGCATCGCGTCCGCAGGGCGCACCCGGCACCGACAACTTCCGCACCGAACAGGCGCCGCTGGCGCCGCCCGGCCCGGGCCAGGTGCTGCTGCGCAACCGCTGGCTGTCGCTGGACCCGTACATGCGCGGACGCATGAGCGATGCGCCGTCCTACGCGCCGCCGGTGCAACTGGGCGAGACCATGGTCGGCAGCACCGTGGCCGAGGTGCTGCAATCCAATTCCCCCGACCATGCGCCGGGCGATCTGGTGCTGGTGCAGAACGGCGGCTGGCAGACCCATCTGGTCGTCGACGGCGCCAGCCTGCGGCGCAAGCTCGATCCCAACTCGCCGCTGCCGCCGAGCACCGCGCTCGGCGTGTACGGCATGCCCGGCTTCACCGCCTACGCCGGCCTGCACGAGATCGGCAAGCCGCAGCCGGGCGAGACCGTGGCGGTGGCCGCAGCCACCGGCCCGGTCGGCGCCACGGTGGCGCAGATCGCCAGGCTGCGCGGGGCGAACGTGATCGCCATCGCCGGCGGCGCGGAAAAATGCCGCTACCTGCGCGAGGAGTTGGGTGTGGACGTGGCCCTGGACCACCGCGCCAAGGACTTCGCCGAGCAGTTGCGCGGCGCCGCGACCGACGGCATCGATGTGTACTTCGAGAACGTCGGCGGCCACGTGTTCGACGCGGTGCTGCCGCTGCTCAACGATTTCGCCCGCGTGCCGGTGTGCGGCACCATCGCCACCTACAACGCCAACGGCGCGCTGCCGCCGGGGCCGGACCGGCTGCCGGCGCTGATGGGCCAGGTGCTGCGCCAGCGCCTGACCCTGCGCGGCTTCATCGTCGGCGACTTCGTCAAGCTGTACCCGGAGTTCCTGCGCGAGATGGGCGCCTGGCTGGCCGACGGCCGCGTGCGCTACCGCGAACACGTGGTGGACGGCCTGGAGAACGCGCCGCAGGCCTTCATCGACATGCTGAGCGGCGGCAACTTCGGCAAGCTGGTGGTGCGGCTGGGCGACTGAGGCGAGAAGGTCCGAGGCTGTCGGGACTGATCCCACAAAAATGCACGAGAGTCCTTCCCACATCGTGCCCGGACACTGATCACCGCGAGTCGCTGTAGCAGTCACGATCGCTTGGCTTTGGATGTTGCTGTTGCCCTTGTTTTTGACTTACTGGGTTCCCTTCCGAAGCGGCGGCCATCGCGGGGAAACACCCGAAGGGCGGCGTACATGGATGTACGCCGTCCGCGGCAGGGGCAGGATGCCCCTTCCGCGGATCCCCGTGATGGACGCGGACCCGGAGCGCGCAGCGCGGAGGGCGCGAGGCAGGGCGCGCTTTCTTTTGGTTACTTTTCTTTGCGCGAGCAAAGAAAAGTAACTCGCCCATAAGGGCGAAAGCCTTTGCTTTCGCTTGAGATTTGCGTGTCGGACGAAAAAGAACCGTAGGAGCGGCTGTCGCAGCGCCCATCTGCTTCATGACGCGGGACGATCGCCTGGCGCCTGGCGCCCTCGACCACACCCCAGCATCGACGCCCGCGAGTACAGCCACTACCATCGGACGCATCGCCGCCGCCGCCGCTTCCATGTCCGAGTCCCCGCGTCCCCCTCGCGCACGCCGCACCGCGCGTGCCGCCACCGCCCCCACCCCGCCCGAGCGCGGCCTGGCCGCGGAACTGATGCGGCGCATCGGCGAATGCGAAGGCGACCCGAACTTCATGACCTCGCTGGCGCGCGGCCTGGCCGTGCTCAGCGCCTTCGGCCAGCACAGCCGCGACGTCAGCATGGCCCAGCTCAGCGCCGATACCGGCATCCCGCGCGCGGCGGTGCGGCGCGTGCTGTACACGCTGGAGAAGCTCGGCTACGCCGGCACCCACGGCCGCGGCTACGTGCTGCTGCCGCGCGCGCTGGGCATCGGCAGCGGCTACCTGTCCACCGCCGCGCTGTCGGTGGCGGCGCAACCGGTGCTGGACGCACTGCGCGACACCCTGCACGAGTCCTGCTCGCTGGGCGTGCTCGACGGCGACGACCTGCTGTACGTGGCGCGTGCGGAAACCGTGCGGATCATGTCGATCGGCCTGCGCGCCGGCAGCCGCCTGCCGGCGTACTGCACCTCGATGGGCCGGGTGTTGCTGGCGGCGCAGCCGGGCGACACCTTGAACAGTTATCTGGAGCGCAATCCGCTGCGCCCGCGCACCGAGCGCACCGTTACCGACCGCGCGCAGTTCCAGGCACTGCTCGAGCGCGTGCAGCGCGACGGCTACGCGGTGGTGGACCAGGAACTGGAGATCGGCCTGCGTTCGGTGGCGGTGCCGGTGCGCAACCGCCAGGACCGCGTGGTCGCCGCGCTCAACGTCGGCAGCTCGGTGGCGCGGATGACCCTGGGCAGCCTGCAGAGCACGGTGCTGCCGGCGCTGCGGCATGCGGCGCAGCAGTTGAGTCGGGTGCTGGACTGAGCGCCACCGACGCGGCACCGACCCGCCGCGTTGCCCACCAGAACAGCAACGCCAGCAGGCTGACCGCCGCCCCCAGGCGACACACGCCGGCCCATCCGGCCTGCGCGTAGGTCGCGGTCGTCGCGATCGCGCCCAGTCCGCTGCCCGCCGCGTAGAACAGCATGTACAGACCGATCAGCCGGCCGTGCGCCTGCGGCCGGCGACGCAGGATCATGCTCTGGCTGGTGACGTGCAGCGCCTGCCCGGCCAGGTCGAGCAGGACGATTCCCAGCACCAGCGCGGCGAGCGACTGTGGCAGCCACGACAACGGCCACCACGCCAGCACCAACACCACCAGCGCCGCAGCGCTGGTGCGCTGGGCATGGCCGCGGTCGGCCCAGTGCCCGGCGCGTGCGGCCGCCAGCGCACCGACCGCGCCGACCAGGCCAAACGCGCCGATGGCAAGGTGCGAGAACGCATGGGGCGGCGCCCGCAGCGGCAATACCAGCGCGCTCCAGAAGATGTTGAACGCCGCGAACATCAGCAGCGCCAGTACGCCGCGGACCTGCAGCACGCGCTCCTGCCGCAGCAGCGTCAGCATGGACATGATCAGACGCGGATAGGGCAGCGGCTGCGGAGGCACCGGCAGCGCCGGCAACCAGCGCCACAGCGGCAACGCGAGCGCCAGCATCAGCACCGCGGCGCCCGCATAGACCCCGCGCCAGCCGGCCAGCTCGCTGACCCCGCCGGCGAACACCCGCGCCAGCAACAGGCCGATGAACACCCCGCCCTGCGCCGCACCGACCACCCGCCCCTGCTCCTGCGGCGCCGCGGCGCTGGCGGCATAGGCGATCAGGCCCTGGGTCATCGCCGTGCCCAGCATGCCGACAGCGAGCATGCCGGCCAGCAACACCGGCGCCGACCGCGCCACGCTCACCACGACCAGCGCCGCGACCAGCCCCAGCGCCTGCACCGCCATCAGGCGACGACGCTCCACCAGGTCGCCCAGCGGCACCAGCAACAGCAGGGCCAGCGCGCAACCGATCTGGGCGGCGCTGACTACGCCGCCCACCGCCGCCGGGCGGATGCCGAAATCCGCTGCCAGCGCATCCAGCAGCGGCTGCGCGTAATAGACGTTGGCCACGCTCAGGCCGCTGGCGATGGCGAACAGCCAGACCAGGCGACGCGGCATGGCGGGCGCAGCGGTGACGGGTTGCATGATCGACGGCTCGCCTATTCTGGTTTCAAAACGAAACTTGTTTCAGGCTAGGCCGATAGGTTTTAAAATGCAACCACTGCCGCCGAGCGCCTGCCAGGAACGCCGATGCCGCCCCGCCCTGCCCTGCCCCCTTCGCCCTGCCCGGTGGCGCGCAGCGCCGACCTGATCGGCGACCGCTGGTCGCTGCTGATCGTGCGTGACGCGTTCGATGGCGTGCGCCGCTTCGGCGACTTCCAGCGCAGCCTGGGCATGGCCCGCAACATCCTGGCCGACCGGCTGCGCAAGCTGGTCGAGGCCGGCATCCTGGAGACGCGCGAGGCGTCCGACGGCAGCGCCTACCGCGAGTACGCGCTGAGCGCCAAGGGCGAGGACCTGTTCGCGGTGGTACTGGCGCTGCGGCAATGGGGCGAACGGCATCTGTTCGACCACGGCGAGCGCCATTCGGTACTGATCGACACGCGCAACGGCAAGCCAGTCGCACGCATGCTGCCGCGCGCCGCCGATGGCACGCGGCTGAGCCCGGCGGTCACCGAAGTGCGCAAGGTGCGCTGAGCGGAGCGCCAAGCGCGCTAGGCGGCGCCCTCGGCGGCCTGCTCGGCCAGGATCGGCGCGGCCAGGGCGAAGGCGTGGTTGGCCGCGGGAACGCCGCAATAGATCGCCGCCTGCAGCAGCACTTCCTTGATCTCGTCGGCGCTGACGCCGTTGTTGCGCGCGGCGCGCACGTGCAGCTTGAACTCCTCGTCGTGGCCGCGCGCGACCATCATCGCCAGGGTCAGCAGCGAGCGCGTGTGCCGCGGCAGGCCCTCGCGGGTCCACACCGTGCCCCAGGCGGTGCGGGTGATGAAGTCCTGGAATTCCTCGGTGAACGGCGTGCGCGCGGCCAGCGAGCGGTCGACGTGGGCATCGCCGAGCACCGCGCGGCGCACCTGCAGGCCGGCGGCGTAGCGTTCGTTCTCGTCCATCGGGTCGACTCCTGAAACGTGGGGAAAAGGCAGGCGCGTTACTGCAGCAGGAAGCGCAGCAGCGCGTCGTTGAAGGCGTGCGGCGACTCGACGTTGCACAGGTGACGGCCGTGCACCTCGGCATAGCCACCCTTCGCCACCTGCGCGGCGATGGCCTGCAACTCGGCCGGCGGACACACCGGATCGTCGTGCCCGGCCACAGCCAGCACCGGCACGCCGATCTCGCCCAGGCGCTCACGGAAGTCGGCCTCGGCCAGCGCCTGGCAGCAGCCGATGTAGGCCTGCGCATCGGTGGCGCGGAAGCTGTCCAGGATCGCCTCGACCGTGGCCGGCTGCGCCTCGGCGAAGGCCGGGGTGAACCAGCGGGTGCGGGTGCCCTCGCACAGCGGCGCCAGGCCCTCGGCGCGCACTTGCTCGATGCGCGTCTGCCAGCTCTCGGCGCTGCCGATTTTGGCCGCGGTGGCGCACAGGGTGAGGCTGAGCAGGCGCTCGCCCGCGTGCAGGCCCAGCCACTGCCCGGTCAACCCGCCGATCGACAGGCCGCAGAAATGACTGCGCTCGATCGACAACGCATCCCAGAGCGCCAGCACGTCGCCGCCGAGGTGGGCCATGGCGTACGGTGTGGGCGCGGCGGTGGAGGCGCCATGGCCGCGGCGGTCGTAGCGCAGCACGCGGAAATGCGGCGCCAGCGCGGCGATCTGCGCGTCCCACATGTGCAGATCGGTGCCGAGCGAATTACACAGGGTCAGCCACGGACGGCCTTCGCTGCCGTCGATGCGGTAATGCAGACGATGCGTGGGCAGGTCGAGGATCGGCATGGGCGGCGCTCGCTGGGAAAAGATGGAAGGGGCCGTCGCGGCACGCAACCGCGCGGCACCGCAAGTCTAGAACGTGGCGCCGACGCTGCGGCAGACAGGCACGGCGCGACGGCTCACGCGCGCGCCTGCGCGGCGAGCACGCGCTCGATCCACACCGTGGCCATGCCGCGCCAGCTGTCGCTGGCGAACAGCGCCTCCAGATCCGCCGGCGCCAGCACCGCGCTCACCTGCGGCTCCTCGGCCAGCACCGCGCGCAGGTGCTGCTGCGTGGCCAGCGCGCGGCGCACCGCGGTTTCCACCAGCGCGTGCGCGGCGGCCTTGCCCAGGTGCGAGGCCAGTGTCACCGCCACCGCCTCGGCGTAGAGCAGGCCGCCGTGGCTGTCCAGATGCGCGGCCATGCGCGCGCGGTCCAGTTCCAGGCCCTCGATCAGCACGCGCACCTGGGCCAGGCTGCCGGCGCTCAGGCGCACCAGTTCCGGCAAGGTTTCCCATTCGGCATGCCAGCCGCCGACCGCGCGCTCGTGTTCCTGCGGCAGCGCCGCGAACAGGGTCGCCAGCAGGCCCGGCGCGCGCGTGGCCGCGGCGATCGCGACCACGCAGCCGACCGGATTGCGCTTGTGCGGCATCGCCGAGGAGCCGCCCTTGCCCGCCGCCGCCGGTTCGAACGCCTCGGCCACCTCCGACTGCATCAGCAGCGCCACGTCGCGGCCGATCTTGCCGAGGCTGCCGGCCAGCAGCGCGAACGCCGCGCCGATCTCGCCGATGCGGTCGCGCGCCGCGTGCCAGGGCAGCGCCGGCAGCGGCAGCCGCAATTCCTCGGCCAGCGCCTCGGCCACGGCCAGGCCCTGCGACTGCAGCGCGGCCAGGGTGCCGGCGGCACCGCCGAACTGCAGCACCAGCGCGTCCTCGCGCAGCGCCTGCAGGCGCCGCCGGCCGCGCTGCAGCGCGTCCAGCCAGCCGGCGGCCTTCAGCCCGAAGGTCACCGGCACCGCCTGCTGCAACAGCGTGCGCCCGGGCAGGCCGGTGTCGCGCTCGCGCTGCGCCAGCGCCGCCAGCGCCGCGCACAGCGCGTCCAGTTGCGCCTCCACGCGGTCGAGCGCGGCGCGCAGTTGCAGCACCGCGCCGCTGTCGATGATGTCCTGGCTGGTCGCGCCCCAGTGCACCCAGCGCGCGGCCTCCTCATCGGCGGCGGCGACTTGCGCGGTCAGCGCCTTGACCAGCGGGATCGCCGGATTGCCGGCCAGCGCGGTGGCGGCGGCGAGCGCGGCCAGGTCGTAGCGTGCGGCATCGCAGGCCGCGGCGATCGGCGCCACCGCGCTGGCCGGGATCACCCCGCAGCGCGCCTGCGCGCGCGCCAGTGCCGCTTCCACGTCGAGCATGGCCTGCAGGCGGGCGCGATCGTCGAACGCGGCATCGACGATCGGATCGCCGAACAAGGGGCGCAACAGGGACTCGGACACGCTCATCGGTTCGTACACGGTGGAGAGGTGAGGCAGGGTAACCGTTGCGGCCTGTCCGGAATGTCTGGCGTGCTCAGTAGCGGAAGAACACGGTCTCGTGCTCGCCCTGCATGCGCACGTCCCACTGGTAGCGGTTGGGCGCCTGCGGTTGCGCGATCAGGGTGGCGCGGCGCTCGGCCGGCACCTGTGCCAGGATCGCGTCGCCGTCCAGGTCGTCGTCGCCGAAGTACAGCCGGGTCGGCGCGGCGCGCAGCAGGCCGCGCATGAACACCAGCACCACCAAATGCGGCGCCTGCAGCCCCTTGGGTCCGGCGACACGGCCGGGCTTGACCGTGCGGAAGGCGAAGCGGCCCTGCGCGTCGGTCGGCACCCGGCCCCAGCCGTGGAAGGCCGGATCGTGGTCGCCGCGGCGCGGATCGGCGGCATGGTCGTAGATACCGGCGGCGTCGGCCTGCCAGATCTCCAGCAGCGCATCGCCGACCGGCGCGCCGTGGCCGTCGAACACGCTGCCCACGATCTCCACATGGGTGCCCTGCGCCTGCGCCGGCGCGATCTCGGTGCGGTACAGCGGCTCCAGCCCGATCCGGTAGTAGGGGCCGACCGTCTGCGACGGGGTTGCCTGGAAACTCATCGCCTCACTCCCAAGGGGTCTGCTTGCGTCCGCGCAGGACAATATCGAACCGGTAGCCCAGCGCGAACTCGTTGGCGGTGTTCTCCCAGTCGAACGTGGAGACCATGCGCTCGCGCGCCTTGGGATCCTCCACGCAGTTGAAGATCGGGTCGAACGCCAGCAGCGGATCGCCGGGGAAGTACATCTGCGTGACCAGGCGCTGGCCGATGCCGTCGCCGTGCAGCGAGAAGTGGATGTGCGCCGGGCGCCATGCGTTGTAGTGGTTGCGCCACGGATACGCGCCCGGCTTGATGGTGGTGAAGCGGTAACGGCCGTGATCGTCGGTCAGCACCTGTCCGGTGCCGGTGAAGTTGGGATCCAGCGGCGCGTCGTGCTGGTCGCCGGCATGCAGATAGCGGCCGGCGGCATTGCACTGCCAGACCTCGACCACGCTGTTGCGCACCGGCTTGCCGTTCTCGTCGAGCAGGCGTCCGCTGACGATGATGCGCTCGCCCAGCGGCGCACCGGGGAAGCCGGCGGTGAGATCGGCGGCGTGTTCGCCGAGGGTGGTGCGGTCCAGGGTCGGGCCGGTGGCCTCGGACAGGGTCAGCGGGATCGCGATCGGATCGCGGGTCGGGCCGCGGGCGCCGGTGGAGGCGTAGGGCGGGTGCAGGTAGGCCGGCTGCGTCCCGGGGTACGGGCGCCGATAGCCGAGCAGGGGATCGATGGGGGTGTCGTCGCGCATCGTGCGGTCTCGCTGGCTCCGCGTGGAGCCGGTTGGCTGGAGGAATGATGCAGGCGTGCGGGGCGCAGCGTCGATGGGGCGAGCGGCTACAGCCGCTCGATCGCCAGCGCCACGCCCTGGCCGACGCCCACGCACATGGTCGCGAGCCCGCGGCGGCCACCCGTGGCCTCGAGTTGGCGCAGCAGGGTCAGGACGAGGCGCGCGCCGCTCATGCCCAGCGGATGGCCGAGCGCGATCGCACCGCCATTGGCGTTGACGTGCGCGGCATCGTCGGCGACGCCCAGTTCGCGCAGGCAAGCCAGGCCCTGCGCGGCGAAGGCTTCGTTGAGTTCGATCGCATCGAAATCGCCGATGGACAGCCCCAGCCGCGCCAGCAGCTTGCGCGTGGCCGGCACCGGGCCGATGCCCATGTAGGCCGGCTCCACGCCCGCGCTGGCGAAGCCCAGCACGCGGGCGCGCGGGGTCAGGCCCAGCGCCTGCACCTGCGCGGCGCTGGCCAGCAGCAGCGCCGCGGCGCCGTCGTTGATGCCCGAGGCATTGCCGGCGGTGACCGTGCCCGGCTGGCGGAAGATCGGCTTGAGCCTGGCCAGCGCCTCGGGCGTGGTATCGGCGCGCGGATGTTCGTCGACGCCGACCTCGATGGTCTCGCCACGCTTCTTGCCCGGCGCGGCCACCGGCACGATCTCGCCGTCGAAGAAACCGGCCGCCTGCGCTGCCGCGGTGCGCTGCTGGCTGCGCAGCGCGAAGGCGTCCTGGTCCTCGCGCGAGATGCCGTGGCGCGCGGCCACGTTCTCGGCGGTCTCGCCCATCAGGTCCACGCCATACAGCTGCTGCATCTTCGGATTGACGAAGCGCCAGCCCATGGTGGTGTCCTCGAGCTGCTGGTTGCGGGCGAAGGCGCTCTCCGCCTTGCCCATCACCCATGGCGCGCGCGACATCGACTCCACGCCGCCGGCGATGGCCAGGCCGAGTTCGCCGGCGCGCAGCGCACGCGCCACCGTGCCGACCGCATCCAGGCCCGACCCGCACAGGCGGTTGAGCGTGCTGCCCGGCACGCTGCTCGGCAGCCCGGCCAGCAGCAGGCTCATGCGCGCGACGTTGCGGTTGTCCTCGCCGGCCTGGTTGGCGCAGCCCAGGTAGACGTCGTCGATCTGTGCAGGATCCAGTTGCGGATGCCGCGCCAGCAGCGCCTGCAGCGGCACCGCACCGAGATCGTCCGCACGCACCCCGGCCAGGGCGCCGCCGTAGCGGCCGATCGGCGTGCGGATGCCGTCGATGATGTAGGCCTCGTTCATGCCGCCTCCGTGGAATCGGCGAGGGTCAGCGCCAGCCCGGTGGCCTGGCGCAGGTCGTCCAGGCTCACGCCCTCGACCAGTTCGAGCACGCGCGCGCCGTCCGGCCCCAGCGCGAACACGCCCAGGTCGGTGTACACCCGCGACACGCAGCGCAGTCCGGTCAACGGATAGCTGCAGGCGTTCACCAGCTTGGGCTCGCCGCGCTTGGTCAGCAGTTCCATCATCACGTAGACCTGCTTGGCGCCGATCGCCAGATCCATCGCGCCGCCGACCGCGGGGATGGCATCGGCCGCGCCGGTGCTCCAGTTGGCCAGGTCGCCATGCACCGACACCTGGAACGCGCCGAGCACGCACACGTCCAGGCGCCCGCTGCGCATCATCGCGAACGAGTCGGCGTGGTGGAAATAGCAGCCGCCGGTCAGCAGCGTCACCGGCTGCTTGCCGGCGTTGATCAGGTCCAGGTCCTCCTGCCCCGGCGGCGGCGCCGGCCCCATCCCGAGCAGGCCGTTCTCGCTGTGCAGGAAGATCTCCTTGTCCGCCGGCAGGAAGTTGGCCACCGCGGTCGGCAGGCCGATGCCGAGGTTGACGTAGGCGCCCTCGGGGATGTCGCGCGCCACCCGTGCGGCCAGCGCGTTGCGGTCGATGCCGCGCCCGGTCAGTGCGTGCATGCGCCCTCCTGTGCGGTGGCCACCGCCACCACGCGTTGCACGAAGATGCCCGGCGTCACCACCGCTTCCGGGTCCAGCGCGCCGAGTTCCACCACTTGCTCCACCTGCACGATCGCGCAGGTCGCGGCCATCGCCATCAGCGGGCCGAAGTTGCGTGCGGTCTTGCGGTACACCAGGTTGCCCCAGCGGTCGCCGTGGTGCGCCTTGATCAGCGCGAAATCGGCGCGGATCGGATATTCCAGCACGTAGTGGCGGCCGTCGATCTCGCGGGTCTCCTTGCCGGCGGCCAGTTCGGTGCCGTAGCCGGTGGGGGTGAAGATCGCACCCAGGCCGTTGCCGGCGGCGTGGATGCGCGCGGCCAGGTTGCCCTGCGGCACCAGTTCCAGTTCCAGCTCGCCGGCGCGGTAGGCCGCGTCGAAGTGCTGCGAGTCGCTCTGCCGCGGGAACGAGCACACGATCTTGCGCACGCGCTTGTGCTTGATCAGCGCGGCCAGCCCGGTCTCGCCGTTGCCGGCGTTGTTGTTGACGATGGTCAGCTCGCGCGCGCCCTGCGCGATCAGCGCATCGATCAGCGCATCGGGCATGCCCGCAGTGCCGAAGCCGCCGATCATCACCGTGGCGCCATCGTGGATGTCGGCCACTGCGTCGGCGCACGAAGCCAGGGTCTTGTCGATCATCGGCGCCGCTCCACCGTCGCCGGCCGGGGGCGCAGCGCGCGGCGGCGCAGGCGCATTACGGGGTCTGCCACGACATCCTCCTCCAGGTCGCTCCGGGAGGCCACGTTAGGCCGGCACTGGCGGGCGGTCAATCCGATTATCGGATGCTTAGTTCGATAAACGAACAATTTAACGCCATGACAACGGCGCGCCCATCTCGCCCTGTTGTATACATTCCACCGTCGCCCGCATCGGGCGAGGGCGCGGTGGCAGCGCGAATGCGCTACCGGCCCGCAACACGCAAGGATATTCCCCAGCCTGTTGTATACACAATCGAGGTCGCCGCCATGCAGTCGTCCACTCCGGCATTTCCGCTCAATGCCTGGTACGCCATCGCCTGGGATCACGAGGTCAAGCACGCGCTGCTGCCGCGCAAGGTGTGCAATCTGGACATCGTGCTGTACCGCACCAGCAGCGGCCGCGTCGCCGCGCTCGAGGACGCCTGCTGGCACCGCCTGGTGCCGCTGTCGATGGGCCGGCTGCGCGGCGACGACGTGGTCTGCGGCTACCACGGCCTGGTCTACGACGCGAACGGGCGCTGCGTGCACATGCCCTCGCAGGACACCATCAATCCGTCCGCCTGCGTGCGCCGCTTCCCCACCGTGGAGCGGCACCGCTACGTCTGGGTGTGGCCAGGCGACGCGGCGCTGGCCGACCCGGCGCTGGTGCCGGACCTGCACTGGAACGACGACCCGGCCTGGGCCGGCGACGGCCGCACCATCCACGTCAAGTGCGATTACCGGCTGGTGCTGGACAACCTGATGGACCTGACCCACGAGACCTTCGTGCACGGCTCCAGCATCGGCCAGGACGAGGTCGCCGAGGCGCCGTTCGACGTGGTCCACGGCGAACGCAGCACGGTGGTCTCGCGCTGGATGCTCGACATCGACCCGCCGCCGTTCTGGGCCTGGCAGATCGAACACGCGCACGGCTACCGCGGCAAGGTCGACCGCTGGCAGATCATCCGCTTCGAGGCGCCCTGCACCATCGCCATCGACGTCGGCGTGGCGGTGGCCGGCAGCGGCGCGCCGCAGGGCGATCGCTCGCGCGGGGTCAACGGCTACGTGCTCAACACCATCACCCCGGAAACCGATCGCACCTGCCATTACTTCTGGGCATTCGCGCGTAACCATTCGCTGCACGAGCAGTCGATCACCACGCGCCTGCGCGATGGCGTCAGCGGCGTGTTCGGCGAGGACGAGCTGATCCTGGAAGCGCAGCAGCGCGCCATCGACGCGCACCCGGACCACGTGTTCTACAACCTCAACGTCGATGCCGGCGGCATGTGGGCGCGGCGCCTGATCGAGCGCATGGTCGCCGCCGAGCAGCGCAACCAGGACCTGCAGCTGCGCATGGTCGGCTGAGCCCGCCGCACCGCACAGGAGCCCGCCATGCCGGCCGCACATCCATTCCGCTCCAGCGCCGCACAGACCACCCGCGCCCTGCTCGAATTGCGCGAGCTGATCCTGGCGGGCGAACTGGCCGCCGGCGAACGCCTGTCCGAAGTCGCGCTGGTGGAGCGCCTGGGCGCCTCGCGCACGCCGGTGCGCGCCGCCCTGCAGCGGCTCGCCGAAGAAGGCCTGGTGCAGCCGCTGCGTGGCGGCGGCTACGCGGTGCAGGCGTTCGACGAGCGCGACGTGGACGACGCCATCGAACTGCGCGGCACCCTGGAAGGCCTGGCCGCGCGCCGCGCCGCCGAACGCGGCGCCGATCCGGCATTGCTGGAACAGGCGCAGGCGCTGCTGGCGCGCATCGACGCGGTGCTGGCGACGCGACCGTTGAGCGAGGAGGCCTTCGCCCACTACGTCGACTGCAACGCGCAACTGCACGCGCTGCTGTTCGAGATGGCCGGCAGCGCGCTGCTGTCGCGCGAGTTCGCGCGGGTGGCGCAGTTGCCGTTCGCCTCGCCGAGCAGCTTCGTGCTCGAACGCGGCCAAGCCGCCACGGTGCTGTCGATCGCCCAGGACCAGCACCGCCAGGTGCTGGACGCGATCGTGCGCCGCGAAGGCGCGCGCGCCGAAGCGCTGATGCGCGAGCACGCGCGGCTGGCGCAGCGCAACGCCCACCACGCCTTGCACGACCAAAACGCGCTGGGCCAGATCCCCGGCAGCCGCCTGCTGCGGCGCCGCCCACCCGCCTGATCGCGGCGCACAGACGCCCGTCTCCCCTTCCCGCCTGCCGGACCCCGCCATGCGCAAAGACACCCAGTGGACCACCGCCCGCGTCGTCGCCGTCGCCACGCCGTGCCAGGACGTGCGCGAGATCGTGCTCGATCCCGGTCGCGCCAGCCGCCCCTTCAGCGTGGGCAGCCACCTCGACGTGCGCGTGCGCATCGGCGAGGCCTGGCACGAGCGCTCCTACTCGCTGGTCGGCGAGCCCGCCGCCGACGGCCACTACCGCATCGCGGTGCGCGCGGTGCCCGACAGCCGCGGCGGCTCGCGCGCGATGTGGACGCTGGCGCCGGGTGACCAACTGGACATTTCCTCGCCCAACAACCACTTCGCCCTGGACGAGACCGCCGAGCACATCGTGCTGGTCGCCGGCGGCATCGGCATCACCCCGATCCTGGGCATGGCGCAACGGCTGGCGCGCGGGCGTATCCCGTTCCAGTTGCTCTACGCCGGCCGCAGCCGCGCCAGCATGGCCTACCTGGAGCATCTGCAGGATCTGCTTGGCGAGCGTCTGCAGTTGTTCTGCCCGGAGCATCTGGGCCAGCTCGAGCTGGCCGCACAGATCGCGCAGTGGCCGCGCAACGCCGACGTCTATGCCTGCGGCCCGCTGCCGCTGCTGGACGAACTGCGGCAGCGCTGGCGCGACGATGGCCGCGCCCGCGCACGCCTGCATTTCGAAACCTTCGGCAACAGCGGCAACGCACCGGCACAGCCGTTCGTGGTGCAGGTGCCGGCGCTGGGCAAGACGGTGCAGGTCGCCGAGAACGAGTCGCTGCTGGATGCGCTGAGCGCGGCCGGCGTGGAAGTCATGGCCGACTGCCGCCGCGGCGAATGCGGCCTGTGCGTGGTCGAGGTGCTGGAGGCCGCCGCGCCGCTGGACCACCGCGACGTGTTCCTCAGCGACGAGCAGCGACACAGCAACCGCAAACTGTGCGCCTGCGTCTCGCGCGCGCTCGGCGGCAGCCTCAGCATCGACACCGGCTACCGCGCCGACGCGTTCTGACGCGCACGCGCGGCGCCACCCGCGCGCACCGCAGGCGCCGTCCACCGCAGTGGGCGGCGCCTGCGGGTGTTCAACATCATCGGTGCGGCATCACTTCGTCGCCGCGTCCCAGTGCTCCTGGATCTTGCCGTTCTGGATGCGGAACATGTCGAACCAGGTGGTCGTGTAGGTCTTGCTGGCGTCCTTGGGATCGGGCAGCGTGCGCACCGACACCAGGGTCACGTAGTCGCCCTCGGCCAGGATCGCCACCAGCGGCAACTGCACCCGCGGCTGGATCGGCGTCGGCTTGACGAAGGAGGTCAGGAACGCCAGGAACGCATCGCGACCGTTGGCCACGTTCGGGTTGTGCTGGATGTAGTCCTTGGCCATGTACATCGGCGCATATTCGGTGTGCCCGGCTTCGAACACAATGCGCCAAAAATCGTAGACCAGGCGCTTGTTGGCGGTGGTGCGCCAGTCCTCGCCATGCAGCAGTTGCGCGTGGTTGGGATTGGCGGTGACCGCGGTCTGCGCGAACGCGGACGCAACCGGGAGCGCAAGCAGCAGCGCCAGCAGACAGGCCTGAAAACGGATCTTCATGGAAGACTCTCCGATGGGGGAACAGGGAAATGCGCCAAGACGCTGCACTGCCGCGATGCGCGGCAACGTCGGCACCAGCGCGGCTGCAGCGTAGCAACGCGCCGTGCCTGCGCGACGCAGGAAACCGCGAAAAACACGCGGATTCAGCGGCTTTTTTCCTGGTCTGGGAGAATCGCCACAGTTACCTCGACCTCAGAAATGGCGCGGTCACCACGCACCTAAATGTGCGTATGCATGGCATGGCGCAGCGATGCGTTGGCGGCCTGCATGATCATTCATCGGCGCATCCTATCGATGTCATCGGCAGCGACGATCGATGGCGCTTCAACCGGGATGATCAGCCATTCGGCTGCTGAAACGCCGGAGAGTCGGGATTCGGGATTGGCCAAAGCGGAACCAGCGATCACCACGACGTACGTGAGAACGAAGACGCGGCTCGACGAATCCCCAATCCCGACTCCCAAATCCCATCCCTAAACCGCCAACGGCAACCCCGCGTAATTCTCAGCGATGGTCGCGCGGCCGGCAGCGCTGCCGAGCAGATAGTCCAGTTCCGCATCGTGCAGGCGCCGGCTGAACGCGTCCTCGTCCGGGAAGCGATGCAGCATCGTGGTCATCCACCAGGAGAAGCGCTCGGCCTTCCACACGCGCTGCAGGGCCAGTTCCGAGTAACGCTGCAGCGGCGCATCGCTGCGCTCCTGCTGCGCCTGCGCGAACAGGTGCGCGAGCAGGCCGACGTCGCCGGCGGCGAGGTTCAGGCCCTTGGCCCCGGTCGGCGGCACGATGTGTGCGGCATCGCCGGCCAGGAACAGGCGGCCGTACTGCATGGGCTCGGCGACGTAGCTGCGCAGCGGCGCGATGCTCTTCTCCAGCGACGGGCCGGTGACCAGCGCCTGCGCCACGTCGTCGGGCAGGCGCCGACGCAGCTCGTCCCAGAAGCGATCGTCCGACCAGTCCTCCACCCGCTCGTCCGCCGGCACCTGCACGTAGTAGCGGGTGCGGGTGGGAGAACGCATGCTGCACAGCGCGAAACCACGCGCATTGCGCGCATAGATCAGTTCGTCAGCCACCGGCGGGGTGTCGGCCAGCACGCCCAGCCAGCCGAACGGATAGATCCGCTCGTATACGCGCAGCACCTCGGCCGGGATCGCGCGGCGGCTGACCCCGTGGAAGCCGTCGCAGCCCACCACGTAGTCGCAGTCCAGGCGCTGCGTGACGCCATCCTGCACGAAGCTCAGCCACGGCTGCAGCCCGGCGAGGTCGTGCAACTGCACATCCTCGACGGAATAGAGGGTGGCGGCGCCGGCGGCGCGGCGTGCGTCCATCAGGTCGCGGGTCACTTCGGTCTGGCCGTAGACGGTGACCGCACGGCCACCGGTCGCCGCACTCAGTTCGATGCGTTCGCGGCGCTGCTCCAGCGCCAGTTCGAAGCCGTGGTGGACGATGCCTTCGCGCTGCATGCGCGCGCCCGCACCGGCGGCGCACAGCAGGTCGGCGGTGCCCTGCTCCAGCACGCCTGCACGGATCCGCGACAGCACGTGTTCCGGCGTCTGCCGCTCGACGATGACGGTGTCGATGCCGTGGCCGTGCAGCAACTGCCCGAGCAGCAGTCCGGCCGGACCGGCGCCGACGATGGCGACCTGGGTACGCATACGTCCTCCGAAGAATGGGACAGACCCACAGTGTTCCGGTTGCGGTGTGCGGAGGACATGGATCATCGCGACCGATTCCGGTACTTTTCGCCGATGCCCCGCACTGCCTCCGCCGCTGTCGCATCGCCCACCACGGTCCCGGCCTTTCGCCTGTACGGCGAGACCGGCGACCGCGGGACATCGGACCTGTTGCACTGGGAATCCATCGCTGCGCGCAGCCGCCTGCACGACTGGCATATCCGCCCGCACCGCCACGGCGATCTGCTGCAATTGCTGTATCTGCAACGCGGCAGCGCCGGTCTGCACTTGGACGGAACGCAGCAGCGTCTGCGCGGGCCATGCCTGCTGCTGTTGCCGCCGCTGTGCGTGCACGGGTTCCGTTTCCAGCGCAACGTGCGCGGCCATGTCGTGACGGTGTCGGCGCCGCTGCGGCAGCGCCTGGCGGCGCAATGGCCGAATCTGGACGAAGCGCTGGCACGGCCGCTGTGCCTGCCCGCCGGCGACCAGCAAGCGATGCTGGACGCCTGCTTCGCCGCCATCGCCGCCGAACACACCCAGCACCGCCCCGGCCGCGAGCCGATGCTGCAGGCACTGGTCACCCAGGCCTTGCTGTGGGCGGCGCGCGGCGCGCTGGCGGATGCCCATCGCGATCCGCACGATGCCGACCGCGGCGCGCGCCACGTGCGCGCCTACACCGCGCTGATCGACGCGCATTACCGCGAGCATTGGCCGCTGGCCCGCTATGCCGATCGGCTCGGGCTGAGCCGCAGCCATCTCAACGCGCTGTGCCGGCGCCTGGCCGGCGCGTCGGCGCTGGAACTGTTGCAACGCCGGATCATGCTCGAGGCACGGCGCAGCCTGGTCTACACCACCTTGACCGTGCAGCAGCTGGCCGAGGTCCTGGGTTATGCGGATGCGGCGTATTTCAGCCGCTGCTTCCGCCGGCATGCGGGGTGTTCGCCGATCCAGTTCCGGCAGCGGGCGCAGGGGTGACACGACCCGCAGCCAGTACGGAGATCGCGGTGCGGTCGCTCTACTGTGGGAGGGACTTCAGTCCCGACGCGGGATCGATGATCGACCAGTCCCGCTTCGTTCGTCGCGGCTGAAGCCGCTCCTACGACTGGCCGGCTCGTACGTCGTAGGAGCGGCTTCAGCCGCGACGAAGGCAGCGGCAATGGTGAACCATCGCAAAGGCGTCGGGACTGAAGTCCCTCCCACAATGCAGTGTCGGCGCCGGTGCCAGGGCCGACGCCGTATTGGCCGCGCGTAGCTCAACACGCACGCAATGGAACAATCATCTCTCCCGCAATCAATGCATCCACGAGCACAACCGGGCGCCACATCGGCGCCCGGCGACCCACACTCAGAACGGATACTGCGGTGCGCTGTCCTGGATCGTCACCCACTGCCAGTGCGTGTACTGGCCCCAGTCGGCCGGGCCGCCCATGCTGGTGCCGTTGCCGGAGGCACCGGTGCCGCCGAACGGGTTGGTGACTTCGTCGGCCACGGTCTGGTCGTTGATGTGCAGCAGGCCGGTGTGCAGGCGCTCGCCCAGCGCCATCGCGCGACCGACCGACGCCGACAGGATGCCGGCCGACAGGCCGTATTCGGTCTGGTTGGCCAGCGCCACCGCCTCGTCGTCGCTGTCGAACGCGATCACGTTGGCGACCGGGCCGAACACTTCCTCCTCGAACGCAGGCATGCCCGGCTGCACGTTCGACAGCACGGTGGCCGCATAGAACAGGCCGTCGTGGGTGCCGCCGGCCTCGATCACGGCGCCCGCCGCCACCGACGCATCGACCACCTCCTTGACGTGCTGCAGCTGGCGCTTGTCGATGATCGGGCCGAGCGCCACGTGTGCGGTGGCCGGGTCGCCGACCGGCAGGTGCCGCGCCTTTTCGGCCAGGCGCCGGGTCAGCTCCGCGGCGATGCTGCGCTGGACCAGCACGCGGCCGGTGGCCATGCAGATCTGGCCCTGGTGGAAGTACGCGCCGAAGGCGATCGCCGACACCGCCTTGTCCAGGTCGGCATCGTCGAGCACGATCAGCGAGTTCTTGCCGCCCAGTTCCAGCGCGGTCTTCTTCAGGTGCTTGCCGGCCAGCTCGCCGATACGGCGGCCGGCGGCAGTGGAACCGGTGAACGCGATCATCGGCACGCCCGGCGCTTCGACCAGCGCCTGGCCGGCGTCCGCGCCGCCCGGCAGCACGTGCAGCAGGCCCTTCGGCAGCCCGGCCTGCTGCAGCACCTCGGCGATGACGAAGCCGCCGGCGTAGGGCGTACGCGGATCCGGCTTGAGCACCACCGCATTGCCGACCGCCAGCGCCGGCGCCACCGAGCGCAGCGACAGCACCAGCGGGAAATTGAACGGCGAGATCACCCCGACCACGCCCAGCGGCAAGCGCCGTGCCAGGCTGAGCCGGCCCGGCGCGGTCGGCAGCACCTGGCCCTGCGCCTGCAGCGGCATCGCCGCGGCCTGCTGCAGCAGCACGATGGCCTCGCGCACCTCGTGCTCGCCCTTGGGCAGGATGCCGCCGGTCTCGCGCGCGATCAGCGCCGCGGCCGCCGCCGCATGCTGCTGCAAGACCTGCGCGGCGCGATGGAACACGGCCGCGCGCTCGCGCGGCGGCGTGGCCGCCCAGGCGCGTTGCGCGTCGCGCGCCTGCGCCACCGCCGCGGTCACGTCGGCGGCATTGGCCTGGCCGACGCGGTGCAGCGGCGCGCCGCTGCCCGGTTCGATCACCTCGAGGACGCCGCCCTGGGCGGCGACCCAGTCGCCGTTGAAGATGCGCTCGCTCCAGGTGGATGCGGCGGCCAGGGGTTCGGTGCTGTGCATGCTGTGTGCTCTCGTGGAAAGAGGAAGAAAGAGGTGCTCAGAGGGCGGTGGCGGCCAGGCCGCCGTCCACCGGCAGGTTGACGCCGTTGATCCAGCGCGCCGCATCGGAGGCGAGGAACACCACCGCCTCGGCGACCTCGTCGGCATAGGCCGGGCGCTTCATCTTGCCGGCATCGGCCTGGACCCGCTCGGGCCCGAGCATGGTGACGAAATCGCCCAGGATCGGCGTGAACACCGGACCCGGCGCGACGCTGTTGACGCGCACCGAATGGTTGGCGAACCAGTCGCGCGAACGCAGCAGCGTCCACACGATCAGCGCTTCCTTGAAGTACTGGTAGCAGGTCGCCTGCGGCACCGGATGCGCCGCCAGCCAGTCGCTGCCGGCGGCGTAGCTGTCGGCGGCGGCCAGCTGCTTGTGCAGGTCCAGCCGCTGCGGCCATTCGGCGCCGAGGATGGAGGCGATGTTGATGATGCTGCCGCCGGGCACGATGCGCGGCAGCAACGCCTGGCTGAGGTGGCGCAGGCCCAGGTAGTTGACCTTGGCCACCACGTCCACCGGCGCGGTGCCGGGCACGCCGGCGATGTTGGCCAGCGCATCGATGCGCTCGGGCAGCTGCGCCACCAGCGCGTCGATCGAGGCCGGGTCGCCCAGATCGGCCTGGTGGAAGCCGTGCAGGGTCATGTTGACCGGCTGGCGGTCGATGCCGATCACGGTGGCGCCGTGGAAGCGCGCCAGGCGCGCGACCTCGGCACCGATGCCGGAGGCCACGCCGGTGACGAGGATGGTCTTGTTGTGCAGGTTCATGGCAGCGCGTATCCGTTGCGGAGTTGGTCAGAAGACGTGGATGTATTGCAGGTTGACGTTGTGGCCGGAGGGCGCGTTCTTGACCTCCACCGGCAGGTAGAAGTTGGCGTTGAAGATGTTCTTCTGGTCGATCCGCCACGACAGGCCGGGGCCCAGGTAGAACTGGGTCTGCTTGCTGTCGGCGACGCGTTCGCCATTGGTGCGGTTGTCGCGCAGTTGCTTGAGGTAGTAACCGTTGATGCCCAGGTGCAGGTCCTTGACCACTTCCAGCGAGCTGGCGAAGTTGAGCCACGCCGCGTCGCCGGCCTGGCCGTTGCGGAACACGAAACCGTCGCCCTGCGGCACGTTGGAGGCCTTGTCGGCGCGGAAGTTGTAAATGTAGTTAAGCCGTCCGCTGATTTCCCAGCGCGGCGTCGGCAGGATGCTGAAGGCCCAGCTCGGCAGCACCGACCAGTAGCCCGCGCCCTGGTTGACGTCGCGGTTGCGGTCGAACTTGCCGATCGGCGCCAGCACATCCAGTTCGAAGCGCTGCGAGAACACCGGGCGGCCATTGCGGATCACCGGCGCCATCTGCAGGTAGGGGCCGATGGTCAGGTCGCCCAGGCCGGCGCCGTTGTCGCGCAGCGCCACCGGGCTGTCGTACGCGAACGACGTATCCAGGTCGACCAGCGCCGCCAGCGCGGTGATGCCGAGGGAGCCGCCGAACAGCTTGTAGTCGCTGAGGTAGGCGACCTGGGTGACCCACACCGAGGAGCCGATGTGCGGATCGCGGAAGACGGGCACATCGTCGCCGTGCGCGTCCTTGATCGCGTCGAAGTCGTAGCGGCGCAGGTACTGGATCGCGGTCCAGCCCGGATCGGGTTTGCTGAAGCCGTCGAAGAAACTGGTGCCGCCGGTATTGATGCCGGTCGGCAGGGTGGCGCTCTGCGGCACCGATTGCGCGGCCGCCGGGGCGACCCAGGCGATGGCCAGCACGGCGAGCAGAGACAGGCGCGCACGGGCACGCGGCGACGAGGGGACACGGGGGCGAACACGCTTCACGGGCAGGCACTCCAAGCGAAAGGGGAACGGCGGGGTGCGGGGGGGGACAGGAACGCGAACACGCGTCGCGCGCAGGGCGCGACCACGCGGCGACGCACGCCGTCAGCGGGACGCTGGCGGCGGGTCGGGAATCAGCGGGAAAGAGGGGCGGACGGCAAGAACCAGCCGCGCCGCCGCGGGCCGCTACAGGCGGTCGAGCGCGTCCAGCCGGTCCAGCGCCTGCAGCAGCGCGCGCGCCGACGTCGCGCCGAGCGCGGTGCCGAGCTGCTGCTCCATGCGCACCACTTCGGCTTCGGCCTGGGCCAGCAGCGCCGTGCCGGCGGCGGTCAGATGCAGGTGCTGCATGCGCCGGTCCTGGCGCCCGCGCACCTGCCGCAGCAGTTTGCGCTTGACCAGGCGCGCGACCACGATCGCCAGGTTCGGCGGCGACACGCTCAGCACCTCGCCCAGCTGGCGCTGGTTGATGCCCGGATTGGCGTCCACCAGCACCAGCAGCGAATACTCCACCGGCTTCAGCTCGAAGGCGCGCACGCAGTCCTGGAACAGGCGCCGCACCTGCAGTTCGGTGCGGGTGATGCGGTAGCCGATCAGGCTGGTCAGGCGCCGCTGATCCACGCTGTCCGCCGTGTGCGGATCGGCGGGCAACGCGCTGCTGGACATCTCGGGACTCGGTTTCGAACTCACTGCGCTTCCTGCATGGGGCATCCTGCGACCAGGTCACGGCGGATGCGCACGCATCCATCGGCGCCGGCCGGCAGCGCCGTCGCAGCTGCATTGTAGGGGCATGGCCGCGCATGGTCACAACGCCGGGTCCACGCGGCGCAGCAGCGCCCGGTACGGCGCGGCCGCCGTCCACAGGCAGAGCGCGCCAAGGAGGGCTGCGCCCATGCACACCACGCCCAGCGACAGGCCGACCTGGCGCTCGTCGGCAAGTACGTGGTCGGTACCCAGCGCCACCAGGTACGGCCCCAGACCCAGCCCGATCAGGTTGACCAGCAGCAGGTAGATCGAGGTGACCTGGCCGCGCAGGCGATTGGGGGTGACTGCCTGCAGGATCGCCGGCGCCAGCGCCACCGGCATGCCCAGCACGAACGTGGTCAGCGCGATCGCCGCCAGCGCCGGCCACGGCCCCGGCGCGACCGCGAACAGCGCACTGCTGATCACCAGCAGCACGGCCCCGACCAGCGAGATCTTCAGTGCCGCGTCGCGGCTGCCGCGCGCGGCCAGGCGGTCGGCGAGAAAGCCGCTGAACAGCATGCCGGCGATGCCGAAGGTGAGGATGATGATGCCGTAGGCCGGGCCGATCTCGCCCGGTGTCCACTGCCAGCGGCGGATGAAGGTGGCCGGCAGCCAGGCGGTGATGCCGAAGGTGATCATCGCGATCACGCCGTTGGCCAGGAACAGCGCCACGTACACCCGCGCGTTGTCGCGCAGGTGGCTCAGGTCCGGGCGCACGCTCGGCGCGGCGGCGGCCTGCTCGCGCCGCGCCGGCTCGCGCACCGTGGCCATCAGCGCGATCACCGCCAGCCCGGGCAGCGCGACCAGGATGAAGGCCGCCTGCCAGGGCCGGAAGCTGCCCAGCAGCGGCAGCACCACCGTGCTCTCCTTGCTGGTGGCCGCGATCACCAGGCCGCCGACGATGAACGCCGCTGCCGAGCCGATGTAGACGCCGGAGGTGTACACGCTCATCGCCCGCGCGCGCTTTTCCGGCGGGAAATAGTCGGCCAGCATCGAGTACGCCGCCGGCGACAGCGAGGCCTCGCCGACGCCGACGAACACCCGCGCCAGGAACAGGGTGAAGAAGCTGGTGACGTAGGCGCCGGCCGCGGTCGCCGCGATCCACACCACCACGCCGAGCACGATCAGGTTGCGTCGGTTGCGGCGGTCGGCGACGCGGCCGAGCATCACCCCGATCAGCGTATAGAACACCGCGAAGGCGAAGCCGTGGACCAGGCTGAAGGCCGAGTCGGACAACTGCAGGTCGCGCTTGATCGGCTGCACCAGCAATCCGAGGATCTGCCGGTCGACGAAGGACAGCGTGTAGGCCAGCAACAGCACGATGGTGACGTACCACGCATACAGCGGGCGGTACGGCGCGGACGATGGCAGCGGATCGCGCATGGAAGGGCTCCGGCTCAGAAGCGCAGGGTCAGGAAGGGGGCGATGTAGAAGTAGTCGCGGCCGCGCACCGCGCCCTCGCGCAGGAACGGCCCGGCCTGGGTGTAGTGGGCGTACACGTCCAGGCTGGCGAAGGCGTTGAAGCGGTACTTCACCCACAGCACCGAGCGCGTGCCGATGTCGCGCGCATCGTTGGCGTCGCCCGGCTGCAGCACCCGCCAGCCGGCCGCGTACACGCCGTCGTGCAGGCTCTGCCGCTGCAGCTTGAGCACGTACATGTCGATCCACAGCCGCTCGCTGGGACGCAGCACCAGTTCCGGACCGATGGCGCGCACGTTGCTGCTGATCATGCTGCCGTCGAACACCGAGGCGCGCGCGTACAGGCCGTTGAAGGTGTTCAGTTCGCCGTCGCGCGGATCGCGGTCGCCGGAGGACGCCTCCATGCGCCAGCCCAGGCGCGGCGTCCACGTCGTCGTGGCGAAGGTGTAGCCGCCGAACAGCGTGCCCTGCCAGGCGCGCACGCGCTGGCCGGCGAAATGGCCGCGCTGGCCGATCAGTTCCAGGTCGTAGTCCCAGCCCTGCAACGCGCCGCTCAGGCGCGTGGACAAGGTGTGCCGATGCTCCTCGCCGACCACGCCGCCATAGCGGCGCCCGTCCTGCACAGTGTCCAGGTACAGCGTCTCCAGCAGCGCCGCCTTCGGCTGGCTGGGCGACAGCGGCACTTCGGCATGCGCGCCCCACAGGCGCTGATCGCGGTTGGCACGGTCGTCGAAACTGCCGGTGCGGGTCAGCACCGGGCGCCCCCACAGCAGGCCGCCGCTCCAGCGCGGCTGCCGGGTCAGCAGCCGCACCGCATCGAACGGCATGCGCGAATTGGCCGGATCGCGCGGGTCGAGCAGGCGCTGCCAGGCGTAGGCGATCTGCTGGCGGCCGGCGCGCAGGCGCCAGGCCGGCTCCTTCTGCCCGTCGGACAGTTCGACGAAGCCCTGCGCCAGGTCCAGCGGGTTACGGTCGGTGGCCTGCACCGGCCGCGTCTGCAGGCCGGCGACGCGGCTGTCGGCCAGTTCGCCGAACAGGCGCACATGGGCCGAGGGCCGGTAGTCGGCCCACAGCCGCAGGCGCTGCTGCGCGTAGCCGTGCGGATCGGTGGCGAAGCGGCCGAAGCCGGCGTGCTCGCGGTAGTCGTAGAGCGTGCGGCTCTCGCCGCCGAGGCTGAGCCAGCCGTCGCCGAGCGGGAGGTACTTCCACTTCTCCCAGCCCTGGCGCGGGCGCTCGGCCAGCGCCGAATAGTCTTCCTGATCGGCCAGCAGCTTGCCCTGCGGGCCGTTGGTTTCGGCATCGGCCTGGCCACAGCCGACGCTGCACAGAATGGCCAGGCACACGGTACGGGGCGCACGGCGTGCGCGCGCAAGAGGCACAGTCATCGATTCCCTCCCAAGTCTCGAAGCCAGTGGTGCGAAGAAGCGCGATCCGGCTATCCGGTGGCGCGGTCGGGCGGTCCGGTCATGACGGCGGCGCCGCGACCGCGCCCGGCGCGGTACCGGCATACAGCTGCTCGACCAACGCCGCGCGCGCGCGCAGCACGTTGCGCTGGTTGATCGAACCCTTGTCGGTGATCTCGCCCGCCTCCAGGTTCGGCGGCTGCTCCAGCCACGCCGCGCGCGCGACATGGCTGGCGCTGCCGGTGGCGCTGCGGTTGAGCGTGTCGAGCAGGCGCTGCAGCCAGGCGCGCACCGGCGGCGCCTGCAGCACCTGCGCCGTCTCGGCCTGCGCCGGCAGCCCGGACAGCGCCTGCAGCGCGTCCAGCCGCGGGAACAGCAGCAGACCGATGGCATCGCGGTCGGCGCCGGTGACCACTACGTCCTGCACGTACGCGGCGCCTTCCATCAGCACGCGCGTGCGCAACGGGCCGACGCTGACGAACACACCGGAAGACAGCTTGAAATCCTCGGCCAGGCGCCCGTCGAACAGTAGGCCGCGCTCGGGATGCTGCGGATCGATCGGCTTGAGCGCATCGCCGGAGCGATAGAACCCTTCTTCGTCGAACGCCTCGGCCGTCTGCTGCGGCGCGTTCCAGTAGCCCGGCATCACGTGCGGCCCGCGGAAGCGCGCTTCCAGCTTGTCGCCGACCGGCACCAGCTTGACTTCGCAGCCCGGCGCCGGCACGCCGACGTCGCCGGGCGTATTGCTGGTGCCGTGAGTGAAGGTGCACGAGGGCGCGCACTCGGTCATGCCGAGGCCGGCGAGCATGCGGATGCGCTCGCCGCAGTGCGCCTCGGCGATGCGTTCCAGGCGGTCCCAGACTTCCTGCGACAGCGCCGCGGCGGCGAAGAAGAACATGCGCATGCGCGACAGGAATGTCTCGCGCAGCGCCGCATCCTGTTCCAGCGCCTGCGCCAGTTGTTCCCAGCCACGCGGCACGCTCAGATACACGGTGGGCGCGATCTCGCGCAGGTTGCGCAAGGTCTGCTCGAACAGCGCCGGGGTGGGCTTGCCGTCGTCGAGATAGAAGCTGCCGCCGTTGTACAGGGCGATGCCGATGTTGTGGCTGCCGCCGAACGTGTGGTTCCACGGCAACCAGTCGACCAGCACCGGCGTCTCGCCGAGCACCGGGAAGGTCTGCAGCAGCATCTGCTGGTTCGCGCACAGCATGCGCTGTGTGGTGATCACCGCCTTGGGCAGCAGGGTGGAGCCGGAGGTGAACAGGAACTTGGCGATGCTGTCCGGGCCGCAGGCGGCGAAGGCGGCATCGGCGGCCTCCAGCGCACGCGGCGCCAGCAGATCCTCGAAACGCAGGCAGGCGCGGTCGCCGACGGTGCCACGCAGGCACACCGCCGGGACATCGGTGGGGAACACCGCCGCGATCGCCGGGGCGAACGCAGCGCCGTCGCTGGCGAACAGCAGGCCCGGGCGCAGCACCTCGGCCACATGCCGCAGCTTGGCGAAATCGCGCGACAGCAACGCATAGCCCGGCGACACCGGGCAGTACGGGATGCCGGCGTACATCGCCGCGAACGCGAGCTGCAGGTGCTCCAGATCGTTGCCGGACAGGATCGCCAGCGGCCGTTGCGCCGACAGGCCCATGTCCAGCAAATGCGCGGCGATGCGGCGGGTGCGCTCGAGCATCTGCGCGTAGCTCAGGCGCCGCCACTGCCCGGCGTCGTCGCGCTGCGCCACGAAGGTGGCATCGGGGGTGTGCAGCGCCCAGTGCTGCAGGCGCTGCAGCAGGTGCCTGGGCAGCGGCGCCAGCGGTTCGCGCGCACGCAGGCGCAGCACGCCGTCGGCATCGCGGTGGACCTCGGTATCCGCGTGGCTCAGTCCGACAGGACGGTAGCGCGCGGCGGTGGCAACGGACTCAGCGGCATTCATCGGAACCATCCGGGGGAGAGAGACGGCACGGCGTGCGGCAACGCCGCCGCGGCCCCCGCGGGGCCGCAGGCGACGCGACGGGTCAGCGCTTGTAGGTCTGCAGACCGGGCTTGATGGTTTTGTCGTCCAGGAATTGCTTCAGGCCCTGTTGCCGGCCCTTCTCGGGATCGCGGTGATTGGACTGGTCGACCTTGGCGTACAGGTAGTCCTCGTTCTGCTCCCAGGTCAGCTCGCGGCAGCGCTTGAAGCCGTGCTTGGCGAAGCGCAGCACCACCGGGTTCTTCTGCTGCAGTTCCTGCGCCAGCTTGGTCACTTCCTCACGCAGCTGTGCGCGCGGCACGCTGGCGTTGACCAGCCCCATCTGCGCCGCCTCGATGCCGGTGAAGGTGCGCCCGGTCATGATGTAGAGCATGGCGTTGCGGTGGCCCATGGTGTCGGCGACGGCCTTGCTGACCAGGTTGCCCGGGGGAATGCCCCAGTTGATCTCCGACAGCCCGAACACCGCTTCTTCCGCGGCGATGGCCAGGTCGCAGGCGACCAGCGGCGAGAACGCGCCGCCGAAGCACCAGCCGTTGACCGCGGCGATGGTCGGCTTGCTGTAGAAGCGCAGCAGGCGCCACTGCCACTGCGAGCAGTCGCGGCGCATGCGCTCCTGCACGATCTCTTCCTTGCCGTCGGTCTCGCGGAAGTATTCCTTCAGGTCCATGCCGGCCGACCAGGATTCGCCGGCGCCGGTCAGCACCAGCACCTCGGCGCTGCTGTCCAGTTCCAGCGTCTCCAGCACGTCGATCATTTCCCGATTGAGGGTGGGACTCATCGCGTTGCGCTTGTCCGGCCGGTTCAGGGTGACCCAGGCGATGCCTGCGTCGATCTCGACCTGGACGGTCTGCCAGCGGTCTTGGTAGCTGCTCATGGATAGGCCTGCATGGGGAGGGGGAGGAGCGGGATCACTTAGGACTGATAATAGTTATAAATCATCATTATTTCGGCGCAAGCTGCAGTGCAGCATGGCGGGCGGCGCTGTGGCGGGAGCATGGCGGCACGCCCATGGACGGCGTGACAGCAACCGCGATACGGATTCCCTGGGCTCGCGAAGGGAGCAGGCCATCCCAGGACCTTAGATCCACCGCCGCGTCACCGCGAGGCTTCACGCCCAGCGAACGCAATGCTCACAGGGGACGTTCAGTCCCGGGTTAGCATCCAGGCCACAGGGGTTTCGTCGACACCGGGGTGATGTGATGCACACCGTCTCCGCGCTTGACCAACCGACCCACGCTCGCGGCAGCATCGATCTGGACGCCGAGATGGCGTACTGGCGCCAGGCCCACGCCGAGGGCCGACTCGGCCATCAGGGCTTCGCCGACTACGCGCAGCTGCTGAAGGTCGGCTATGACGTGTACATGGCCTACCCGCGCGCCAACGAGGCGCAGCTGTACCGCGTGCTGCAGGACGCTTATCACCAGTGCGCGCCGATGCTGTCGGTGCCGTGGGACGAGGCGCGCTGGCTGGTGCGGCATGCCTGGCAGCACCTGGCGCATTCGGGGCGGCGGCACTGAACAGCGCCTAGCGCAGCGAGGCATATCGTCGTTGCCCGGGTAGGAGCGGCTTCAGCCGCGACGGGCGTTACTGGGAACAGCTGTCGCGGCTGAAGCCGCTCCTACGACGAGTCTTCGGTCGTTACTGAAGGTACCCCGAGGTGCCGCCTGCCAACGTAAAGGCGACAATGGGACAGCACACCGTCGCGTGCGCGCCACATCCGCGGCCTGCACCGCGGAGCGGGTCGCTTTCGCACGCCTCCCGCCCTGCACGCGTCTCAACGCGACGAAGCGGGTGGCGAGGCGCTGTGCTCCTTCGCCTCCAGGCGCCCATGGAACGCGTTCGATCCCTTGCCGGGCGCCGTCGCCGCCTCGCCCTCGCTGCGCTTGAGGCGCTGCTTGCGCTGTTCGACCACGCGGCTGGCCAATGCCACGCGCCGCCCGATCACCATGTCGGTCAGCCAGTCGATCAGGTGGCGCGTATAGGCGGCCTGGTGCGCCTTCTCGGTCAGCGCGTGATCGGCGCCGGCGATCATGCGCGTGGTCAGCGAGCGCGCGTGGGAGAACGCTGCCGCGTAGTTGTGCAGTACCTGGCTCGGCACGATGGTGTCGCGTTCGGCCTCCACCAGCAGCACATCGCCGCGGTAGCGCTGGCACGCCGCCAGGGCGCGGTTGTCTGCCGGCGTCACCACGCGGTTGCGGTAGGGCATCAGATCGGGATCGCGGTTCAGCGCGACTTTCGGACCGTCCCAGTGCGCGTCCTTGTACAGCGCCGGCGAGCGCAGCGCCAACCACTCCACCGGCCGCTCCAGGGTGAGCAACGCGGCCAGGTAGCCGCCGTAGCTCAGCCCCACCACCGCGATCGCGTCCGGATCCACCTGCGGCGACGCCGCCAGGCGGTCGTAGGCGGCCTTGATATCGTCCAGGTTCTGCGCGCGCGTCACCGTCTCGCGCATCGCGGCCAGGCCTTCGTGGCCGCGCAGGTCGAAGGTCAGGCACACGCAGCCCAGGCCGGCCGCTTCGCGCGCGCGCACCAGGTTGTGATGCTGGTTGCCGCCCCAGCCGTGCACGAACAGTACGCCGGGCAGGCGGCTGGTCGGGGTCAGCAAGGTGCCGCTGAGCGCCGCGCCGTCGACCGGGATGTCGATGCTGGAAAGTTCGGCTTCCATGATCAGGCGGCGCTGCGCATGTAGCGATATTTGGTCAGCAGGCCGGTGCGCGGCTCTTCGCCCACGTAGTACACCTGCGCCCCGGCCGGCGGCGGCGGATGCGCGCCATAGCGCTCGACGGTGGCGGCGACCACGCGTTGCAGCGTCGGCGACTGCTGGAACGCAGCGACCGCGGCCAGTTCCGCCGGCGTGGCACCACCGACGCGCCAGGACTGCTCGAGGACGCCGCAGGCGGTGCTGCCGTCGGGAAGCAACCCCTCGATCACGTCGTAGTTGCGGCGCGACGCATAGAAGCCCGGATAGGCCGCAGCCACCAGCTGGTCGTAATCGCGTGCCTTCATCACCGCGGTGCGCTCGCGAGGCGGCAACGGCTGCTCCAGCAGTGTGTCGAGGGTGCCGCGGATCACCTGCAGTTCCGAGCCGCCGTACGCCTCGCGGCCGCTGCCGTCGCGGGTGACCGACTGCGTTCCGCAGTAGGCGATGGTCACGCCGGCGCAGTGGGTTTCGCCGACGCTGAAGGTGGTCGGCTGCTGCAGGTGCCGTTCCAGCACCACGCCATGCTCGCGCAGTTCGTGCGCGGGCAGTGTCGCCAGCGCCGCATCCAGCGCCTGCGCGTCGCCGAGCAGCACCTGACCGAGCCCACCGACGCCGTGCGGCAGCTTCAGCCGCACCGGGCCGCCGTCGCACAAGCGCGCATACGCGCGCCGGGCATCGGCAGCGCTGAAGGCGGCGTAGCCCGGCAGCGTGGCGGACGCCAGCGCCGCGCCCAGGTCAGGCTGCCATCCGTCAGGTGACTGCGCACCGATCTCGATCAGCGGATGGCTGATCGCCTTGGTGGCGACGAAGGCGTGCGGCACCACACCGCCCAGCAGATCGGCCGCCGTGTGCACGCCGATCTGCTCGGCCTGCGCGATGGTCAGGGTGTCGTCGGGCACGCAGAACGCGCCCGCACCGGCGGCACAGCGCTCGTCGTGCACCGGCAGGTGCATCAGCCGCCCCACTTCGGTGACCACCCAGGCATGCGTGGCTGCCTCGTGGCCCCCGGACACGGCCTCCCGCACCTGACAGGCGCGGACGTTGGCATGCACGGTGGATCGGGCCATGCGGAACGCTCCGTGCGGATCGGGAAGACGCGCTGCCTCAGCCATGGTCGTACCACTGCAGCAGCAACATTGCGGCCACGGCCAACGCCAGCAGCGCGGCAACCACGCGCAGCCAGCGGCTGGCGCGCAATTGCCGCCACCAGGCAGCGGCTTCGGACGTGCCGCTGGCATCGCGCACGCGTCGACGCTGTGGCGCGGACGCGGAAGGAGGGGCCGCAGACTGGCGGTCGTCGTGACGCATGGCGCAAGGCTGTCGCGCAGGCTGTCGCATGGGGGTGAACGCGATGTGGTGCGCGTGTCATCGCGCGCAAACGAGGGCCGGCTGCGTCCGGTCAACCGCATCATCGCTTCGGTAATGCGCCCCGTCTTGCAGCAAAGACGATGCAGTGCTAGCAGACAGTCAGTGCGAGCAGAACGCGTAGTGCCCCATCACGGTCGCTCGGCGGGGCAGCAGCGCACGAGCGCTGCGCTCGGCACGGCGCTCATGCCGCAGCCGTCGCTGCGGCATGGTGGGCGGGCAAGCGGGCATCGATCCGGTGCTTGCCGGCCAGCGCCTGCATGCCCTGCAAGGTGGCCTGCACCGCACTGGCATAGCCGCTGCGCCACAAGTCGGCGCGCGACTGCCGCGACGCCGCCGCATTCAGCGCCAGCGCGAAGGCCGGCACGCGTGGATCGGCCAAGGCGGCGCGCTCCAGAAAAGGCTGCTCCGGGGCGATGACGTCGACCGGGGCCAGCCAGGCGTCGGCGACCAGCTCGGCCACGCCGGCGCGGTGCGAGAGCTGGTGCATGGCAGTGAGCGTCTCGTGCAACATTTCCAGGCACGCCCATTGCCACAGCGCGGCCTTGTACTGCGGGTCGGCCTGGTCCAGGGCGGACAAGGCGCCATCCACATGATCGATGCGAAGATCCTGCATGGCCGACTCCACGATACGGCGTTGCGATCCGCACATTCTGCGCGGCGAAAGTGAGCGCAACGTGAGTCGTGCGGCGGCGGCAGCGTGCACGCGGCCACAGCGGGCGCGGCGACAGCCATCGCGTATACTGGCAGCGCGCGCCCGCTCGCGCCGCTCTCTCACTACGCGCTTCCCATGACGCCACCCTGACACCCGCAGCTTGCATCGGCCCGCCTCGACGGCAGGCCACAGGTTGCTGGTTTTCCATTGCATACAGCGAGCGCTGCCCTGCGACAGGGGCAGTGTCGGGAGCGTTTACCTTGAAATTTTCCTCTTCCCTGCGCCAATCGTGGTGCGGCAATCTCCGTGGCGACGTGCTCGCCGGCCTGGTCGTCGCACTGGCGCTGATTCCCGAGGCGATCGCGTTCTCGATCATCGCCGGGGTCGACCCCAAGATCGGCCTGTACGCGGCCTTCTGCATCTGCGTGACCATCGCCTTCGCCGGTGGACGCCCCGGCATGATCTCCGCCGCCACCGGCGCGATGGCGCTGCTGATGATCGGCCTGGTCAAACAGCACGGCGTGCCCTACCTGCTGGCGGCCACGCTGCTGACCGGCGTGCTGCAGATCCTGGCCGGGTTGTTCAAGCTCGGTGCGCTGATGCGCTTCGTCTCGCGCTCGGTGATCACGGGCTTCGTCAACGCGCTGGCGATCCTGATCTTCATGGCGCAGCTGCCCGAGCTGATCGGCGTGCCCGCGCCGGTGTATCCGCTGGTGGCGCTGGGCCTGCTGATGATATATGGCCTTCCCTGGCTGTCGCAGCGCAGCTTCCCCGGCATCGGCCTGTGGCTGCTGGTGCTGGGCGCGGCCTTGACCGCAGGCAGCATGGCGCCGTGGACCCTGCTGCCGGTCGCGGCGGGCGGCGCGACGGCGCTACTGCTCGGGCACCGCTGGACGTGCGGCCTGGCCGTGCCGCCGCCGTTGGTGGCGATCGTGCTGCTGACCGGGATGGCGCTGTACTTCGGCATCCACGTGCCCACCGTCGGCGACAAGGGACAACTGCCCGATCGCCTCCCCAGCCTGCTGCTCCCGGTCGTACCGTGGACGCTGGACACGCTGCGGATCGTGTTCCCGGTCGCGGCGACGATGGCGGTGGTCGGCCTGCTCGAGTCGATGATGACCGCGCAGATCGTCGACGACATGACCGACACGCCCAGCGACAAGAACCGCGAATGCGTGGGCCAGGGCGTGGCCAACATCGTCAGCGGCCTGTTCGGCGGCATGGCCGGCTGCGCGATGATCGGGCAATCGGTGATCAACGTGAAGTCCGGCGGGCGCGGCCGCCTGTCCGCGCTGGTCGCCGGCAGCGTGCTGTTGCTGCTGGTGGTGTTCGCCGGCGCCTGGGTGCGGCAGATCCCCATGGCCGCGCTGGTGGCGGTGATGATCATGGTCTCGGTCGGCACATTCAGCTGGCGTTCGCTGGCGCAGTTGCGCACCCACCCGGCCAGTTCCAGCGTGGTGATGCTCGGCACCGTCGCGGTGACCGTGGCCACCCACGACTTGGCGCGCGGCGTGCTCACCGGCGTGCTGCTGTCGGCGCTGTTCTTCGCGCGCAAGGTCGGGCGCATGCTGCACATCGCGCGCAGCGAGGACGCCGATGGCGGCCACACCTACCGCATCCGCGGCCAACTGTTCTTCGCCTCGGCCGGCGGCTTCGCCGGTGCCTTCGACTTCGCCCACGCGCCGGCGCGGGTCACCCTGGACCTGAGCGACGCGCATGTCTGGGACATCAGCGCGATCGGCGCGCTCGACCAGGTGGTGCTGAAATTTCGCCGCCACGGCGCGCAAGTCCACGTCGTGGGGTTGAACCCGGGCAGCGCGGCCATGGTCGGACGGCTGGGGACGCACCATCGCGAGGACGCAGAGCGCATTCCCCTGCATTGAGGCCGCCGAGCAGCGTCCACACGGCAGCGAGTGGACGCGTAGTGCGGCGAACACGTCATCCGACGGGCGCCGCGCGACAAGCATCGCGTTCCGCTCATGCGCTGACATGGCGACGACGTCGCACGATTAGCATCGGCCTGCCGACCGACTGCGCAGGAGACCCGCGATGCCGCTGGACCACTGGCAATTGCCGCCGCACGCCTGGGTGCCCAACCATCCGTTCCTGCCGGTGCTGCACTACCGGCAGTGCGCCGGCGCCATCGACGCCGACGGCTTCGAGCGGCGCTTCGCCGCGCACGGCTGGCCGCCGCAATGGCGCGACGGCATCTACGACTACCACCACTACCACTCCACCGCGCACGAGGTGCTGGGCGTCGCCCGCGGCAACGCCCATGTGCTGCTCGGCGGCCCGGGCGGTATCGAGGTCACGCTCGCGGCCGGCGACGCCCTGCTGCTGCCGGCCGGCACCGGCCATTGCCGGCTGTCGGCCAGCGCCGACTTCATGGTCGTCGGCGCCTATCCGGACGGCCAGGACTGGGACATCTGCCGCCAGGCGCCCGACGCTGCGATGCTGCAACGGATCGTGCGGGTGCCGGTTCCGCAGAGCGACCCGCTGCTCGGGGCGGGTGGGCCATTGCTGGAGTATTGGCGAATGCCGAACCCGCTGCGATAGCGGCATTCACATCGCCCCGAACGTCAGGACTTGGTGATCCACACCTCATCCAGCGGGTCGAACTCGCTCGTCAGCATCTGATCCGCACGCCAGCCAAATCCACAGATCGCCATGACGCCTTCTTCCATCGGATCCAGCCCAAGCCAGGTTTCGATGTCCATTTCGTTGATCGCAGAGGTGACGAATGCGCCCATGCCCAGCTCCGTGGCGCTGAGATAGAGCGTCTGCGAAATATGTCCGATGTCGAGAATCGTAGCGCGGTATGCCTTTGCATGCCGCCTGTACTTCCAGAAGCTACGCGCGAAGCGCGTCGTCAGCACGAGCATCACCGGAGCGTCGGAGAACCAGTGCTGTCCAGCCAGTGCTTGCCTCGCCAGTTCCGCTAACGGCACATCGTCGATCGCCATGGGTTCCAGCGCATGGTCGACAGCATGATAGTGGTAGATTCCCGGCGCGATTCCGTCCACGTTCTGCACGATCAGGTAGGCCTCCGTCGGGTGCAGGCCACCACCCGACGGCACGTTCTTCTTGAGGAAGCGTGCGTCATCCGCGACCCGGACCACCGCCTGCGCCATCAATACACGTTGCAACATGCGGGACAGCAATGCGGCGGGCACCGACCGCGTCTGATCGAAGTTCCGGCAGGTCGCGCGCCTGGCCAGCAGGGCATCGAAGTCGTTTCCCGGCTGCCTTGCCAGTGGAACGCGATTGCTTGGCTCGGTCAGCGCATGGCTCTCCGCCGGTGGCGGCCCCATCTTCTCCCGAAGATCGGCAGCGGTCGCCATTCCTCCCGTCTCCATCGCGGCAGCGCTGTCCAGACCACCCCAACGGCTGAGGCGCTGCATCAGCGCTGCGGCGGGCCACCAATGCATGGAACGTAGCGATTCGTCGCGCTGCCGGTGAACCAGATACTTCCTCCCGTCACCTATCAGCAACCCTTTTTGCAGAAGACCGAGCAACAGCGCCCTGGGATGCGATTTCGCCTGTTCGCTCGTCATCCATTGATGAGGGCTAATCGTTCCGAGCAGCGCGATTTCAGAGTCACTGACGTCGACTTCCGCGTCCAGATGCGCAGCGTAGGCGAGCCAACTCTGGGAGCGCACCAGACCGTCCCCACCCTGCAGAATGGATTCCAGACTGAAATCCGCCTCCTCCGTACTTTCAAAAAATAATATGGCGCAGCGTCGTATTTTCATGAAGATTCTTATTTAAATTGTTTTAGTGCGCGATGGCAACGGATCGCATAACCATGTCAACATCAGAACACAAGGATAATTCGCATCCATATGATTTTGTTAGATTTGTGCGAAAAATTGCCATGCGTTCGCGGCGATGCACATGCTAAGCTAAGTTCGCGACCGGATACTGCCGTGCCCGACGCGCACAACAGCACCATTAACTACAGGGGAATGACATGAGCGCACAAACGATACAGCTGGACCTTGCTTGCGTAGAAAAGTTGTTGGACAAGTTGAGCACGGACAATGCGTTCCGCAAATTGTTCAAGAAGTCGCCGCTGGATGCGCTGATCAGCATTGGGTGCAAGCCGCCGGAAGGATGTCCGGTTCCCCCATGCCTGATCGTGCACAAGATCGCGCCGAAGGAGGAAATCGTCCGGGCATTGCAGGAGCTTCGCGCCTATCTGACCTCGCATGCGTCTCAAACCAATCCCCACTGCTTCGAAGCGGGCAAGATCCTGGGAACAATCGGAAAGAAGTGAGGTGCGCCATCAGTTGAGCGCGACGCGGTCTCCCTGCCTCGGCCGGGTATCGCTCACGTTCAACGGTTGCATGACGATACTCCCCGCGGCCTGGATGTAGGCCAGACCGCGGTTTTTCTCCAGCCATGCGTCCTGCCGCGCGACCAAGCCACTTTCGCGACACGCCTGTGCCGCATCACGCAGTGCAACATGGGCCTGGAATATCTCCCGTCCGGAGAGCAGTTCGTTAAGCGACCCGATCGATCCAGCGCAGTTACCTTTCAATCGCAGGTCGCCTGCCTTCAGGATGGCCAGCAGTTGAGAGACGTTGCTGTCGCCTGTTGCATGCGCCACGGCGTCCATCTGGGACGCACGCTCCGTGTAGAACTTCGCATTACCAGAGCGTTGCGCTAGATACGCATAGCCCAGGGCGATGAAGGCCAGATCCGATCGATCCGCAGGATTGGCCCGCGCCGCCGCCGCGACGGCCTGGGCATAGCCGGCCTCCAGCTCCGACGTCTTCAGTGCTCCAGTGGTGAGGAAGTCGACGCAGTGCAGCATGAACAGAAATTGCTGATAGACCTGTTCGTTACGGGACTTGAAGTGGTCGGCGTAGGTTGCAGCGGTGCGGCGGGCATCCCGCCATTTCCTGCGGTCGACCGCGATGCTGATCGTCTCGAAGCCTGCGGACTGTGTCGCCTCGGACAAGGCATCCTGCTTGGCGAGAGACTTCAAGAGCGTCTCCGCATCGTCCAGACGGCCCATTGCGGCAAGTGTTGCGGCGCGCTGCCGCGTCGCGCTCAGGCCACGCGACGCTTCGCTTTCGCGAAACAGTTCCAGCGCTGAAGCGAAGTTGTTCTCCGCCAGCCGCGCCCGCGCCATCGTATCGATCGCGAAACCGCGCAAGGGATTTTGCTGCACCGCGGCGCGCTGCGCGGTTTTGTACGCACCTTCGTAGTCGCCGGCAACGAAGGCGCTCCACGCATAGTTCGCCGTTCCCGCGTAGTAGTCGGGGTAGATGTCGGCCAACGTCTTCCAGCGCTCCGGAGAGTTCATCGCAGGCTTGTCCGAAAACTCGGCGCTCCACGCATCCAGATACAACCTGTCGCGCGGCGGCAATCGGTCCCGAAGCTTCATGGCCAACCGCAGGTATTTCTCGGCATTGGCGTTGTCGCTGGCGCTGACGTACACCCTCAGGATTCCCAGGTAGGCGAGCGCGAACTCCGGATCAAGCTCGACTGCACGGCGATACAACGCCAGAGCCTGGTCGCGCTTGGATCGTCCGTAAGCGTCCACGCCGAGCGCATAGGCCCTCAATGCATCCAGGTTGGCGGTCGCCACCTGAGGGAGTGGAATGGACTCCTTCTCCACATTCGCCAATGCTTCGCCGAGGTTCTGTCTCAACTCATGGGTGATCGTGTCGACGGAGGCCAGCGCAGAGCCCATCCCCCTCCCATCGGCGACCTGTGCGTAGACGGTGGATTGGGTCCTGGGATCCACCACCTCCGCGCTGATCCGCAACCTGCCGCCAAACTCGGAAACGGTGGGAAGAATCACCGCACGCGCCCCGCTTCTCAAGGCGACTTCGGAGGCGGTTTCCCGGTTCAGGACCGTGCTTTCCGGATCGCGCCGCATTCCGCCCAGGGTTTCGCGCACCTTCAGATCACTGAGCACATTGACGTAGCGCGACTGTTCCAGACTGATGCGGAAGGCCTGCTGCAGGGAGTCGTCCAGGGCGACATCGCCGGTCAGATTGCGCAAATCCCCCACCACCACCCAGTCGCGTTCGGCGAAGGCGATGGCCGGCTGCGGGCGGGTGACGAACCAGGCGCCGACCGCGAACGCGGCGATCAGCGCCGCTTCCGCCGCCAGCGCCGCCGGCCGCCGCCACAGCGGGATGTCGCGCCAGGCCTTGGGCGTGGGCTTGGGCGCGCGCAGCGGGGTGTGGCCGATCTCGCCGACTTCGTAGATTTCCAGCGGGGTGGGCACGCCCTTGAAGCGCCAGCGGCCGTGCGATTTCCACAGCAGGCGCTCACCGCGCTCGCCCAGTTCGCGCGCGGCGCGGTGGGTCAGCGACTCGGCCACCGCCGAGAGCAGGATCTGCCCGGGCCGGGCCAGGGTCATCAGCCGCGCCGCGGTCGGCTTGGCCAGGCCTTCCACTTCCAACGGCTTGGCACCCACCTGCACGGCCGCGTCGCTGTTGCGCCAGGTCAGCACTTCGCCCACGTGCAGGCCGGCGCGCACCTTCAGGTCCAGCGCGCGCGACGCGCCCAGCGCGTGCAGGCCGCGGCTGTAGTCCAGGGCGAACCCAAGGCCGTCGATCGGCCGTTCGAACAACAGCAGCAGGCCATCGGAGCGGTCGATCAGGCGGCCGCGCCAGCGCTGCTGCAGTTCCAGCACCAGCGAGTCGTGCCGCTTGAACAGGTCGGCCGCATTGGCGTCGCCGAGCTTTTCCACCAGCGCCACCGAATCGCACAAGTCGGTCAGCAGCAGGGTACGAAGCTGCGGGACCTCGGGCTGCGGTGCGGTGGCATCGGTCATGGCGGCGGCTCGGCAGGGACGCGGTAGCTCAGCAGGGGGCAGAGGCGAGGTCGTGCCAGTACAGCCGGTTGCCGCCCTGGCGCTTGGCTTCGTACAGCGCCGCATCGGCGTTGGCGTACCAGTCGTTCCAGTCCGAATGCGGATCGACCCGGCTGATGCCGATGCTGACCGGGCAGATGTGCGGCGCCGGGTGCGGCACGCCCAGCAGGTTCTGCACGGTGGCGAGCACGAACTCGCCGATGCGGCGCAGGTCCTCGACCGTGCCGGCGGCCACCAGCAGGCAGAATTCGTCGCCACCCAGGCGGCACGCCGTGTCGTCCGGCCCGGCCACCGAACGCAGGATGTTGGCGACGTTCTGCAGCACGCGATCGCCGACCAGGTGGCCGTGGGCATCGTTGATGTGCTTGAAGCGGTCGCAGTCGATCAGCAGCAGGCCCGGGCCGGGCGAGCGGCCATCGCGGCGACACTCCTGCAGGCGCAGGATCAGTCCGCGGCGGTTGTGCAGACCGGTCAGTTCGTCGGTCCGCACCAGCTCCTCGGTCTGGCTGAGCTGGTGGGTGGTGGCGTAGAGGTTGTCCAGCGCGGCTTCCAGGTCGCGGTTGCGCCGGCGCAGCTGGCGGATCAGGGTCTGCTCGTTCATCACCACGCGCATGATCGTGCGGCGCAGGAAGTAGGCGACCACGCCCGGGTCGCGTTCGACCAGGCGCTGGAAATCGTCGTGGTCCAGTTCCACCAGGGCGCCGTCGCTGGCGGCGAGCGCGTCGGCGCTGCGCATGTGGTTGCCGATCAGCAGGCCCAGCTCGCCGAAGAACTCGCCATGGCCCAGGTGCTTGACCACCAGGTCCTCGCCGAAATCCAGATCGATCACGCCGCTGGTGATCACGAACATGGCGCTGCCGCCGTCGCCGCGACGGAACAGCACATCGCCGGCGCGCACCGTACGGGCGCGACCGAACTCGGAAAACAGGCGCAATTCTGCGGCGGTCAGCACCGCCAGCTCGTTCGGCTTCGGAGCGACCGCAGCGTTGGAAATTGTGCCGCGTGCGGTGGATGCGGCGCTGTCGCAGCTCATCCGGCCCCCTAATGTGACGTCGCTGGCCCTGTCCGCGGAGCATAGCACCTACACGCCGCCCTCACGATACGTTTCACAGGCAATCTCGCTCCTGCGAGAGACGTCGCAGCCGCCGCTGCGGCGATCTGTCGCACGCGGTAGACAGCGTCGTTCCGCCGACGGCAGCCACGAAAAAAAGCCCGGGCGAACCCGGGCTTCCCACCTCCTGCCAGGGAGGGGCGATCGATCGGCGCGCCTGGCTGCAGGTCAGGCCGCTTTCTCGCCATGGAACTGTTCTTCCTCGGTCGAGCCCTTCAGCGCGGTGGTCGAGGACTGGCCCTGCTGAATCGCCTGGGTCACCGCATCGAAGTAGCCGGTGCCGACCTCGCGCTGGTGCTTGACCGCGGTGAAGCCACGGTCGGCGGCGGCGAACTCGGCCTCCTGCAGTTCGACGAAGGCGCTCATCTGCCGGCGCGCGTAGCCGTGCGCCAGGTTGAACATCGAGTAGTTCAGCGCATGGAAGCCGGCCAGGGTGATGAACTGGAACTTGTAGCCGTAGCTGGCGATCTCGCGCTGGAACTTGGCGATGGTGGCGTCGTCCAGGTTCTTCTTCCAGTTGAAGCTGGGCGAACAGTTGTAGGCCAGCAGCTTGCCGGGGAACTTGGCGTGGATGGCCTCGGCGAACTTGCGCGCGAACTCCAGGTCCGGCTTGCCGGTCTCGCACCAGATCAGGTCGGCGTAGGGCGCGTACGCCAGGCCGCGGCTGATCGCCTGGCCCAAGCCCTTGTGGGTGCGGAAGAAGCCCTCGACCGTGCGCTCGCCGGTGGTGAACGGGCGATCGTTGGGGTCGATGTCGCTGGTCACCAGGTCGGCGGCCTCGGCATCGGTGCGCGCCACCAGCAGGGTCGGCACGCCCATCACGTCGGCAGCCAGGCGCGCGGCGTTCAACTTCTCGATCGCCTCGCGGGTCGGCACCAGCACCTTGCCGCCCATGTGTCCGCACTTCTTCACCGAGGCCAGCTGGTCCTCGAAGTGCACGCCGGCCGCGCCTGCCTCGATCATCGCCTTCATCAGCTCGAAGGCGTTGAGCACGCCGCCGAAGCCGGCCTCGGCATCAGCCACGATCGGCTGCAGGAAGTCGATCTCGTCCTTGCCCTCGGCGTGGTGCAACTGGTCGGCGCGCAGCAGGGTGTTGTTGATGCGCTTGACCACCGCCGGCACCGAGTCGGCCGGGTACAGCGACTGGTCCGGATACATCTGCCCGGCCAGGTTGGCGTCGGCGGCGACCTGCCAGCCGGACAGGTAGATGGCGTTGAGCCCGGCCTTGACCTGCTGCATCGCCTGGTTGCCGGTCAGCGCGCCCAGCGCGTTGACGAAATCCTTTTCGTGCAGGTACTTCCACAGCTTCTCGGCGCCGAGCCGGGCCAGCGAATGCTCCACGTGCACCGTGCCGCGCAGGCGCACCACGTCGGCGGCGGTGTAGTTGCGGGTGATCCCGGCCCAGCGCGGATCGGTGTCCCAGTCGCGCTGGATCTGTTCGGCGGTCTGCAGCGTGGTGCTCATCTGGCGTTCTCCTCGAAAATGGATGCAGCGATGAAACGGTGGGGGTGTGGTCGGATAGACAGCGTTGGCAGACACGGAAGGGACCAGATGCGGGGACACCGCCTTCACGATTCCCCATTCCCGAATCCCCACTCCCGGCCTCACATCAATCAATCAACTGATAGGCCGGCAAGGTCAGAAAGTCGGCCAACTCTTCGTCGCGGGTCAGGCGGTCGAGCAAGCCGATGGCCTCGTCCACGCGCGCCCCGCCCGGCAGCAGCGCGCGCTCGCCCAGCCGTGCCGGCAACTGCCGCAGGCAGGCGTCGAACAGGGCGAAGTCGATGGCGGTGCCGTCGTCCAGGTGCAGGCCGCCCACGTGCAGCCACTGCCACAGCTGGCTGCGGCTGATCTCGGCGGTGGCGGCGTCTTCCATCAGGTGGTGGATCGGCACGCAGCCGTTGCCGTCCAGCCACGCCGCCAGGTAGCGCACGCACACTTCGATGTTGCCCTCGAAGCCGGCGCGGGTGATGGTGCCGGCGGACGGGGCGATCAGCGTGTCGCGGTCGGCCTGCACGTCCTCGCGGCGCACCGCATGCTGGTTCGGCGTGCGCATGTGCTCGTCGAACACGGCGCGGGCGATCGGGATCAGCGCCGGGTGCGCGACCCAGGTGCCGTCGTGGCCAGCGGTGACTTCACGCAGCTTGTCCGCGCGCACCCGCGCCATCGCCTGCTCGTTGGCCGCCTCGTCGTGGCCGATCGGGATCTGCGCGGCCATGCCGCCCATCGCATGCGCGCCGCGGCGGTGGCAGGTGCGGATCAGCAGTTCCGAGTAAGCCTTCAGGAACGGCTGGGTCATGGTCACCTGGCCGCGCTCGGGCAGCACCCGGTCCGGATGCCGGCGGAAGGTCTTCAGGTAGGAAAAGATGTAGTCCCAGCGGCCGCAGTTCAGGCCGACGATGCGGCCGCGCAGCGCGTGCAGGATCTCGTCCATCTCGAACACTGCTGGCAGCGTCTCGATCAGCACGGTGACCTTGATCTGGCCCTGCGGCAGGCCGAGCATGTCCTCGATGTGGGCCAGCGCGGCCTCCCACAGCGCCGCTTCCTCCATCGACTGCAGCTTGGGCAGGTACAGGTACGGGCCGCGGTCCTTGGCCTGCAGCGTGCGGCCGTTGTGGAAGGCGAACAGGGCGGCGTCGAACAGGCCGCCGGCCAGCGGCTGGCCGTCGACCAGCACGTGCTTCTCGTCCAGGTGCCAGCCGCGCGGGCGCACGATCAGCACCGCCTGCTCCTCGTACGGGCGCAGCGCATAGCGCTTGCCCGGGCTGCCGTCGCGCGCGGCCGGCGCGGTGAAGGTCAGGGTGCCGGCGACCGCCTCGGCCAGCGCGCGCTGGCCGGCGACCAGATTGCGCCAGGTCGGCGCGGTCGAGTCCTCGAAGTCGGCCATGTACACCTTGGCGCCGGAGTTCAGCGCGTTGATGACCATCTTCGGATCGGTCGGCCCGGTGATCTCGACCCGGCGGTCCTGCAGCGCCTCGGGCAGCGGTGCCACCTGCCAGTCGCCGTCGCGGATCGCGCGGGTGTCGTCGCGGAAGTCCGGCAGGCCGCCGGCGTCGAAGAACGCCTGGCGCTCGCGCCGCGCGGCCAGCCGCGCCTGGCGCTCCGGCTCGATCGCCCGGTGCAGCGACACCAGCAGGGCCAGCAGCGGCGGCGGCAGCAGGGCGTCCTGGCCGGCCAGCGAAGCAGTGAGCGCGATACCCGGCGTGGAGCGCGTGGACGGGTCGGGGGCGGTGGCGAAAGCGGGGGCGGACATGTGGGGATTCCTCGATGTTTCCGGGTCTCCACCGTGCTGCCGGCGCATGTATTTGACAAAGCAGTTTTGTCAATGCTTTATATAAGCAAGCCTTATATCCATCACGTCATGGCCACGGGCAACCCCGCAACCCCGCGATTTCCCTACAAATCCGACCGGCTCAAGCCGCTGCGCGCGTTCTGCCAGACGGTGCGACTGGGCGCGGTATCGCGGGCCGCGGAGGCCTTGTTCGTCAGCCAGCCGGCGGTGACCCTGCAGTTGCAGGCGCTGGAACGCGAACTGGGCGTGGTGCTGTTCGAACGCAGCGGCCGCCGCCTGGTGCCCAGCCGCGAGGGCCAGTTGCTGTACGAGATGGCGCAGCCGCTGGTGGAGAGCCTGGACCGGCTGGAGGCGGATTTCCGCGAGAAGGCGCGCGGGCTGGACGCCGGCGAGCTCAACGTCGCCGCCAACAGTTCCACCATCCTCTATCTGCTGCCCAAGATCGTGGAGGCCTTCCGCGCCCGCCACCCGCAGGTGCGGCTGACCCTGCACAACGCGATCAGCGCCGACGGTACCGACCTGCTGCGCGAGGACGCGGTGGACCTGGCGGTCGGCTCGATGCTCGACGTGCCGGCCGACCTCAGCTACGCCCCGGTATACCGGTTCGAACAGTTGCTGATCACCCCGCGCGACCACGCACTGGCCCGCAAGCCCAAGCTGACCCTGGAAGACCTGTCGCCCTACCCGCTGATCCTGCCGCCGCGGCGCCAGGTCACCTATCGCCTGGTGGACCTGGTATTCCAGCAGGCGCGCGTGCCCTACACCGTGGCGCTGGAGGTCGGCGGCTGGGAGGTGATCAAGCAGTACGTGGCGATGGGCATGGGCGTGTCCATCGTCAGTTCGATCTGCCTCACCGACGCCGACCGCGCGCGCCTGGCCACCCGCGCCCTGGGCGACTACTTCCCGGCGCGCAGCTACGGCGTGGTAGTGCGCAAGGGCAAGTATCTGTCGCCGCAGGCGCGCGCCTTCATCGAGCTGATCCAGCCGGACCTGTTCACCCCGCGCGGCTACGACGAGAGCGGGCCGTCGGAGCGGTAGCCGCGCCCTTGGGCTCTGCTACCGTGGCGGCACGCCCGCTGCACACCCACTGCCCGTGTCCCTGCCCTCCCGCTACGCCGAAGCCGACGCGCCAGCGGCGCTGCGCGACCGCCTGCGTTGCAGTTGGCGGTTCCGACAGGGCGAAGCCGAGACCGCCGCGACGCAGGTGCTGCCGGATGGCTGCGTCGACCTGATCTGGGACGGCCGCGCCCTGTTCGTGGCCGGGCCGGATCGCCGCGCCAGCGAGGCCACGCTGGCACCAGGCAGCGTGCTCACCGGCGTGCGCCTGGCCGCCGGGGCCGGCGCCAGCCTGCTCGGCGTGCCGCTACACGCTATCGCAGACCAGCGTGTGCCGCTGGAGGCGCTGTGGGATGGGCAAGGCCGTCACTGGCAGGCGCAGTTGGAAGATGCCGCCGACCCGCTGGCGGCCCTGCACGCACTATGCGCCAGCCGCCCGCTGCAGGCCGACCCCGCCATGGCCTGGCTGTTCGCACAACTCGCCGGCGACGCACCGCCGCGACTGGCAGCGTTGACCGCCGCGCTGGGCGTCAGCGAACGCACGCTGCGGCGGCGCAGCCACGAGGCCTTCGGCTACGGTGCCAAGACCCTGGAGCGCATCCTGCGCCTGCAACGCTTCCTGGGCCTGGTGCACCAGCATCCCAGCCTGACCGCGGCCGCCCTCGAGGCCGGCTACGGCGATGCACCGCATCTGGTGCGCGACAGCCGGCAACTGACCGGGCTCAGCCCACGCGCGCTGGTGCAGCGGCATGCACGTTGACAGGGTCTGCGACGGCAGTGCGCCGCTGAGAGCGACGAAACGCGCGCTATCGGGCGTTCGCGTCGTAGGAGCGGCTTCAGGCGCGACAGGCGGTCACGATAACGCCTGTCGCGGCTGAAGCCGCTCCTACAAGGCACTGCACCTGCATCTACCTGGATTGCAGCAAAAACGGTTTATCCGGCCCCTCGCTGGGGCACGCCGACGCCGCGCTGCATGGAGCACAGGCTGTGGTGTGTCGCCGTTTGCTACCGTGCCGCCAGGTGCGAACGCCCGGGTGACACATATGGCCAGAGATGCAGGCTTGGAGCACATGCTGCGCGACACGCTCGGTGCGCAGCGCGGTCTGACCGAGAAACCGATGTTCGGTGGCTGGGCCTGGCTGCTGCACGGCCATCTGCTGTGCGGCGCGCGCGACGACGGCGTGCTGGTGCGACTCGGTAAGGGCAACGACGCGTGGGCGTTGGCCCTGCCCGAAATCGTGCCGATGCTGTCGCGCGGCCGGGCGATGGCCGGTTGGGTCCGGGTCGCGCCGTAGACCTTCGCCGACGACGCGCTCGCCGCACGCCTGCTGCGCGAAGCCATCGCCTTCGTCCGCACGCTCCCGGCGAAGTAAAGCGGCTGCACAGGTCGACCGCGCGCTCCGCCAGCGCAGCGTCGATCCAGTTCGACCTCGCACCGATCGGATCGCCGACGGGCTGTGCATCGAGTTCCACCGCCCCCAACGCAAGGATTCCAAGCCACGCCCTTCGAGAAGTCGGCAAGAACCGCACGGCCGAAGACAGGCCTGGCGTGCAACCGAAGCGCAGACACCGCCGCTGCGGAACCGTCGAACGCGACGGCCAACCCGCTGGCCGTTTTCGCCAAGCCGGCGCCGCCCGGGCGATGGATACTGCCGGCTCGTCCACAGGAGCCGCCCATGTCCCGCGCCGAGCAACACCACCGCATCGACTATCTGGAATTTGCCGTCGCCTCGATCGATGCGGCCAAGGCCTTCTACGGCCAGGCCTTCGACTGGACCTTCCAGGACTATGGCCCGGACTACTGCGAATTCCGCGACGGCCGCCTGAGCGGCGGCTTCTTCCACGGCACGCCGCAGCCCGGCGGCGCCCTGGTGGTGCTGTACTCCAACGACCTCGCCGCCACCCAGGCCCGCATCGAAGCCGCCGGCGGCCGCATCGTGCGCCCGCTGTTCGACTTCCCGGGCGGGCGCCGCTTCCACTTCGCCGACCGCGACGGCTATGAGTTGGCGGTGTGGTGCGAGGGCTGATGGCCGCTGCGCACGCGCGGCGATGCGGCGGCGCTAGCCCGGATCCCGCGCGTAATGCCCCAGGAACATGTCGGCCGCAGACGCGGCGACCTCGGCCTGCTGCGCCGCGCTGAGCGGTGGCTGGCCCATGCTCACCTGCGGCCAGAACGCCAGGCCCTTGATCAGCGCCTGCAACTGCTGCGCGGCGAACTCGGGCTGCAGAGGCTTGAGCCGGCCGTCGGCCAGCGCCGCGCGCAACCACACCAGAGTGCCCTCCTCCTTGCTGCCCAGGCGCGCGACCAGATCACGCGCACGCTCGGGCGCACGCATGCCCTCGACCATCGCCATCCGCGACAGGTCGACGAAGGCGGGATCGTCGAACAGCCGCAGCTTCTGCCGCAGCAACTGCAGCAGCTGTGCGCGCAGCGGCTGCTGCGGGTCGTAAGGCACGCCGACCGTGTCCAGGCTGCGCTGCCAGAGCTGCACCAGGATCTCGTCGAACAGCGCGTCCTTGCTGGGGAAATGGTTGTAGACGGTGCGCTTGGACACGCCGGCGCTGGCCGCGATGCGGTCCATGCTGGTGGCCTCGAAGCCATGGCCACGGAACTCGGCGATCGCCGCCTCCAGGATCGCCTGGCGCTTGCGATCGGTCAGCCGTGTCGGAGCGGGCGTGGAAAGAGAAGCCATGAACGGATGTTACACCGACCGGTTTACTTTCGCGAAAAGGAAACTACACTGTGCAGTGTAACTTCCCCGCAAGATGCCCTCCAAGGATTGCTGCCATGTCCGCATCCGCTTCCCTGTTGTCCCCTGTCCCGCCCTCGCATCTGGCCTCGCCGCAGTACCGCCACGGCCGCTTCCGCAACGCCACCCCAGGCACCAGCGGCATGCCCGGTCTTGCCGGGACCCTGCGGATCCTGTGGCATCTGCTGACCCGCAAGTCGCCCGAGGCGGTGCCTGCGCAGCCGCTGCCGGTGCTGCCGCTGACCGCCGCACAGCTGCTGGCCGCGCCCGACCGCAGCCTGTACCGGCTGGGCCATTCCACCGTGCTGCTCAAGCTGCGCGAACGCTTGTGGCTGACCGACCCGGTGTTCTCCGAACGCGTCTCGCCGTTTCCGTTCGCCGGCCCGCGGCGCTTCCACGCACCGCCGATCGCGCTGGACGCGTTGCCGCCGATCGCCGGGGTGATCCTGTCGCACGATCACTACGATCACCTGGACCGCGCCAGCATCCGCCGCCTGGCCGAGCGCGTCGGGACCTTCGTGACCCCGCTGGGCGTGGGCGACCTGCTGCTGCGCTGGGGCGTGGCCGCGGACAAGGTGCGGCAACTGGACTGGTGGCAATCGACCACGGTGGACGGGGTGACGTTGACCGCCACCCCGGCTCAGCATTTCTCCGGGCGCGGCATGTTCGATCGCGGGCGCCGCCTGTGGTGTTCGTGGGCGATCCAGTCACCCGAACTGAAGCTGTTCTTCAGCGGCGACGGCGGCTACTCCGATGGCTTCAAGGCGATCGGCGAGCGGCTGGGGCCCTTCGATGTGAGCCTGATCGAGAACGGCGCCTACGACGTGGACTGGCCGCACGTGCACATGCAGCCGGAGCAGACCCTGCAGGCGCATCTGGACATCCGCGGACGCACGCTGCTGCCGATCCACAACGGCACGTTCGACCTGGCCATGCACGCCTGGCACGAACCCTTCGAACGCCTCGCCGCACTGGCAGAGGCCGCCGGCGTGGCGCTGGCCACCCCGCGGATGGGCGAGCACGTCGACCTCATGCAGCCGGCAACCGGCGCGCGTTGGTGGCGCGCGCTGGCGCAGGAGGTGGCGCCATGAGCCGCTGGACCCTGGCCGACCTGCCGTCGCAGCGCGACAAGATCGCCATCGTTACCGGTGCCAGCCCCGGCGGCCTCGGTTACGAAACCGCGCTGGCGCTGGCCGGCGCGGGCGCCGGCGTGGTGCTGGCCGCACGCAACCCGGGCAAGGGCGAGACCGCGCGGCAGGCGATCCTTGCCGCGCATCCGGCGGCCGACGTGCGCGTGGAAGCCCTGGACCTGGCGCAGCTCGCGTCGGTGTCCGCCTTCGCCGAGCGCATCGCGGCGCGCTACCCGCGGCTGGATCTGCTGATCAACAACGCCGGCGTGATGGCGCCGCCGCAGCGGCAGACCACCGCCGACGGCCTGGAACTGCAGTTCGGCAGCAACTACATCGGCCACTTCGCGCTGACTGCGCGGTTGCTGCCGCTGCTGCGCGCCGCGCCGGGCGCACGCGTGGTGAACCTGTCGAGCCTGGCGCACCGCCAGGGCCGCATCGACTTCGACGACCTGCAGAGCGAACGCCCGTACCGCCCCTGGAAGGCCTATGGGCAATCCAAGCTGGCGATGCTGATGTTCTCGCTGGAACTGCAGCGGCGCAGCGACGCGCACGGGTGGGGACTGTGCGCAGTCGCCGCGCATCCCGGCATCGCGCAGACCGCGTTGGTCGCCAATGGCCCGGACGCAGACGGCCGCCGCAGCGTGGTGGGCACGGCGACCAAATGGCTGGCCCCGTTGATCAGCCATTCCGCTGCGGCCGGCGCACTCCCCACGCTCTATGCCGCGACCTCGCCCCAGGTGCGGGGTGGCGCGTACTACGGGCCCGACGGCCTGTTCGAGCTGAAAGGCGATCCAGCTCTGGCCAGGATCGCCCGGCAGGCGCGCGATCCGCAGGTGGCCGCGCGGCTGTGGGAGGTGGCGTGCACGCTGGCTGGTGTGGCGTTCTGATTGCATAGCGCCAGCAGCACGTTGCATCCGTAGGAGCGGCTTCAGCCGCGACGGGCTCTATCGGGAACGCCCGTCGCGGCTGAAGCCGCTCCTACGGAGCACGTCCCCGCGTCGCTAGAGGTGCCTTACAACCGCGCCCACTCCAACCCCTCGCCACGGCTATAGAACACCGCCAGCGCCTTGCCATAGACGCTGTCGGCATCGACGAAGCCGAAATAACGCCCGTCGAAACTGTCGCCGCGATGGTCGCCCATGACCAGCAGCTTGCCGGGCGGCACGCGCACGCCGTGCAGGTCCGGGCCGCCACCCGCGTCCAGGTCGAGCCGCGCGATGCGCGCGCCGAACCGCTCAGCATCGCCTGCGGCGTCCACCTGCAGCGGCTGGCCATTGATGGAGAGATGGCCAGCGCGCACATCGACACGATCGCCCGCAACCGCCACTACGCGCTTGATCAGGCGGGTGCCGTCGTGCGGCGAATCGAACACCGCCACGTCGCCGCGCTGCGGCCGGCCGCGTTCGAACACGCGGTACTCGGTGAACGGCACGCGCAGCCCGTAGGCGCTCATGTCCACGGCGACACGATCGCCGGGCTGCAGCGTCGGCTGCATCGAGCCGGACGGCACCACGTAATGATTGGCGAAGGACGACCGCGCCGCGGTGAGCAGCAACAGCATCACCACCATCGGCAGCAGTTCCTTGCGGCTCCAGCGCGCGGCGCGCTGCAGGCGGGTGGCATGCGGATCGGCGTGGGTCATGGGACACCTGTGGCGAGCGAGGGCGGCACGGGTCGTGCCATCGCGACAGTGCGCGCTCGGCGGCGCGGGAGACCAGTGACGAAAGGCATGGCGATAGTGCGCTGGGGGCGCCGCGCGCCGAGAGAGGCTATGTGCAGGCGAAGACCCAGTGGTGAGAGTCATGCCACCCGAGAAAAAGCGGTCAACTGCATTGAGCCAGACATTGTTGCGTGAGGCACGAACGCCTCGGCGGAAAGGAAACCCTCACATTTTTCTGAGCTTCCAACACGGAGGCTCAGAAACGCAGCGCAGCCGCAGGCCGAACAGCACCCCGATTCAATGCCGTATAAGTAGCTCAGAAATGATCGGAGTGTGCATTGACACTGCGCAGTACTTTAATTGCCCTGTAGGCCGCATCGTCAATTGTTCGAGCGCGAAACCTCCTGCCATTCCGCGCCGTCGCACACTAGCGTCAGCGTAGAATTGGCCGCGACGGTGAAATTGGATGCCAGCCTGAGGTTCTGACTGTTATCGATGACGGTAAGGACGTCGTTGAACTTCAGTGTCAGCTGATGCCCGGCGAAGGTCGCGGTGATGCCGCCGATATTGCTCGTCCCGGTCACCACTACGTAGCAGTGAAACGGTTGGACCGTGATGGTCGTCGCCGATGCGACGGTATGCGACGTCGCATCGAATCCGTGTGCGTAGGACAGCGCGCCAGAAGTGAAATCCATGCCGTTGTCGATCACGTTTCCGCTCATCGACACTTCGCGTGCAAGTCCACCCAGAAAAACTGCCTTGGGGGAATTGCCATCGAAGCGGCAGCCGGTCAGCAGCGGGCCTGGAGATGCGGCGGCGGAAGGCGAGTACATGTAGCCATAGCGGTAGTTTGCGGTTGGCGCGCCGTTGCTCTGGAAGCTGCAACCCACGAACTGCACGCTGCCGGTGCGCGCCTGGTAGACACCGGCGGCCGCATTGGAAAAGAATCGGCAACCGGTGAACTGGATGCCCGAATACGATCCCATGTCGTCCATGAACAGGCCGCACGCATCCTGGCTGCCGCCCTGCAGCTTTCCTGCCGACGCGAACCAACACCCCACGAAGCTCCATTGCTGCTTCGTGCCAGCGCCGGTGAGCGTGACGCAATTGGAGTTTCGCGTTGCATCGAAAAAGCAACTGGTCAGGTAGAAATTCGCCGCCCGCACCTCGGCATCCGCCAGCAGGTCGCCATTGACGAACCCACCCACATCGGTGTCCAGCATGTAGAGCGCATCGATGTCGTGCGCCTGTATGCCCCACAGGGCGACGGGAGCAGACTGGGCGATGTCGTCGTTGCCGCGGAGGAAACACCCGGTCACGTGCATATTCGCGCCGGATCCGGAGGTTCCCTTCGTGCCAAGCAGCAGGGCGGCGCCAGCGCCGGAGGGGTTCACGATCTTGACCCGTTGCAGTTCGACTTCCTCGAACCCCAGGAAGTTCACGCCATTGAACCAGTTCGCAACTTTCACATCCATGATGATCGAGCGGCGCTCCATCGAAAATCGGAACATCGCTCCCGCGGTCTTGGACACCGTCGAACCAACCGTGAAGTTGGAGAACTTCCTGTACTTGCGATCGGCATTCGAATAGAACAGATCTGCCGTAGCCGATGTCGTTCGCACGAGCGTGTTGTCCTGCCCGAAACCCTCGATCCAGAGGTTATCAACACCGGAGATGTCGATGGGACCGCTGACGTCGTACTCGCCGCTAGGCACGTACAGCTTGCCGCCGCCAAGATCGGAGAAGTAAGCGATGGCGCGATTGAAGGCGGGAAGCCAATCCTGCCCGTCGCCTTGTTCGTAGAAGTCGCGAAGACTCGCGGTACCCGCCAGGTCCTGTTGCGCTGCAGGCGCATTCGTTTGCTCCGCAGCTTTCGCTTGGTCGTGTTCTGGAAGGTTCATGTCGGCTTCTCGTCTCGCGTGGGTTACATTGCGTTCTTCTTCGCCCGCCAAGTCCGATGCTTCGGCACGTTCGTCGCTATGCGGGTTGGCTCACCGATTCCGCAGCAAACAGGCGCCACCCAGTACCAAAAAACGGGATGGCCGCAAGGCCATCCCGTTCTCGACACACCCGGTCGGCGTAGCGCCGATCAGTTCTTCAAACCGCGATTTTCCAGCAGCGGCTCGACGCTGGGGTCCTTGCCGCGGAAGTCGCGGTACAGGGTGGCCAGGTCGACGGTGTTGCCGCGCGAGAGGATCTTGGCGCGGAAGATGTCGCCGTTGGCGCGGGTCAGGCCGCCGTGCTCCTTGAACCACTGGAACGCGTCGTCGTCGAGCACTTCCGACCAGAAGTAGGCGTAGTAGCCGGCCGAGTAGCCGCCGCCCCAGATATGGTCGAAATAGGTGGTGCGGTAGCGCGGCGGCACTTCGGCCAGGTCCACCTTGTACTTCTTCAGCGAGTCGGCCTCGTACTTGTCCACGTCCTGCAGCGGCGCGTCGGCCGGCAGGGTGTGCCAGGACAGGTCGAGCAGCGCCGCCGACAGGTACTCGGTGGTGGCGTAGCCCTGGTTGAAGGTGCGCGATTTCTTGATCTTCTCCACCAGGTCGGCCGGCATCGCTTCGCCGGTCCGGTAGTGCTTGGCGTAGTGCGCGAACACCTTCGGATCCGACGCCCAGTGCTCGTTGAACTGCGAGGGGAACTCGACGAAGTCGCGCGAGGTGGCGGTGCCGGCCAGGGTCGGGTACTTCACGTTGGAGAACATGCCGTGCAGCGCATGGCCGAACTCGTGGAACATGGTGGTGACGTCGTCGAAGCTCAGCAGCGCCGGCTGGCCCGGAGCGGGCTTGGTGAAGTTGCAGACGTTGTAGACCACGGGCTTGGTGCCGGTCAGGCCGTTCTGGCCGACGAACTCGTCCATCCAGGCGCCGCCGGACTTGCTGTCGCGCTTGAAGTAGTCGGTGTAGAACAGCGCCAGCGACTTGCCGTCCTTGTCGAACACTTCATAGACCTTCATCCCGTCGTGGTAGGTGGGGATGTCGGTGCGTTCCTTGAAGGTGAGGCCGTACAGCTGGTTGGCGGCGTAGAAGACGCCGTTCTGCAGCACGTTGTCCAGTTCGAAGTACGGCTTGATCTGCGACTCGTCGAGGTCGTACTTGGCCTTGCGCACCTGCTCGGCGTAGAAGTCCCAATCGGCGGCGGTGAGCTTGAAGCCGCCCTTCTGCGCGTCGATCACCTTCTGCATTTCCGCGGCCTCGCTGCGCGCCTTGGCGGTGGCGGCGGGCACGGTGTCGGTGAGCAGCTTCAGCGCCGCGTCCGGGGTCTTGGCCATCTGGTCGCTGAGGCTGTAGGCGGCGTAGCTGTCGAAGCCGAGCAGCTTGGCCTTCTGCGCGCGCAGCTGCGCCAGGCGCTGCACGGTCTGGCGGGTGTCGTTGGCGTCGCCCTTCTCGGCGCGCGACTGCGAGGCGGCCATCACCTGCTGGCGCAGGTCGCGGTCCTTCAGCGAGGCCAGCACCGGCTGCTGGGTGGTGTTCTGCAGGGCCAGCAGGTACTTGCCGTCGAGCTTGCGCGCGGTGGCGTCCTGCGCGGCCGAGGCGATGTCGCCGTCGGACAGGCCGTCGAGCTTGGCCTTGTCGTCCACCACCACCGCACCGGCGGCAGTGGCCGCGACCAGCTTGGTGTGGAACTGCGTGGCCAGGGTGGTCTCTTCGACGTTGAGCTTGCGCAGGGTGGCCTTGTCGGCGTCGGACAGCTGCGCGCCGGCACGCACGAACTCCTGGTATTCGTACTCGACCAGGCGCTTCTGCTCCGGGTCCAGGGTCAGCGTGTCGCGCTGGTCGTACAGGCTCTTGATGCGCGCGAACAGCTTCGGGTCCAGGCTGATCTCGTCCTGGTGCGCGGCCAGCTTGGGCGCGATCTCTTCCTGGATCTTCTGGCGGGCATCGTTGGTGTCGGCCTGGACCAGGCCGAAGAAGATGCGCGACACGCGGGTCAGGGTCTCGCCGCTGCGCTCCATCGCTTCCAGGGTGTTGGCGAAGGTGGCCGGCTCCGGGTTGTCGGCGATCTTGCGGATCTCGGCCAGGTGCTGCTTCATGCCCTCTTCGAAGGCAGGCAGGTAGTCGCTGTCCTTGATCTTGTCGAACGGCGGCGCCTGGAACGGCAGCGTGCTGGGGGTCAGCAGCGGGTTGGCGGCGGCGGCGGGCTGCGCGGCGGCCGGAGCAGCGGGAGCGGCGGGCACGGGGGTGGACTCCTTACCGGAACAGGCAGCCAGCGCCAGGCTGATGGCGGCGGCCAGAACGACGTTACGCGACATGAGGTGGAACTCCTGGGAGGACCTTGGGGCCAAGACAGCCGCCCACGTTACCGGGTTTGCATGGCAGCGGCATGTGCCATTGGCTCGGCCCGGCGCGGCAGCCAGCCGGCGTACAGATGGCCGGGCGCGGGCATGGCGCCGGCGTCCCACTCACGGCGCCGGCCGCCGACGCGTTGCACGGCCGGCGCCCCGCAGGGAGCGCCGGCGCGCCGGGCTCACTGCCCGCCGGGCAGCGGCAACGCCTCGTCCTTGAAGATGGCCACGTGCGGCACGCCATCGGCGCCGATCCAGCCGCGGTACATGCCCTCGGTGTTGAACGGGAAGGCCACGCTGCCGTCGGCGCCCAGCGCGATCGCACCGCCGTCGCCGCCGGCCTTGGGGATCTGCTTGTCGATCACCGCGTCGGCGGCCTGGGCCAGGCTCTGCCCGGCGTACTTCACCCGCGCGCAGATGTCGTAGGCGGCCACCGCGCGGATGTAGAACTCGCCCCAGCCGGTGCCGGACACCGCGCAGCGGCTGTCGGCGAAGGTGCCGGCGCCGATGATCGGCGAGTCGCCGACGCGGCCATAGCGCTTGTTGGTCATGCCGCCGGTGGAGGTGCCGGCGGCCAGGTTGCCCTGCAGGTCCAGCGCCAGCGCACCGACCGTGCCGAAGTGCTTGGCGGTTTCCAGGTCGGCGTGCGCCTGCTTGTTGGCTTCTTCCTTGAGCGCCTGCTGCAGTTGCTGCCAGCGCTTCTCGGTGCGGAAGTAGGAGGGCGCGACCAGCGTGATGCCGTGCTGCTTTGCGAAGACCTCGGCGCCATCGCCGACCAGCATCACGTGCTCGGACTGGTCCATCACCGCGCGCGCCAGTTCGATCGGGTTCTTGACCCGGTGCACGCCGGCCACCGCGCCGGCCTTGCCGGTGCGCCCGTCCATGATCGCCGCGTCCAGTTCGTTTCGGCCGTCGTGGGTGAACACCGCGCCCTTGCCGGCATTGAACTGCGGCGAGTCCTCCAGCACGGTGATCGCCGCGGCGACCGCATCCACCGCCGGCTTGCCCTGCGCCAGCAGCGCCTGCCCGGTACGCAGCGCCTTCTCCATGGCCGCACGCGCCTCGGCCAGGTCGGCCGGGCTGCTGCTGGCACGCTCGACGCCGGCGCCGCCATGGATCACCAGGGTGGTGGCGGGAATCTCGCGCATGCGCCCGTCCTGCACCGCGTAGTAGCGGTGGAACACCGGCGCCTCGACGCGGCCGTCGGGCAAGTGCAGGGTGGAACCGGGGCCGACCCCGACGGTCTCGATGCGGGCGGCCTGCAGCGGCTGCCCGGCCGGGGTGGACGGTTGCAGCGGCCCGGCGACCACGGTGGCCACGGCCTGCGGATCGGTGGCATACACGCGGGCGGTGCCGTCGCCTTCCACCGCCAGCGCGGCGCTCTCGTCCACGCCCAGGCCGATCAGCGGTTCGCCTTGCGGCGCCAGCGTGGCGGCCTTGGCGCGGAACGCGAACAGGCGGCCGAGGCGGTCGCGCTCGCGGAAGTGGGTGTCGGTGATGACCCGCTTGAGCAGGTCCAGGTGCAGGAAGTCGGTCTCGATGGTGACCGCCGGCCCCAGCGGATCGGCCAGCGCCGCCGGGCTGGTGATGCTGCCGCCATCCATCGAGCCGTACAGGTACTCGCCCAGCATCGCCAGGCCGGCGCTGGTGCCGCCCAGCGGCTTGCCGGCGCGCACGTGCGCGTCCAGCGCGTCGGCCACCGGCGTGTTCTTCCAGTAGCGCACGTAGCGCGACTGGTCGCCGCCGGCGATGAAGATGCCGTCGGCGCGGGCCAGCGCGCGCAGCAGCGCCGGATCGCTGGAGGCGCCGCGGCCGCTGAACACGAACGTCTCGACCGAGGCCACGCCCCCGACCTTGCGGTAGAACTCCTCGCCCACCTCGTTGGCCTGCGAGGCGCGCAGCACCACCACGTGGCCGTGCCCGGCCTTGGCCATGAACCAGCGCAGCGCGTCGTAGTTGCGGTCGCCGCCACCCATCAGCAGCAGGCCGGGCGACACCGGGCCGGGTGTGGGCGCGGCCGGATCGCCGACCAGGTACTGGCGGTAATCGCGCGCGACGGCGGGCGTGGCCAGGCACAGGCCCAGCAGCAGCGACATCCAGGGCCGGAACATGCCGACGGAACGGGTCATGCGGATCTCCTCGGGAACGGGGCGGGCAGGCGAGCGTGCGGCTCGTTGCTGAGAGGGGACGAACGGCGGCACGGTTTCCCCCCGCCGCCTCACCCTCCCACGTCGGCGCGCGCGGCACTTGCCCGCACGCACCGGCGATCGGCTAATGTGGGATCCATGTCCGCTTCCCTCGACGATTGGTTCGTCCAAGAAATCCTCGTCCACGAGCAGGCGCTCAGCGGCTACCTGCGGCGCTGCTGGCCGCATCGCGAGGAGTGGCACGACCTGCGCCAGGAGATCTACGTGCGCGTCTACGAGGCCGCCGGCAAGGCCCGGCCGAGCCTGCCCAAGTCGTTCCTGTTCGCCACCGCGCGGCACCTGATGACCGACCGGTTGCGCCGCAGCCGGGTGGTGTCGATCGAGGCGGTGGGGGATCTGGAGTCGATGCACGTCCTGATAGACGAGCTGTCGCCGGAACGCTGGTGCGGCGGACGGCAGGTGCTGGGCCGGCTGGCGGCGGCCTTCGACCGGTTGCCGGACCGCTGCCGCAGCGTGGTCTGGCTGCGGCGGGTCGAGGAACTGCCGCAGAAGGAGGTGGCCGTGCGCCTGGGAATCAGCGAGAAGAGCGTGGAGAAGCAGGTGGCCCGGGGCATGCGCCTGCTGGCCGATCATTTCCATGGCGACGAGGGCGCGGCGGCGCCGGCGAAGCCGATGCAGGCGCGGGCACGCGATGGACAGCAGGTGGATTGAGGCGCGTGCGGCGGCCTGGCTGGCGCGGCGCGACCGCGACGACTGGTCCGACGCACGGCAGGCGCGCCTGGACGCCTGGCTGGCCGCGGCCACCGCGCACCGGGTGGCGTTCCTGCGCCTGCAGGCCGCCTGGCAGGAGAGTGGGCGCCTGCAGGCGCTCGGCGCCGGCCAGCGCGATGGGCAGGTGCCCGAACGCGGCCGCTGGCAGGGCCTGGGCGGCCGCAGCACGCTGGCGCCGGCCGCCAGCGCCGCCACCGCCGCGCCGGACCTGCGCGGCCTGCGCTTCGCCCCGCGCCCGCGTGCGCCGCGGCGACGGCGCTGGCCGGCCGCACTGGCGGCCGCGCTGCTCGGTGCCGCGGTGCTGTCCCTGGTCTGGCGGCATGCCATCGAACCGGTGCCGACCGCCTACGCCAGCGTCACCGGCCAGCTGCGCCCGGTGGCCCTGGCCGACGGCTCGCAGGCCACGCTGAGCAGCGACAGCCGCATCGCGGTGGCGCTGTCGCGCGCGCAGCGGCGCATCGACCTGCAGCGCGGCGAGGCGTTCTTCGCGGTGAGCAAGGACCCGGGCCGGCCGTTCGTGGTCGACAGCGGCGCGCGCCGGGTGGTGGCGGTGGGCACGCGCTTCGCGGTACGCCGCGAGGCCGACGCGCTGCGCGTGGTGGTCACCGAAGGCACGGTGCGGCTGGAATCGGCGAGCGCGCCGCAGGCGCCGCCGCTGCTGCTGCACGCCGGCAGCATCGCCCAGGCCGGGCCGCACGGGGTGCTGGTACGCCGGGTCGCGCTGGCCGAGGCCGAGCGCGTGCTGGACTGGCGCAGCGGCTACCTGAGTTTCGACGACACCCCGCTGCAGGCGGCGGTGGCCGAGTTCAACCGCTACAACACGGTCAAGCTGCAGGTCGCCGATGCCGGTGCCGCGGCGCTGCGGGTCGGCGGCAACGTGCGCTGGTCCAACGTCGACGCCTTCGTGCGCCTGCTCGAACAGGGGTTCCCGATCCGCGCCGAGCGCCACGGCGACACGGTGCTGTTGCACAGCCGGTAGGCCGTCCCGCGCCGGGCCGGCGCGGCGGCGGGGGGATTTGTCGGTCTCGTTCGTCCTGGAGCTACTGAGGCGCGCTCCGCGCCCGTTTGGGGAGAAAACTCGATGCGGTATCCGATGCGTGCCCTGCTGCTGAGCATGGCCTGTGCGAGCGCCTGTGCGGCGCAGGCGCAACCCGCTGCCGTTGCCGCCACCGGCACGGTGGACGTCCCCGCCGGCCCGCTGCGCGCGGCGCTGGACACCTTGGCGCGGCAATCCGGCGCGCAACTGATCTACCGCGCCGACCAACTCGGCCAGGCCCGCAGCGGCGGCGCGCACGGCCAACTGGATACCGCACAGGCGCTGCAGCAGGTGCTGCGCGGCAGCGGCTTCGTCGCCCAGCGCGACCCCTCCGGCGCCTGGCTGGTGCGGCGCCAGGAGCCGACCCCGGCCCGCGCGCAGCCGGTCCGTGCCACCGCGCCGGCGCCGGCCGCAGCGGCCGAGGCGCCGGTGGCGCAACTGGACACCCTGCGCGTGACCGGCTCGCGCATCCCACGCACGCAGGTGGAAGGCCCCGCGCCGATCAGCGTGATCAGCGCCGAGCAGATCAAGGCCAACGGCTTCACCTCGGTGCCGGACGTGCTGCGCGCGATGACCCAGAACGGCGGCGAGACGCAGAGCCCGCAGTCGGCCAGCGGCGCGGACTTCTCGCCCGGCGCGCAGCAGGTGGACCTGCGCGGGCTCGGCCCCAACCACACCCTGGTGCTGGTCAACGGCCGCCGCATCGCCGACTTCCCGATGCCGTTCAAGGGCCGCAGCAACTTCACCGACATCTCCAACATCCCGCTGGGCATGATCGACCGCATCGAGATCCTGACCGGCAGCGCCTCGGCGATCTACGGCTCGGACGCGATCTCCGGCGTGGTCAACTTCATCCTCAAGAAGCACGCCGACGGCACCACGCTGGACTACCGTTTCGGCGACACCACCCGCGGCGGCGGCGAGAGCTTCAACCTCAGCCTCAGCAGCGGCTGGTCGCGCGGCAACTTCGACGCGGTGTTCGGCGCCGAACTGGTCTCGCAGACGCCGCTGTGGGCCTACGAGCGCAGCCGTCAGGACAGCACCCTGGACGGCCCCACCGCACGCTCGCAGGTACCGCGCCGCACCTTCCTGCGCACCGACGGCAACGACGACTACCTGGACCCGGGCGCGGACACCTGCGCGGCGGTGTCCGGCCTCAACGGCGGCAGCACCGGCTACGCCACCCGCCCCGGCTACGGCGCGTTCTGCGGCAGCAGCGCCTCGATCGGCTACGGCACCATCACCAACAAGCGCCGCGGCCTCAACGGCTACGCCTCGCTGCGCTACGCCTTCGACAACGGCAGCGAATGGTTCGCCGACGTGCAGATGGGCTACCACGAGCTGTCGCTGTTCCGCGACGTGACCCAGTGGGGCTACATGGCCCCGGACGGCAACGAGCAGGGCTATTTCTACAACCAGGCCACCGACCAGGTGGAAGCCTGGGGGCGCCAGTTCAGCCCGGAGGAAATGGGCGGCCTCAACGCCGGCACCATCCGCACCCGGCAGAAGACCTTCAGCGTCACCACCGGTTTCAAGGGCCACCTCGGCGCGGACTGGGACTACGAAGCCAGCCTCAGCCACTCGCAATACCAGGCCACGATCAGCTGGCCGCAGATCGTCGCCGCGCGCGCCAACGCGTTGTTCCTCGGCCCGCAGCTGGGCGTGGACGAAGACTCGGGGCTGCCGATCTTCAACGCCGACCCGCAGCGCCTGTACACGCCGCTGAGCCGTGCCGAGTACGACAGCATCGCCCAGCGCACGGTGTACCAGCCGCGCTCGCGCACCGACACCCTCGCCTTCACCGCCACCAACACCGCGCTGTTCTCGCTGCCCGGCGGCGATGCCGGCATGGCCGCGACCGCCGAATTCGGCAACCAGAGCTACAACCTGCGCCCGGACCCGCTGGCCACGCAGTACTACTACTACAGCTGGAAGGACTCCGACGGCCACGGCAGCCGCAACCGCTGGGCGCTGGCCAGCGAGCTGCGTTTGCCGGTGCTGTCGACGGTGTCGCTGAGCCTGGCCGGGCGCTACGACCAGTACCGCTTCGCCGGGCGCTCGCTGGGCAAGTTCACCTACAGCGGCGGGCTGGAGTGGCGGCCGGTGGACACGCTGCTGGTGCGCGCCTCCTACGGCACCGCGTTCCGCGCCCCGGACCTGCACTACGTGTATGCCGGCCCCGGCAACGACGAGACCACCGGCGTGGACTACTACCGCTGCGCCAGCGAGGAACCGGGCGTGGCGATCCAGGACTGCAGCTACAACGAAGAGGCGGTGATCCGCGGCCGCAGCGGCAACCGCGCGCTGAACCCGGAGAACAGCACCTCGTGGACCGCCGGCCTGGTGTGGTCGCCAATGGCCGACCTGGACCTGTCGGTGGACTACTTCAACATCGACATGCGCGACCAGGTGCAGGACCTGCGCGTGGACCAGGTGCTGCGCGACGAAGCCGACTGCCGCCTCGGCGTGCTGCAGGCCACCTCCACCACCTGCCAGCAGGCGCTGGCACGGGTCACCCGCAGCGCCGACGGGCGCCTGTACGGGGTCTACGTCAACCCGATCAACATCGCCCGCGAACGCACCAACGGCATCGACCTGAGTGCGCAGTACCGCCTCGACACCGGCATCGGCACCTTCCGCCTGAGCGGCAACTACACCTGGGTGCGCCGCCACGACATCCAGGTGTACGCCAGCGAAGCGATGGTGGACGAGTTCGCGGTCAACAGCGGCTACGACATCCCGCGCACCAAGGCCAGCGCCAGTGTGTCCTGGGAGCGCAACGCCTGGACCGCGACGCTGCACGGCGAACGCCTGGGCCGCCTGCCGACCTCCGATTCCTACGACCAGGTCTACGACCCGGAGAGCGGCGACAGCCCCTGGATCGGCGCCACCTACCGCTACAACGCCTCGCTGCAGTATCGCTTCACCGACCACGCGCAGCTGTCGCTGACGGTGACCAACCTGTTCGACAAGATGCCGCCGCACGACCGCACCTATACGTCGTACCCGTACTACGACGTGTCCTGGTTCGACACCGTGGGCCGCAGCGTGTACCTGCAGTACACGCAGAAGTTCGGCGGCAGCGCGCTGTAGGGCGGGGGGCAAGGCCTGCATGTGGGAGCGGCGTCAGCCGCGACGAGCGAAAGGTCGGCTGATGCCGTCCGTCGTCGGGACTGAAGTCCCTCCCACAGTGCAGCCCTCCGACGATGCGGGCGCCGCATTTGTGGGAGCGGCTTCAGCCGCGACGAGAGAAGCTCAAAGCCACCCGGCACCTTCCTGCGTCGGACTGAGTCCCTCACACAGTGCAATCTTTCGGCGATCCTGGCGCCACACTTGTGGGAGCGGCTTCAGCCGCGACGAGTGAAGCCCAAAGCCAGCTGGTACGTTCCTGCGTCGGGACTGAAGTCCCTCCCACAACAACATCCGACCCATGCACCGTAGGAGCGGCTTGAGCCGCGACAGGCGCTTTCCCGATGGTCCGGTCGCGGCTGACGCCGCTCCTACGGCATCGGTTTGTGCCGTTGGATAAAACGGCGGATGGGCGGCGCCGTCAGCCGCCGCAGCCCATCACAACGTATCGCGATGCTTGCCGCGCCACGGCCGGTACCATTCGCGGATCGCGGCGATGTCCGCCTGCATGTCCTCGCTGGTCCACACCACCTCGCCGAGGCCGACGGTGCGGCTGGGGTAGTCGAAGTACACCGGGAAAATCGGCACCTGGGCGCCGTGGGCGATCTTCCAGAACCCGGTCTTCCACTTCTCCACGCGCTTGCGCGTGCCCTCTGGGGTAATCACGTACCACATGCGTTCGGCGCCGCGGATCAGCGCCACCGCCTGTTCGACCACGCCGCGCGGCGAGTTGCGGTCCAGCGGGATGCCGCCGAGCCTGCGCAGCAGCGGTCCCAGCGGCCACCAGAACAACTGGGTCTTGCCCAGCACGCGCACCTCGAAGCCGACCGCGAACTTGACCGCGAAGCCCAGGAACCCGTCCCAGTTGGACGAATGCGGGGCCACGATCATCACCAGCTTGGGCACGTTGGGAAACTCGCCCACGACCCGCCAGCCGGTCAGCCGCAAGGCGGTGCGGCCGAGCCAGCGCATGAAGCGGCTGGGCTTGACCATCGGGATGTTCGGGGGCGCTGCGGGCAGGCGGTAATCGCGTTCGGTCAAAAGTCACTCCCAGCGGCCGGGCGAGCGGCCGCGTTTGATCTGGCTGCGCTCGCGCTTGGCGTCCAGGCGTCGCAACTTGGCGCCGTGCGAGGGTTTGGTGGCGATGCGCCGCTTCGGCACCGACAGCCCGGCGGCGATGAACTCGGCCAGGCGCTGGCGCGCATCGTCGCGGTTGCGGTCCTGGGTACGGAAGCGCTGCGCATCGATCACCAGCACCCCGTCGGCGGTGATGCGGCGGTCGCGCCGCGCCAGCAGGCGCGCACGCAGCGGCTCCGGCAACGACGGCGAGCCGGCCAGGTCGAAACGCAACTCGACCGCGGTGGCGACCTTGTTGACGTTCTGCCCGCCGGCGCCGCTGGCGCGCACGAAGCGCTCGACGATCTCGTCCTCCGGAATCGTCAGGCTGCTCGAGATGTGGATGGCCCCGTTACCCATGGCGCGGATTGTAGGGTATTCGCCGGACCGCCCGGTTTCCGCGTCGGCGCCGCCTGAACGAGCCAGGGAGCGGACGCCGGCCGGTCGCGCGTCCCCGCGCGCGGCGGCGGCGGCGCGGCGATTGCCGTATTCTGGCCGCCGGTCATCGTTCTGCAGGATGCTCCATGTCCCCGACTCCGCGCTTCTTCCAGTGGCCGCAGCGCCTGCTGCTGGCCTTGCTGCTGGCCCTGGCCGCCCTCCCCGCGCTGGCCGAACCGCCCACCGATGCCGACGTCAACCGCCTGCTGTCGGCCTCGCGCGCGCAGAACATGCTCGACACCATGCTGCCGCAGATCGAGGCGATGCAGCGCCAGCAGTTCGCCCAGCTCACCGCGCAGCACCCGCTCGACGCCGCGCAGCAGCAGAAGCTGCAGCAGATCCAGGAGCGTACCCAGACCACCGTACGCAAGGCGCTGTCCTGGCAGGAAATGCGTCCGCTCTACGTCAACCTGTACAAACAGACCTTCTCCAAGCAGGACGTGCTGGCGATGGCCGAGTTCTACGAGAGCCCGGCCGGCCAGAGCCTGCTCGACAAGACCCCGCAGCTGATGCAGAACCTGATGGGCGCGATCCAGCAGAAGATGACCCCGCTGTTCGCCGACCTGCAGAAGGACCTGGAACAGACGGTCAACGCGCCGCCGGCCAAGTGACACAGCGCTGGCCTTGCGCGTCTTAGGAGCGGCTTCGGCCGCGACCGGGCGTTACCGAGGAAGCCCGGTCGCGGCTGAAGCCGCTCCTACGAGAGCCGTCAGGCTTGCAGCATCCCAGCTGACATCGCATTCGCCTGCCAGGGCGCCGGATCCCAGCCGAACAACCCGAACGCCCGCACGAATTCCGCATCCAGCGGCGCCGTCACCGTGATCCGATGGCCGTCCGGGTGCGGGAACGCCAGGCGTTCGGCGTGCAGCAGCATGCGGTGCACGCCCTGCATGCGGAAGATGCGATTGTGCCGGCCATCGCCATGGCTGGTGTCGCCGATCAGGTGATGCGAGAGGTGCTTGAGGTGGCGGCGGATCTGCCGGAAGCGCCCGGTCACCGGACTGCAGCGCAGCAGCGCATAGCGCGAGGTGGCGAACTCGCCCGACGGTACCTGCAGTTCGCCGCAGGCCAGGCGCTCGAAGCGGGTCTGCGCCGGTTTCTTCAGCGGCTTGCCGGGGCCGCCGTCGAGGTCGTGGTCGACCTCGAAGCGGTCTTCGGCCGGCCAGCCGCGGCAGATCGCCAGGTAATCCTTGTCCACTTCGCCGCCCATCAGCGCCTTGCCCAGCACGCTGGCGGTGTCGCGGTCGAAGGCCAACAGCAGGCAGCCGCTGGTGGCACGGTCGAGCCGGTGCACCAGGAAGATCGGCCGGCCCAGCTGTGCGCGCAGACGGTCGGCGAGGAAATCGTCCTCGCCGCGGGCGAGCTTGCTGTCGTGGACCATCAGCCGGGCGGGCTTGTCGACCACGGCCAGCAGTGGGTCTTGATAGAGGATCTGCAGGGAATCGGCGTCGGTATTCACTGCCGGATTATCCGCGCCGTGCCGCGGCGCGACAATGCGCTTTGCAGGAACGAGGCGCGCATGCAGGTGGCGCGGAGCGGCAGCGTCCTCAGCACTGAGCCCATGACCTCGCTCACGACAACGGCACCCATGGCACCGATGACGACGTGGCGGCAGCTCGCGCCGACGGTTGCTTGACCCGACGACGCAGGTCGCAGGCAGGCACGCCGCCGCGCTGCGCCTACGCGTCCTTGACCGCCAGCAGTTCGCCGTTGCCGACCGGCAGCGTGGTGCAGGTGAACGCGGCATCGGCATCCAGCAGCGCGGCGAACGGCGCCATCTCCGTCCCGTGCGACAGCGCGTTGTCCACGACCAGCAGACCGCCCGGCCGCAACACGCGACGCAGCTGCGGCCACCAGTCGCAATAGAGGGTGCGCTCGGCGTCCAGGAACACCAGGTCGAACGCGGCCGACGCCGCGCCGGCCAGCCAGACGCCGGCATCCGTGAGGACCAGATCGATACAGCCTTCCACGCCGGCACTGGCGAAGTTGCGCTGCGCCAGCGCGATCTTGTGCGCGGCGTATTCCAGCGTAGTCACACTGCCGCCCAGCGCCGCCGTGGCCTCGGCCAGCCACAGGGTGGAATAGCCGTTGGACGTGCCGATCTCCAGCACGCGCCGCGCACCCGTGGCGCGCACCAGCACGGCCAGCAGCTCGCCGGTCTCCGGGGTGATATTGAGCAGGCGCTGCGCGCGCTCGGACTGGCCTGCGTCGTGGCGCGGACCTTCCGCACCGAGCGCGTCGCGCACCGCGTGCAGCCGCGCGCGATCCAGCGCCGTCACGCTCAGCGCCGCCACCACGCCGACAGCAGGGCCGCGGTGCCGGCACCGCCGCTGATCCACGCCCACAGCGACACCCCGCCCAGCTGCGGCCCGCCCGCGTCGAGCGCGTACAGCAGCGTGGCCACGGTGAGCAGGCCGACGCCGGCGATCGCCGCCACCACCCGCCGCTGCATGCGCCGCACCAGCAGGTTGAGTTCGAACAGATCGCGCGAGCGCATCGACAGTTCGTGCCGGCCCTCGACCTGCTGGCGCAGCCAGCCGTGGATCAGCCGCGGCATGTCCGGCGCGTGGGTCATGATCTCCGGCAGGCGCTTGCGCAGTTCGTGCAGCGCGCGCTGCGGGCTGTAGCGCTCGATCAGGATGCGTTCGAGCACCGGCCGCGCCACCGCCCAGATGTCCAGTTCGGGGTCGAGCTGGCGGCCGACGCCTTCGATGTTGAGCAGGGTCTTCTGCAGCAGGATCAGCTGCGGCTGCAGGGTCAGCTGGTAGCGCTGGGCCACGCGGAACAGCTTGATCAGCACCTCGGCCAGCGAGATCTGCGACAGCGGCCGGGTGAAGTAGGGCTCGCACACCGAGCGCGCCGCCGCCTCCAGCTCGTCGATGCGCACGTTGGCCGGCATCCAGCCCGCCTCCACGTGCAGCTCGGCCATGCGCCGGTAGTCCTTGTTGAAGATGGCCATGAAGTTCTCGGCCAGGTAGTACTGATCTTCCTGCGAGAGCTGGCCCATGATGCCGAAGTCCAGCGCGATGAAGCGCGGGTTGTCGCGGCGCGCCGGATCGCTGTCGACCCAGATGTTGCCGGCGTGCGCATCGGCATGGAAGAAGTTGTCGCGGAACACCTGGGTGTAGAACACCCGCACGCCCTTGGCCGCCAGCGCACGGCGGTCGATGCCGGCCGCGTCCAGCGAGGCGATGTCGTCGGACGGGATGCCACGCACCCGCTCCAGGGTCAGCGCGCGCTCGGCGGTGTGGGTCCAGATCACCTCCGGCACGTACAGGTCGTCCGAATGCAGCCAGAAGCGGCGCAGCACGCTGGCGTTGGCGCCCTCGCGCTGCAGGTCCAGCTCCGCGGCCAGGGTGGTCTCGATCTCGGCCACCACCTCGCGCGGGCGGATCTTGTCGGCGCGCGGATGGGTGCGCTCGACCAGCGCGGCGGCCGATTTCAGCAAGGCGATGTCGGCGTCGATCTGCCGCTCGATGTCCGGGCGCAGCACCTTGACCACCACTTCGCGGCCATCGTGCAGCGTCGCCGCGTGCACCTGCGCGATCGAGGCCGAGGCCAGCGGCTCGGTATCGAAGGTCGCGAACGCCACCGCGATCGGCCGCCCCAGCGCCTGCTCGACGATGCGCCGCGCGGCCTCGCCGTCGAACGGGCGCACCCGGTCCTGCAGCAGGGTCAGTTCCTCGGCCACGTCCGGCGGCATCAGGTCACGGCGGGTGGAGAGGATCTGCCCGAACTTGACGAAGATCGGCCCCAGGTCCTGCAGCGCCAGGCGCAGCCGGGCGCCGCGCGACTGCGCGGCAATGTCCGGGCTGGCGCGCGGCACGAACGGCTTGGCCAGGCGCAACCAGCGTTCGGCCGGGGTGCCGTCGAGCAGGTCGTCCAGGCGGTAGCGCAGGATCACCCGGCCGATGCGGCTGGCGCGGAACATCGCCTTCATGCGCCACGCTCCGGCTGCAGCCGCGCCACGCGCGCGGCCAGGCGTTCGATGTCGTCGCGCAGCACGTCGACGTCGTCGTAGAAGGCCTCCAGCTCGGCGCGCGCGACCACGTCGCGCGACTCCTCGGTGACATATTCGGCCGCGCTCTGCGCCAGATCCTGCGCGCTGCGCCGGGCCTGCTGCAGCGCCGAGCGCGCGGTGTTGGCCACCTGCACGCCGAGCACCTCGCCGAACACCTGCACGAACGGCCGCTGCCAGTCCGGGTCGAAGCGCGTCGCCAGCTGCTGCAGGCGCCGCGCCAGTTCGGCATCGCCGGAGACCCGCACGCGCCCGCCGGGGCCACCGGTGCGCCGCGCCTGCGCCAGGAACGGCAATTGCGCGAGCAGGCCGCCGAGGGTGCTGCGTACCGCCAGTTCCGGCTCCTGCGCCGGATCCACCGGGCCGACCCGCAGGTGCGTACCGTCGACGCGGATCTGCAGGGCCAGCGCCGGCGCCTCCAGGGTCAGCGCCACGCGCTGGCCATCGAGGTCGCGCAGGGCCTCGCCGGTTTCCGGGTCCAGCGCCAGCGCGCGATTGAGCGCCGCTTCCAGCGCGCGGCCGGCCAGGGGCTTGAGAGCATCGAGGGGGGTTCCAGACATGCCCGCATTCTAGCGGCAGACACGTCGCCAGGCCGTGCGCAGGGCGAGACAGATGTCCCGCCCATGCCACCGCCAACCGCTACTGCGCCTGCGCGCCGCCCAGGTGCTTGCTCAGGAACGCCAGCAACTGCGTGTAGTAGGCGCGCCGGTGCGCTTCGGTGTAGAAACCATGGCCCTCGGTGGGGACGTACAGCGACTCCACCGGCACCCCGGCCTTCTTCAATGCCTTTTCCATACGTTCGGTGTGTTCGATCGGCGCGCGCTCGTCCTTGCCGCCGGCGGCCAGGAACACCGGCACGCGGATGCGCGCGGCCAGGTTGACCGGCGAACGCGCCGCCAGGCTGTCGCGTTCGCCCAGCCAGTCGCCGGCCCAGGCCTTGGTCCAACGCGCGTATCTGGCCTGGTCGCGGTACATGGTCTCCAGGTCGTAGACGCCGACGTAGCCGGCCGCGCAGCGGTACAGGTCCGGCTCCTTCGCCACGCCCATCAGTGCGGCATAGGCGCCGTAGCTGGCGCCGTAGATGCAGATGCGCGCGGCGTCGGCGATGCCCTGGTCGATCGCCCAGCGCGTGGCGTCGGTGAGATCGTCCTGCATGCGCCCGCCCCACTCCCGTGCACCGGCCTGGGTATAGGCGCGGCCGTAGTTACCCGAGCCACGGTAGTTGACCCGCAACACCGCGTAGCCGGCCGCGGCCAGCACCTGCGCATCGTCGTCGAACTCCCAGCCATCGAAGAGCCCGAACGGCCCGCCATGCGGCAGCAACACCATCGGCAGCAGCTTGCCGGCCGGCGCCTGCAGCGGCAGGGTCAGATAGCCGTACAGGGCCATCCCATCCCTGGCCTTGAAGGCGACCTCGCGGGTCGCCGGCATCCGCTCCGGCACGAACCATTCGCGACGGCTGAACACCCGCTTGGCCGATTTGTCGACGGTGTCGAACAGGAAGTAATCGCCGTTGTTGCGGTCGCTCCACACATACAGCATCAGCAGGCGCCGATCGGCGGTGGCGGAGGTGATGTACACCGCATCGCCGTTGAAGGCCTGCTCCAGCGCGCGGTACAGCCGCGCCGTCGGCGCGGTGTCGTCGAAGAAGCGGTTGTGCACGCGATCGCTCATGAACGACACGCCGATCGGGGTGCGGCCATCGAGGTCGCGCAACACCTGGTAGGGATCGACCTTCGCGTCACGCAGCAGCGGTGTGGACCGGTCGCTCTGCGGATCCCATGCCACCACCGCATCGGGTCCTTCGGCCTGCTCCACCTGCAGGTAGGCGATCCTGTCGTCCGCGGAAAAGCCCAGCGGGAAACTGCGATGCCCACTGCTGGCTTCGTCGTTGATCAGCCGCCACGGACTGGCGTCATCGTTGCGGTAGAACAGCTTGTTGACCGTGCTGCCGGTCTCGGCACCCTGCGCGAAGCGCACGTGGCCGCCGTGGTCGGTGACGAAGTCCGCACGCGCCACCGGGGCGCGCGCCACCGGCGTGCGTCGGTGGTTGTAGATGTCGAGCTTGTCCACATGCACGGTGGGGTCCTTGGTCTGCTCCACTACCGACACCAGCACCGCGCGTGGGTCGTCCGGCAAGGTGTCGAGCATGAACACCGACGGATCCAGGCCGGCCTTGTAGGTGACGCCGTTGACGCTGTCGTTGAGCCCGTAAGGGCTGGCCAGCAAGCGCGGATTCTTGCCGTCGGCATCGATGGCATGCAGTTGGCCGATCGCCACCGGGCGGTCGAGCGCGCCCAGGCGCTCGGCCATCGACACCACGATGCGCTCGTCGCTGGCCCACCAGTAATCGTGCACCACCGAATCGGCCTGGCCCATGATCTTGGCCGAGACCTGCTTGTCGCTACGCCGGATCACCGCCAGCACGGTGCGGTCCTCAAGCGGCGCGGTGACGGCGTAGTAGGCGCCAGTCGGGGAGATCTTGACCCGGTCGAACTGGTCGCGCTGCAGATACGGCGCCAGGTCCACCGGCGGCACCTGCGCGCACGCGCTCCCCGCAAGCGCAAGGCCTGCCCACACGATCCACGCTCGCATTCGATCCGCCCCTGTCCCCTGAGCGGACGATGGTGACAAGCGTTCGGCGAAACGTCCAGCCCAATCCAGCGGCGCGGCGTAGCGCTACCTCCTGCCAGCAGACGCCATCATGGCGCCCTGCCCAGAAACGACTTGCCCGCGACGCAGGGCGCCGCGGGCAGGCATCGACGTTCGATTGTCGCGGCGGACTATACCTTGCCGCGGCGGAACATCGAGATCACCGCCAGGATCAGGAACACCACGAACAGGATCCAGGCGATGCTGGTCGCCGTGCCGGCGATGCCGCTGAAACCGAGCACGGCGGCGATGATGGCGATCACGAAGAAGATGATGGCGTAATGCAGCATGGCAATATCCAGAAGTTGTCGTGCCGAATCGGCGCGGCATCATCTTCGGAAACGCGCGGTCGTCAGCGGGTGACGGACGCGTCGTGGCGCCATGACGACGCCAGCCGTTGCAGGCCCTGCTCGATCGACACCTGCGGCACGTAGCCGAAGTCGCGCCGCGCCGGCTCCATGCTGTACCAGTGCGGCGTGCACAGCTGCTCGGCCAGGAACCGCGTCAGCGGCGGCTCGCCGCGCAGGCGCAGCAGCGGCCACAGGGTCTCGCAGGCGGCGCCGATGCGATAGGCGGCCTTGAACGAGAGCGTCCTGGTCACCGTCGGCGCGCCGACCGCGGCGAGCAGCTTGTTGAGCAGCTCGCGCATCGGCAGCGGCTCGCCGTTGGAAATGAAATAGGCCTTGCCGGCGCAGGGCGCGCCCACCGCCAGGTGCTCGAAGGCATCGAAGTGCGCCTGTGCGGCGTTGTCGATGTAGGTGGAATCGACCTTGTTGTCGCCGCTGCCGACCAGACGCACGCGCCCGGCCTGCGCCCGCGCGACCAGCTTGGGCAGGATCTGGTTGTCGCCCGGCCCCCAGATCAGCCGCGGGCGCAGCGCCACCACCGCCAGCTGCGCGTCGTTGGCGGCGAGCACCATGCGCTCGGCGATCGCCTTGGTCGCCGCGTACGGCGCCTGGAAATCCTCGCCGTAGGGCACCTGGTCCGCGCCCAGGCCTTCGACCGGATGCGTAGCGCGGTGGGTCACGCTCGGTGTGGAGGTGTAGACCAAGCGCGACACGCCGTGCATGCGGCAGGCCGCCAGCACATTCTCGGTACCGACCACGTTGGGCTGGTAGTAGCTGTCATAGCTGCCCCAGGCGCCGGCCTTGGCGGCGTTGTGGAACACCGCATCGGCACCGGCCAGCGCGTGCTGCAGCGCCTGCGCGTCGACCAGGTCGCCCCGCACCTGGGCCACGCCCAAGGCCTGCAGTTCCGGGTAGTGGCCGCGGTTGTAGCTGACCACCTGGTGCCCGCGCGCCACCAGCCCGCGGCACAGCGCCTGGCCCAGGAAACCACCACCGCCCGTCACCACAATTTTCATCGCGTCGCACCGATCGAACCAGGGCGCACACGATAGCCGGGGGCGCAAGCGAAGGCGATCCGCGATGACGACGCCAGTGACGGGAGCCGCGCAACCCCTTGATCCGACTGAGCTTCAGAATTCTTCAGTCTGGCATCAGGCACTTCAGCGATGCCACGGGCGTAAGTGCACCGGCCCTTCCACCGGAGTTCCGCCATGTCGCCCCTGCCGCTGCTGCTGTGCGCCACCCTCTCCCTGATCGTTCCGCTTGCTTCCGCCGCCGTACCAGCGGCCGCGACCGCACCGCCGGCGCTGGACGACGGCTGGCCGGTCGCCGATGCCGCCGCCAGCGGCTGGAAGCGGGACCGGCTGGCCGCCATGGAACACGCCATCGCCGACGGCGCGGCGCCGGAGACCACCAGCGTGCTGATCGTGCGCGACGGCGCCCTGGTCTACGAGCATTACTTCGGTGGTGCCGACCGGCAGACCTTGCACGACACCCGCTCGGCGACCAAGAGCGTGACCGCGCTGCTGGTCGGCGCGGCGATCGCCCGCGGCCACCTGCCCGGCGTGCAGGCACGCGTCTACGACTTCTTCGGCGACCGCCACTGGCAGCACGATGCGCCGCGCAAGCGCGCGATCACCGTCGAAGACCTGCTGACGATGAGTTCGCAATGGGAGTGCGACGACGACAACGCCTTCTCCAGCGGCCACGAGGAACGCATGTACGTCAGCGCCGACTGGACGCAGTTCGCGCTGGACCTGCCGCTCAAGGGCTATGCGCCATGGATGCGCCGCCCCGAGGAGAGTCCGTATGGACGCGCCTTCTCCTACTGCACCGCCGGCAGCTTCCTGCTCGGTGCGCTGCTCGAGAAGGCCACCGGGCAGCGCCTGGAGGACTTCGCCGGGCAGGTCCTGGAGCGGCCGCTCGGCATCGTCGGTGCACGCTGGCTGCAAGCCGCCGAAGGCGTGGGCATGGGCGGTGGCGGCACCCGCTACCGCAGCCGCGACCTGGCCAAGTTCGGCCAGCTCCTGCTCGACGAGGGCCGCTGGCACGGCAAGCAGGTGTTGCCGGCGGCATGGATCCGCGCAATGACCCAGGTGCATGCACAAGCCCGCGACGATGCCGACTACGGCTATCTGCTGTGGCGCTTCCGCTTCCAGGCGCACGGCGTCGAACGCGGGGTCTGGGCGATGTCGGGCAACGGCGGCAACTATGTGTTCGTGCTGCCGGAGGAACGCCTGGTGGTGGTGATCACCCGGCGTGCCTACAACCGGCCGCAGATGCACCCGCAATCGCAGGCGCTGCTCGCCGATTACGTGCTCACGGCATTGCCGTAGGCACCAGTCCGGCGCGCTGCGCCTGCGCCCGTTGCGCGGCGACATCGGCCTCGTTGCGCGCCAGCAACGCCGCGAAACCCGGCTCGGCGCGCAGCGGCGCCAGCAGCGGCGACACCCGCAGGTAGGCGCCATCGCGATAGCCCGCGGCCTGCGCCCGACGCAGCGCGTCCAGCGCCGCTGGCCGATCGTTGGCCAACTGCAGCAGCAACGCCGCATCCACCGCGTCCAGCGGGTCGCTGCCGCGCGCCACGCCGTCCAGCAATGCCTGCGCTCGCGCGCGCAGCTGCGGCGCCGGCGGCGGCGGTTGCGCCTGCAGCGTCCAGGCCACGGTCTGGGCGAAACTGCCTTGCGGCCGCAGGCGCATCGCCTGCAGGCTGGCCTGCCGCGCGTGCGCGGTGTCGCCACGCGCCAGCGCCAGCTCCGCCTGCAGCAGGAACAGCCCGGCGTAGTCGGTGCCGCGCCCCAGCGCCTGGTCCAGCACGGCCTGCGCTTCAGCCGTACGGCCATGCACGAACAGGAAACGCGGCCACGCCAGATTGGAATACGCGCTGTCGGGGTAGAGCAGGAAACTGTCGCGGTAGCGGACCTCCGCGGCGCTGGCGTAGCCCAGCAGATCGAGGTTGCTGGCGATCTGCAGTGGCAGGAAGCGCACACGCGCCGGATCGCGAACCTGCATGTTGGCCGCAAGCGCCTGCGCCAGGCGGCCCTGGCGTTCGTACAGATAGGCGGCCGAGCCACGCACGGCATCGGCACGCGGGTCCAGTTGCAACGCGCGCTCGTAGGCGGCCAGCGCCGCGGCGTTGTCGCCACGGCAATCGTACGCATAGCCAAGCGCGGCATGCGCGGCGGCCAGCCGCGGGTGCGCCACGAGCACCTGCGCCGCCAGACGCTGCGCGCGCAACGCGACCTGCTGGTCGCCGTCGTATTGGCAGACGCGCGCACTGTAGGCGCGGCTCAGGCCAATCAAGGCTGCCGCCTCGTCCGGTACCTGCTGCAGGCGCTGCTGGTACAGCGCGATCGCACGCGTGTTGTCGTCGCGCTGGCCGATGCCGGCGTAGTAGTCGGCACGCTGCAGCAGCGGGGACGCGGCTGGCGTTGGCGCGGCCACCTGCCAGTGCCATACCGCCAGCACCGAGACGATCGCCACCGCACCGGTCGCGATCGCCCAGGCGCCGCGCTTGCGCCACGTCCATCGCGGCACAGGCGTGGTGTCGGTCGGATCGGGGGCGGCATCGGGCTGTACCGGCAGGCACAGTTGATACCCCTGACCGCGCACCGAGCGCAGATACCGCGGCTGCCGGGATGCGTCGCCCAGCGCCTGGCGCAGCAGGCGCACGCGCTGGGTGACGGTCTCCTCGTTGACCAGCGCCGGCGCCCACACCTGCGCGATCAGTTCATCGAACCCCACCACGCGCTGCCCCTGCTGCAGCAGGTAATGCAGCAGGCGAAAACTCAGCCCGCCCACCTCCAGGACCGCACCGTCGCGCTCGACCCGCTGCCGCGCCGCGTCGATGCGCAGGTCGCCCAGCCGGTAGCGCTCGGCCATCGTCGCGCCTCAGCGCAGCTGTTCCGCGGCCCACAGCGCCAGCTTCTCGCGGCCGATCTTGGCGTTGTGGCGGATGTCCACCGGAAAGCCGGGGTGGCTCAGGAAGTCGACGATGCCGGCCGTGTGCGCATGCGCGACAGCGGTATCGCGCAGTCGCTGCTGCAGCGCCTGCAGTTCAGGGCCGCTCGAGAGCATGGCGCCCACTTCCAGCTCGTAGCACAGCACCGGGCGCTGCTGCCCCGGCGCGCCGATGCCGACCAGGGCGGTGCGGCCGATGCCCGGCAGCGCGTTGAAGATCGGCTCCACCTGTTCGGTGTACAGCGGTCCCTGCGCGGTCTCCACGCGCTGGGTCTTGCGCCCGCAGAACCACAGCCGGCCCTGCGCGTCGAAATAGCCGACGTCGCCCATGCGGTGCACGACGCGCTCGCTGCCGTCGTCCAGGCGTTCGCGGATCTTGGCCAGGCGCGTGGCCGCATCGCGGTTGAAATAGGTGTCGGTGGCGGTCGGGCCGGCCACGGTGATCTCGCCGACCGTGCCGGTGGGGACGTCGCGCACGCCGCTCCACTCCGGAATCGCGGCGTCGTCGATGGCGATGATGCGCACCTGGTTGGGCGGCACCACCGTGCCGACGCAGGTGCCGGCACCGCGCTCGGTCGCCGCGCGCGTGTCCTGCAGCTCGCGGCCCTCGATCACCGCCACCGGCAGGCACTCGGTGGCGCCGTAGGGCGTCCAGAACTGGCCGTCCTCCGGCAGCAGGCTGCGGATCCGCGCCACCACGTCCGGCGGCACCGGCGCGCCGGCCGAGGTGGCGCAGCGCACGTTGGTCAACGGCTTGCCGTAGTCGGCCAGCACCCGCATCAGGGCCGGCGAGCCGAACAGCTGGGTCACGCCGAAGCGCTGCATCGCATCGTGCAGCTTGCGCGGATCGACCTTGGCCGGACGCGTCGGGTCCATGTCCGGGATCACCGAGGTCAGCCCCAGCGCCGGGTCGAAGAGCGCAAACGGCGGGAAAGTCGGCAGGTCGATCCCGCCGGGCTGCATGTCGAAGGCATTGCGCATCAGCTCGATCTGGCCGACGAAATGCCGGTGCCGGTAGACCACGCCCTTGGGCACGCCGGTGGAGCCGCTGGTGAACAGGATCGCGGCGACGTCGTCCGCGGCCGTGTCGGCCAGCTGGCTGCCGGCGCCCTGGCCCGCGCGCTCGATCCGCGCCAGCGTGGTGCCGCCCCAGGCCCAGCGCCGGCCGACGGTGACGATCCGCTTTGCCGAGCGCGCCCAGCCGAGCAGACGCCGCGCCAGTTGCGCCAGCGGAATGCCGATGAAGGCTTCCGGCTGCGCCTCGTCCAGGCATTGCTTGAGCGCGCGCCGGTCGATGCCCGGATCGACCAGCACCGGCACCGCGCCGGCCTTGAACAACGCGAACATCAGCAGGAAGAACTCCGGCGACGGCCGCACCATCACCACCGTGCGGGTGCCGCGGCCGATGCCGTAGGCGCCCAGGCCGGCGGCGATGGCATCGCTGCGCGCATCCAGCTGCGCATAGCTCAGGGTCACGTCGTAGGCCGCCATGCCGCCGGGGCCGGGCCGGCCGGGGCAGCGCATGGCGATCTGGTCCGGGCGCTCGCGCGCCAGCCGTGGCAGCGTCGCCGCGATATTGCAGGTCGTGGTCATGCGCCGATTATCGCCGATGCGCCCGGCCGCAGCCGACATCCCGGCCGCGGCAGCCGCGGCTGAATGCCGGAGTGCTTGCAGCGCGCCCCGGTTCGGTCAGAATGCCGCGCCCCCCACGCTGTTCGCCGCGCAAGGCCCGGCCGCCATGTCCCATCCCTGCCTCACCTGCGGCGCCTGCTGCGCCTACTTCCGCGTCAGTTTCCACTGGAGCGAAGCCGATCCCGCGCTGGGCGGCAGGGTCCCGTTCGAGTTGACCGAACCGCTGCGCACCCATGAGCAGGTGATGCGCGGCACCTCGCAGGCGCAGCCGCGCTGCATCGCCCTGGACGCGGACATCGGCCGCTACAGTCGCTGCAGCATCCACGAGCGGCGGCCGTCGGTGTGCGCCGCGGTGCCGGCCTCGCTGGAGTTCGGCGAACGCAGCGCGCAGTGCGACAAGTCGCGGCTGGCGCACGGCCTGCCGCTGCTGACCCTGGCCGACTGGGACGGCGTGGTCGAACGCAATCTGCCGGACGCCTGAGCGGCGGCACCACCAGCGCGGCAGGAGGCCTGCCGTAGGAGCGGCTTTAGCCGCGATCCGCATTACCGGCAACGCCCGGTCGCGGCTGAAGCTGCTCCTACACAAACTCCTGCAAACGCCCATCCTGGCGGCATCCGAAGCACGGCGGACGCGCGCCGCATCGGCTCAGCGGTGCTTCCACGCCGTCGGCACCGGATTGGTCACGGTGTTCTTTTCCAGGGTGTAGTTACCGTTCTGCTGGGCGATGGCTTCGCCGGTATCGACGATCGCGTTCTGGATGAAGACGTTCCTGTCTTCGCCACGGATGAAGGTCAGCTGGTGGAAGGCGGTCTTGTTGCCCCAGTCCTCGGACGGCAGCGAGATGAAGCGGATCGTGTAGGTCTGGTCGTCGAAGCTGCCCTGCAGCACGTACACGCCGTAGTGGTTCTCGCCCTGCGAAATGATCTTGTACATGCCGTTGCTGTAGTAGTAGATCTCCGCATCGGGGAACGGCTTCTTGTCGTACAGCTTGCGGTAGTGCAGCACCTGCTTCCAGGTGGGCTGGCCGAAGCCGACCGTCAGCGTCTTGCCGTCCGCGGACGTGGTCAGGTCTTCCGCGTGCGCATCAGGCACGCTCATCGCCGTCAACAGCATCGCCATCGCCATCGCTTTCACTCTCTGTCTCCTGTCCGATTGCGTGCAGCGTCCGCTTCCGCGCGACGCGCACATCGGTGGCGACTGTACCTAGCCAACAATGTTGCATCACGGCAATCGGTAGCAGTTTGCGCGCGCCCGTGTAGACGATCCACGACGCAACGCCGGCGGCGGCGGCATCACGGCGCACCCGGCTGCAATGCCCTTCCTGCATGCGCCGCGCACAGATACGGCGCGCCGCATGAAAGCGCCGGCATCTGTCCGGCGTGCGTGCTCAGGACAGCGGATGCGCGTCCAGAAACCGGCGGATCGCCGGCACCAGCACCTCGTGCTTGTCTTCCAGCACGTAGTGGTTTGCATCCTCGAAGGCCATCACCTCGGCCTGCGGCAGCGCGCGGCGGAAGCCTTCCAGGAAATGATGGTCGAAGCAGATGTCGCGCAGGCCCCAGCCGATGAAGGCGGGGCGGTCGGCGAACGACGGCAATGCCTGCTCGGCCCGCGCCAGCAGCGACCAGGCCTTGTCGGCCGGCGACAGCGGAATGTCCTGCATGAAACGGATCGTGGAAATGCGGTTGGCCCAGCTGTCGTACGGCGCCACGTAGGCGCGACGCACAGCGGCGGGCATGCGTCGCGACACACCCAGCCACGACGCGCCCGAAGAGAACGCATTGAACGTGCGGATGAACCACTCGCCCGGGCGCCAGTGCCGGCCCATCGCGATCTGCCACGGCATCGGCTTGGCCGCCGGCAGCGGGAACGCCGCGGTATTGGTGATGACCAGGCGCCGCACCTGCGCATGGTGCGACAGCGCCCAGCCGAAACCGATCATGCCGCCCCAGTCGTGCACCGCCAGCGTCACCGGCCCGTCGATGCGCAGATGCCGCAGCAGCGCGTCCAGGTCGTCCACGCGCGACTGCAGGGTGTAGTCGTAGCCCGGTCGCGCGCCCGGCGCATCGTCCGGCTTGTCCGACAGGCCCATGCCGATATGGTCGGGCACGATGCAGCGGTAGCGGTCCGACAGCCCGCTCACCAGCGTGCGCCACAGATAGCTCCACGACGGATTGCCGTGCAGCATCACCACCACCTCGCCGTCGCGTGGACCCTCGTCGAGATAGGACATGTGCAGCCCCGGGCGGACCTGGAAGCGCTGCGGGGTGAAGGGGTAGCCGGGGTAGTTCATGCGGGGGACCGATGCGAGATGGAGGAGGAAGACGGCGCCGCCGCGGCGCATGATGCATTGCCGTCGGCGTGCGGCGTTGGGGAACTCATAACGGCTGCGCACCCTCGCTGAGGATGTCCAGATAAGCCTGATAGGCGAACACGCGGTGCCGCTGCTGCCCGGTGAGTTCGTTGACGATGTCCAGATCCTGCAGAGTGCGGATGGCGGCACGGATCGTCGGTGCGCTGAGCGGCAAATGCGGCTGGACCTGCGGCACGCCCAGCAGGACACGACGGGCGAACTGCTCGTACACCAGGCCCACGTTGCCAGCGCGCGTTCCCAATCCGGCGATACGCGCGCGGTCGGCCGCCAGCAGTGCCAGCAGGCGCTGCGCGGTGGACACCGCCTGTTGCGCGGTGTCTGCAACGCCCTCGAGAAAGAAATCCAGCCAGCCTTCCCAGTCGCCCTCGGTGCGTACCGCGTTGAGGCGCTCGTAGTAACGCGCGCGATGGCGCTTGAAGAACAGGCTCAGGTACAGGCTGGGCGCGCGCAGCACACCTTCGTTGCACAGGATCAACGCGATCAGCAGCCGCCCCAGCCTGCCGTTGCCATCGCTGAAGGGATGGATGGTTTCGAACTGCACATGCGCCAGGGCTGCCTTGACCATCGGCGAGACGTCGCGGCCCGGCGCGTGCAGGAAGCGCTCGAAGGCGGCCAGCACCGCATCCAGGGCTTCCGGCGGCGGCGGCACGAAATGCGCCAACGCCGGCGAGGCACCGCCGATCCAGACCTGGCCCGAACGGAATTCGCCCGGACGTTTGCCGGCGCCACGTCCACCTTGCAACAGCAGCGCGTGCATTTCGCGGATCAGGCGCAGCGACGGCGGGAAGTCATCCTCGCGCAAGCGCCGCAGCCCGTGGTTCAGCGCAGCGACGTAGTTGGAGACTTCTTCGACGTCGTCCAGAGGGACACCCGGTGCCTCGTCCAGTTCGAACAGCAGCAGATCGGACAGCGACGATTGCGTGCCCTCTATCTGCGAGGACAGGACCGCTTCCTTGCGCACGTAGTGGTAGAGGAACAGCTCCGGGTCCGGCAGCATCAGGGTGATGCCATCGAGGCGACCAAGCGCCTGGTCGGCCTGTTCCTTGCGCGCGATCAGCAGCGGCGCCGCCAACTGCAGCGGCGGCTCGGGCGGCAGCGGATCAGGAACGAACGCCTGATAACGGCTGCCCGCCAGCGACCCGGGAACATAGTGTCCGGTACAGCGTCGAGACGACATCAGGCAATCCTTGCCGTGGCCGGAGACGGCTCTTAGGAAAGAAATTTAGCAAATTTCTTTCTAAACACCCAAATACGGCGCGCAAGGAAAATTTGCGCGCTTGTCCTGTGCCTCTCGCTTACCAGACCACCTCGGCCATCGAGCAGTTCAGGCCCGAGCCGATGCCCATCAGCGCGATCCGGTCGCCCTTCTTCAGGCGGCCCAGCTCGCGCAGCTTGCTGAGCACGATCGGCACGCTGGCCGGGCCGATGTTGCCGTATTCGCCGAAGATGGTCATGACCTTCTTCTGGTCGATGCCGAAGCTCTTCATGAAGGCCTTGGTGTGCGGAAGGCTGACCTGGTGGATGACGAACTGGTCCAGTTCGTCCACCGCCCACCCCAGCGCCTGCCGCGCGGCGGCGAAAGTCTTCTGGCCCAGCTTGAGGCCTTCGATCAGCAGCATGCGGGTGTCGGTGACCATGCGGTCCATGTTGCCCCGGCACAGGGTGTTCCACTGCGTAGCCGAGCGAGTCACGCCGCCGCGGTAGCGCGGCGCATCCGGCGCCAGGTCGGTACGCGCCATCACCATCGCCACGGCACCGCACCCCAGGGTCAGGGTCGCCATTTCGTCGCGGAAGGCGTCGGCGGTCAGGTCCTGCGAGGCCATCCGCTCCAGGGTCTTCTCGTACACCAGGTTGGCGGTCTCGCCATCGACCACCATCGCATAGTCGATATCGCCACGCTCGATCATGCGCGCCGCGATGTCCATGCCGTTGATGAAGGCCAGGCAGGCGTTGGCGACGTCGAAGGTCATGCACTGCTCGCTCACGCCCAGATTGCCGGCGACGATGCTGGCGGTGGACGGCTCCAGGTAATCGCGACTCACCGACGTATTGACCAGCAGCCCGACCTGCCCGGCCTCGATGCCCGCATCGCTCATCGCCTTGCGCGCCGCCAGCGTCGCCACGTCGGACGCCTGCAGATCCTGGTCCCACATGCGCCGCGCGTGGACGCCGGCGATGTCGCCGAGCACGTCGGCCCGGATCCGCAGCCGGTCCAGGGTCGGCTGCAGGCGCGCGTTGATCTGCTTGGAGGTCAGCGTGTGCGGCGCGTCGATATGCGCCAGTCCCGCGATCGAGACGTTGGTGAAGAGCATCGAGGTGTACGCCAGGGTCAGGCGAGGGGGCGCCAATTCTAGCGGTTACACCGTTTTACCGCATCTTTAACAAATCCCCGCAAAGCGTATGGTCTGAGCGGTTCAGCGGCCGCCGCACTGGTAGGCGGTGAAGCGCTGGTCGCCGTCGACCGGGTCGCCCATCGCCTGCACGGTGTTGGCGCCCACGCCGGGCGCCTCGTTGCGGGCCAGGGTCTCCAGCTCCTCGCGCACCCGCAGCGGGTTGCGCTGGTAGAAGCCGACGCTGCTCTTCACCGACACCACCACCTCGCCGCGCTTCTCGCAGCCGCTGGCGGCCTGACCGGGCGGCAGGACCCGCACCCCTTTGCCTTCCGGCGCCATCGGCACCCAGGTGCAGCCGGCGAGCGTGGCGAGCAGGACGAAGGCGATCGGTAGACGCATGGACGGGCCCGTTGGCAGGTGAATCCGGATTGTGCCGCAAAACGCTGAATCGGCCATGACACCGTCGGCCTGCCGGCGCCGGCAGGCAGCGCGCGCCGGCCCTCGCCGACGCGCGCCTGCCGCACTCAGCGCGGCGCCGGGGCCGCCGCCCCGCCCTGCGGTACCCCGTCGGCATCGATCACGGTGACCTCGCCCAGCTTCAGCGCGCGCACCGGCGCCTCGATCTGCTTGAGGTCGCCCACCACCACCCAGGTCAAGGTGTTCGGGTCGAGCATCGACGCCGCCTCGCGCACCTGCGCCGGGGTCATCGCCTCGATCTCGGCCTTGCGCTTGAACACGTAGTCGTCGGGGCGGCCGTAGCGGACGATGCCGCCGATCGCGCCCATCACCGCGCTGGCCGTCTCGTAGGCGCCCGGCAGGCTCAAGGTCTGGATGTTGCGGATGCGCGCCACCTCCTCCGCCGTCGGTGGCGCCTTGCCGCTCGCGAAGGCGCTGATCTCCTTGTACATCTCCTGCAGCGCCGGGGCGGTCTTGTCGATCTGCACCGGGGCCGAGGCGGTCCACGGCCGCTGGCCGAGGGCGCTGGCCGCGCCGCTGCGCGCGCCGTAGGACCAATGCTTGTTCTCGCGCAGGTTCATGTTCAGGCGCGAGGTGAAGTCGCCGCCGATCACGCCATTGGCGATGTCGAAGCGGACCGCCGCCGGATCGGTGGTCGGCGGCACCAGTTCCGAGGCGAACAGGTTGGCCTGCACCGCGCCGGGCTGATCGATCAGGTACACGCGTGGCTTGGCCGGCCGCGCCACGCGGGCCGGGAACGGCACCGACGGCGCCGTTCCTTCGCCCTTCCAGTCGCCGAACTGCGCGTCCAGCAGCGGCACGATCTCGGCCAAGGTGGTGTCGCCGACCACGATCAGGGTGGCGTGCTCCGGGCGCACCCAGTCGCGGTGGAAGTCGACCAGATCCTCGCGCTGCAGGGCCGCGATCGCCGCCTCGGTGCCGATGCCGCTGAACGGCATCGCGTAGGGATGGCCGACGCCGTACAGCAGCGGCGGCAGCACCCGCATCGCCACGCCGTTGGGCTGCGCCTTCTCCTGGCGGATGCTGGCAATCCAGCTGGCGCGGACCCGTTCGATCTCGTTCGGCGCGAAGCGCGGACGCCGAAGCATGTCCGCGTACAGCGCCAGCGACGGCGCCAGGTTCTCCTTCAGCGCCGACAGGTAGGCATTGCTGCCGTCCAGCGCAGCGCCGGCCGCCAGCGACGCCCCCAATGCCTCGGCCGCATCGGCGAACGCCAGCGCATCGCGCTCGCCGGCGCCATCGTCGAGCATGCCCATGGTGAAGTTGGCCGTCCCCGGCTTGCGCCCCTGGTCGGCGCTGTAGCCGCCCTGGAACTCGTAGCTGAACTGCACCACCGGCACCTCGTGGCGTTCGGCCAGGATCACCGTGGTGCCGTTCTTCAGCGTCGCGCGCTGCAGCGTCGGGAACGTCAGTTTCGGAAACTGGGTGGTCTTGGGCGGGCCGGCGCTGCGGTCCACCACGCTGGGCAGGGTGCGGTACTTGGGATCGACCGGCGGCGGATTCAGCGGCGCCGGTTGCACCGTCGGCTCCTCGGCCTGCGCCACGCGTTCGCCCGGCTGCACCAGCAGGGTGTAGTCGCCCTTGCCCAGCCACTTGCGACCGACGGCGGTGAGATCGCGCGGACGGGTGTCGGCGATGGTCGCCAGCGAGGTACGGAAGCAGCCGGGGTCGCCGGTGTACACCGCGCACTCGGCCAGCACGTCGGCCTTGCCGCCGAAGCCGCCGATGCGCTCGACGCCACGGATGAAGCCGGCGCGGAAGGCGGTCTTGGCGCGCGCCAGTTCGGCCTTGTCCGGCCCCTTGTCCAGCAGCCGGCGCAGTTCCTCGTCGATCGCCGCCTCGACCCTGGCCGGGTCCACGCCCTGCTTGACCATCGCGATGATGCCGAAGCCGGAGCCGAGCTGCGACGGCCAGACCGAGGCGCTGACCATATCCACCAGCTTGTCCTGGTGGACCAGGCGCCGGTCCAGCCGCGAGGAGGTGGCGCCGCCCAGCACCTGCGCCAGCAGTTGCAGGCGGTCGACGTCCTCGGTGCCGGTCTGCGCCACGTTCCAGACGCGGTAGATCCGCGTCTGCGGCACCTTGTCGGTCATGGTCTCGCGGGTGGACTGGCTGCGCTGGGCCACGTCGACCTTGGGCTGGGCCATGCTCGGGCCGGCCGGAATGTCGCCGAAGTAGCGCGTCACCTTCTCCTTGGCCGTGGCCACGTCGATGTCGCCGGCCAGCACCAGCACCGCGTTGTTGGGACCGTACCAGGTGCGGAACCACTGCTTCACGTCGGCCAGCGAGGCCGCGTTGAGGTCGTTCATCGAGCCGATGACGGTGTGGTGGTACGGGTGGCCGGCCGGGTACAGCGCGCGACTCAGCCGGCTCCAGGCCTGCCCGTACGGCTGGTTTTCGCCCTGGCGCTTCTCGTTCTGCACCACCCCGCGCTGCTCGTCCAGCGCGGCCTGGTCGATGGCGCCGAGCAGGTGGCCCATGCGGTCCGATTCCATCCACAGCGCCATGTCCAGCGCGGTGGTCGGCACGTTCTCGAAGTAATTGGTGCGGTCGCTGTTGGTGGTGCCGTTCTGGTCGGTGACGCCGACCTGCTTGAACGGCTCGAAGAACTCGCCGTGGTGGTTCTCGCTGCCCTGGAACATCAGGTGCTCGAACAGATGCGCGAACCCGGTGCGCCCGGCCGGCTCGTCCTTGGCGCCGACGTGGTACCAGAGGTTGACCGCCACGATCGGCGCCTTTCGATCGGTGTGCACCACCACCCGCAACCCATTGGGCAGGGTGAATTGCTCGTAGGCGATATCCACCGACGCAGCGGCGGCAGGCCTGGCCGCCGTCGAAGGCGGCGCGTAGCTCAATGCGCCGAGCGCGACGGACAGGGCGACGGCCAGCAGGGCGCCACGCGGGCGGGTCGAGACGGTCATGCGGATTCCTTCTTCCTTGGGGCGAGTGAAACAGCCGGTGAACGCCGATCGTACCGGGCGTACCGCACGGCGCGCAGTCCGCCGTTGTCGCTGACGTCCTTCTGCAACGGCGTCACATCCGACCCGTCAGCGGGTCGGCTGCCGCCGCGGACGGTGCCGCGGTGTCCGCGTCCGGCGTACGCGAGCGCCCGGGTGTCCGCCTGCGGACACATTGCCCCGGAAAATTTACCAGCAAATACAGCAACTTAAGATTGGCACGCGGTCTGCTTACACATCCTCGAGCGCAAGAGCTACCGGCATTAAGTGAATGAGAGCTTAATAAAACAACCGGAAGCAAAAAAGTTCTTGCAGCCCCTGATTAGGTGTACTACCTTACTACCACACCACTGATCAACAACACCAACGAGGCCCGCCATGAAGACCACCGCCCTGCTCCTGACCGCCGCCATCGCCGCCCTGTTCGCCGCGCCGTCCTTCGCCGCCACGCAGGTCACCACCCTGGATGCGGTGCAGGTGCGCCCTTCCGCCGAGCAGATCGCCCAGCGCAGCATCGAACAGGCCAGCGGCATCGCCACCCTGGCGGCCGTGCAGGTGCGCCCCTCGGCCGAGCAGATCGCCCAGCGCGACGCCGAACTGTCCAGCCGCATCGCCACCCTGGCGGCGGTGCAGGTGCGGCCCTCGGCCGAGCAGCTCGCCGAGCGCAACCAGGAGCAGGCCGCCAGCCAGCACGTGGTGACCCTGGCCACCGTGCAGGTGCGTCCGGATGCGGACATGGGCAGCATGCTGGCGATCGGCGACGTGGTCGGCGAGACGCTGGACACCGCGATGCTGCAGCTGCAGCCGAGCCTGCAGAAGCTGGGCCAGGACCTGGCGGTCGGCCTGGTGCGCTGAATCGGCACCAAGGCCTCCGCGCCGGCGCGTACACTGCGCCGATGATCGCCACCCCAACGCTGCACGTTCTGCTGTACCAGCCCGAAATTCCGCCCAACACGGGCAACGTCATCCGTCTCTGCGCCAACACCGGCGCGCAACTGCACCTGATCGAGCCGCTGGGCTTCGACCTCGGCGACCGTCAGCTCAAGCGCGCCGGCCTGGATTACCACGAGTACGCACGATTGCAGGTCCATGCGTCGCTGGATGCGGCCCTGCAGGCCATCGCTCCGCGCCGCCTGTTCGCCCTCAGCACCCGCAGCAGCACCCGCTACGACACGCCCGCCTTCGCCGACGGCGACGCCTTCCTGTTCGGCCCGGAAACCCGCGGCCTGCCGGACACGGTGCTGGAGCAAGTGCCCGACGCGCAGCGCCTGCGCCTGCCGATGCAGCCGCACAACCGCAGCCTCAACCTGTCCAACGCGGTCGCGGTGGTGGTGTTCGAGGCGTGGCGGCAACTGGGCTTTCCCGGCGCCGACTGAGCGTATGGCGCGCGTCGCCTGGCAACGCGCCGTCCAATGTTCTATCGCTGCATCGCTGCATCGCTGACGCAGCATGCGCTGCGGCACCGCAGGCGTCAGGACAGATCGTGCAGGTCCTTGCCCAGCACCGGCCCCAGGCTCCAGTCGGAGAAGCGGACCTTCAATCCTTCCCGTTCCGGCGTGCACGTCATCGGGCCGACGAGGTAGGAGGACGCGACCGGGAACGGGCACAACCGCACCAGCGGCCAGGATGTCCCGTCGCGCGACACCTGCAGGCGCAGCACGCCCTTGTCCACGGTGGCGCGCATCCAGAAATCCGACGCGTCCGCTTCGTACGGGCCGGTGGCCCAGTCCGAACGGCCGTCGGTCAACACGCTGCTGAGCATCGGCCGGCCGTCGCTCAGTTCGATCCCCGCCTTCACCCAGCGGCGCTCGTCGACCCGCACCATGAGGCCGGCCTGATCGTAGAGCTGCTCGAACTTGCCGCGCACGCGCAATTGGCAGGTGAAGCGCGCGGGTGCGGCGATGCCGAGGAAATGCCCACTGTCGCGGGTGAACCCGTAATGGGTTTCGCGCCAGAAATCGCTGCCCTTGTCGGTGACGATCTCGAGCACGCCGCCCGGCAGGATCCGATGGACCTTGGGCGCATTGAGCCAGGTGCCCACCTCCCAGCCGGAAGCTGCCGCCGCGCGCGCACCGGTCGCCAGCACGACGCTGCCGGCGGCAAGCCCGCCCAGGGTCGCCCGACGACCGATATCCACATCCTGCTTCCCGGAATTCGCCATCGCATTGCTCCTCACGTCGCTGTTTCGGAGGCGCCATCGCGGCGATGGCCTTCGTCGACCTCATCGGCAAATTTGTACATCTGTACCAATTGAGGCGTCAACCGCGAACTGCGATCATCGGCCTTCGTCGAAAACAGCGTTGGACACATGAGCGGCAGGACCTGGCGCCAGGATCCGCACCGGAAGGAAGCGATCGAGCAGGCCACCTTGCGGGTGATCCTGGACCATGGCGTCACCGGCACCACCTTCCGCAAGGTCGCCGAGGCAGCCGGCGTTCCGCTCAGCGCCACCACCTACTATTTCGGCTCGATGCACGACCTGCTGGTCGCCGCGTTCACCCGATTCTCCCAGGAGGTGTCCGCCGACTTCGCCGCCGAAATCCGCACCGCGCAGAACCGCGACCAGGCCTGCAACGCGGTGGTGAACATCATCTTCGCCGAGGGCACGGCGTCCCCGCGGGTGCTGCTGCTGAGCTACGAACTGTATGCGTTCGCCCGCCGGCATCCGGAGATGACCGCGATCATGCAGCAATGGATGGCCAGGAGCCGGGCCGCCCTGGAAACGCAGTTCTCCGTCGCCGCATCCGCCGCCATCGACGCCTTCATCGAAGGCGCCACGATCCACCGCTCGGTCGTGCCCATGGACAGGCAGCGCGTGCGCGCGGCGATCGAGATGCTTGCCGCGCTATAGCGTGCCGCTCGCACGCGGTGGGTGTCGCCACCTGCGCTGACAGTCCTGAAATTCCCGGTTGCCTGAAATGCAACGGCGCGCATCACAACAATGCATCGCGAGCGCCTGAACAGGGCGTTTAATTTATGGACTAGTCGGTTTGGGATTCAGGGCGAGTTCGGGTCAATAACGGATAATTTACATATCGGCAGCGAACGGCCCCACGCCTCAGCGCCGACAAACCAATAACGAAGGTACCCGATTATGAAGACCTCTCTGCTTGCTCTCGGCCTCTTGGCCACCCTGCCGTTCGCCGCTTCGGCTGCCGAAGGCCTTTCCTACAACTATGCCGAAGCCGGCTACGTCAAGACCGACGCCAGCGGCGGCGATGCCGACGGCTGGGCGGTCAAGGGTTCCTACGCGTTCCACCCGAACTTCAGCGTGTTCGGCGACTTCAACCGCCAGAAGACCGACTTCGGCGATGTGCGCGTCGACCAGTGGCGCGTCGGCGCCGGCTACAACCACGAGATCGCGACCAGCACCGACCTGGTGACCCGCGTGGCCTACAACCGTTTCGCCCCGGAATACGGCACCAAGTTCAACGGCTGGAGCGCCGAAGCGGGTATCCGCACCGCGTTCAACCCGTACTTGGAAGTCTATGCCCTGGGTGGTTACGAGGACTACCTGAAGAAGGACGGCGTCAATCCGGAAGGCACCTTCTACGGCCGTCTGGGCGCCCAGGCCAAGCTGAACCAGAACTGGGGCCTGAGCGCCGACCTGAAGATGGACCGCCACGGCGACAAGGAATGGTTCGTCGGCCCGCGCTTCAGCTGGTAAGCGCTGCCTAGCGCCGCGCGCGTCGTCTCTCTCTCCCGCCGCGCGCGGTTCGGAAAGCCCGGTCCCACGACCGGGCTTTTTTTTGCCTGCCGATCCGGCTCGTCGCTGGCCCACGGATGTGCAGATACGCAAACGCCCGGCCAGGCCGGGCGTTTGCGTGTCCGGCGGTAGCCGGATCAACTGAACAAGGTGGTCGGGTACTCGGGCTTCTGTTCGCGCGCCAGCAACTGCTGCAGGCCGACCGCCGGGGTCAGTTCGCCATGCAGGACCGCGCGCACCGCGTTGGAGATCGGCAGATCGATGCCGTGGCGCTCGGCCTGGCGCATCACCTCGTCGGCGGTCTGCACCGACTCGACCACCTGACCGATCGCGCGCACCGCCTCCTGCAGCGGTTGCCCACGGCCCAGCGCCAGGCCCAGCCGGCGGTTGCGCGAGAGGTCGCCGGTACAGGTGAGCACCAGATCGCCAAGTCCGGCCAGCCCCATCAGGGTTTCCGGCTTGGCGCCGATCGCCGCGGCCAGCCGCAGCATCTCGTTGAGGCCGCGGGTGATCAGGCCGGCACGGGCGTTGAGACCCAGTTCCATGCCGTCGGCCACACCGGTGGCCACCGCCAGCACGTTCTTCATCGCCCCGCCCAGCTCGGCACCGACCATGTCGTCGCCGGTATAGGCGCGGAAGGTCGGGCCGTGCATCGCATCGGCGACCTGCTGCGCGAACGCGGCATCGCCGTGCACGGTCACCGCGGTGGGCAGGTCCAGGGCCACTTCCTTGGCGAAGGACGGGCCGGTCACGACCGCCAGCGGTACGTCCTCGCCGAGGATCTCCTGCGCCACTTCATGCAGGAAACGCCCCGACCCGGGCTCGAAGCCCTTGGTCGCCCAGGCCACGCCGGCCTGCGTCGGGCGCAGCGGCGCGAGCTGGCGCAGGGTTTCGGTGAACGCATGCGACGGCACCACCACCAGGATCCAGTCGGCGCCATCGATGGCCGCCGCCAGGTCGGTGGTGGCCTGCAGGCCCTCCGGCAACGCGATCCCCGGCAGGTAGCGCGGGTTTTCGTGGCGCTGCCCGATGGCCTCGGCGACCACGGCATCGCGACCCCACAGCACGGTCGGATACCCGTGCCGTGCGGTCAGCGACGCCAGCGCCGTGCCCCAGGAGCCGGCGCCGAGGACGGCGATCTTCTTCTTGGCGTTATCGCGCATGCGCAACGGCGAACGCGCTCAGGCGTTGCCGGCCGGCTCCGAATCGGCCAGCGACTGGCCCTCGCCCTGCTGCGCGCGCTGGCGCAGGGTCTCGGCGTACAGGGCCTCGAAGTTGATCGGCTGCAGGAAGAACGGCGGGAAGCCGCCGGCCTGGATCAGGTCGCTGACCAGCGAGCGCACGTACGGGAACAGGATGCTCGGGCACTGGGTACCGAGCAGCACGTCCACCGCCTGCGGGTCCAGGCCGACCAGGCCGAACACACCGGCCTGCTGCACTTCGGCCACGTAGGCGGTCTTGCCGCCGGCGGTGCAGGTCAGGGTCACGGCCAGCACGACTTCGAAGGCCTGCTCGTTCAGCTGCTGCACGCGCTGGTTGAGGTTGAGCTGCAGTTCCGGCTGCGCGTTGTCGTTGAACACCGACGGCGCGTTGGGGGACTCGAAGGACACGTCCTTGACGTAGATCTTCTCGATGGTGAAAGCGGGACCGGCCGCGGCGTCGGCCGGCGCCGCGGCGCCGTTGTTGGTGAGGTCGGACATTGCTTGACTCCGGTGGATTCGGTAACAGAAAGAAACGGGATTATCACACGCCGGCCGCGACCCTCGAGGTCGGGCCGGACGCGGTGTCTCAGCGGCCCTTGACCAGCGGCAGCTCGGCCTGCTGCCAGGCGGCGATGCCGCCCTCCAGCACGTAGACCTGCTCGAAGCCGGCCTTCTTCAACTGCTTGGCGGCGCCGTCGGCGGTGGTGCCGGTGCGGCAGACCAGCACCACCGGCTGCGCCTTGGCGTTGGCCACCAGCTTGTGCTCGGGGCCGAACTGGCTGGCGGTGGCATTGCGGCTGCCGGCGATGTGCCCCTTCTCGAAATCGGCCGAGGCCGACAGGTCGACCACCACCGCATTGCCGGCGTTGATCAGGCGGGTCAGCTCGGCCGGGCGCAGGCTCTTGTAGCCACGGAACAGGCGCGCCACTTCGGTGACGATCAGGGCGATGGTCAGGCCCACCAGGGCCAGGGCCAGCATCGGGTTGCGGCCGGCGAAGGCCAGCAGTTCTTCGAAGTTCACGGGACTCGGGGGCTGGAAGCGGGCGCCGATTGTCGCACAGCTCGGCGACCGCGCTACTGGCCGTTCCACAGGTCCGGCAGGCCGTCCTGCAGCCACCAGGTCTTGGCCTCAGGGTCCCAGCGCCAACGCTCGCGGTAGCGGACGATGCGCTCGGCCTGGGTATTGCGGTTGATCACGCCCAGTTCGATCTCGCGCAGCGCCTCGCCGTCGCCGACCGCGCCGCCGCCGACCTTGTAGGAGGAGACCTGGATCTGCCGGTAGCGCTCCAGTTGCAGGTCGGTCAGCGGATGCGCCTGGCGGTAGGCCGGGTCGACCACCTGCCAGGCGGTCTCGAACTCGCTCCAGCGGACCGCCGCGGCGTAGGCGGTCTGCAGATCGTCGAGCTTGCGCTGTTGCGCGCGGCTGCCGGCCACGGCCGCGCCGGTCCAGCCCAGCAGCAACAGCAGCGCGAGCGCGCGGAACATCGGGGGCATGGCGGCGTCCAGGTGGCGGCGCGCGGGGCGCGCGATCCGCGCATCCTACCCCTTGGCGAGGGCCACGAAGCGACCGCTCAAGGTCGCCGCCGCCGCCGCGCCGGGCGCGCCGATCTGGGCCTGGATGCCGATGCGGGCGCGGCCGCGCTGGCGGAAGGTATTCACGAACACCCCCCAGTCGGCCTCCGCATCGGCATTGGCCTGGGCGTGCAGATCGGCGTACAGCGGCGCCAGGTAGCGCACCTGGCTGTCGGCGACGTAGACGTCGGCCTGCAGGCCGGCGCGGTGCAGTTCGCAGTTGACCAGTCCCCAGCCGGCCAGGGTCATCACCGAGCCCAGGCTGCCGCCGAAGGCGTTGCCCTTGTCGTTGATGTTGGCCGCCAGCGGTGCGACCAGCTGCAGGCGCTGCTCGGCATACTCGTGCACGGCGACCTGCAGCGCCGCCACCGGCGGCATGGCCTGGAACTGCCGCTGTAATTGCTGCAGGAACGCCTCGAAGGAAAGATCCGCTGCCATGATGCGATTGTGCTGCCGGTGGGGGCTCGCATAATGCCTGGCATGAGCGCGCATGCAACCGCCGCCCCGGCCTGGACCCTGATCTCGCTGCGCCCGCAGGGCGAGCACGCGCCGCTGCGGCGGGCCGCGGCGCGCTGCGGCGCACGGGTGCTGGCGGTATCGCCGTGGCGGCTGCGGCCGCGCGCCGATCCCGCCACCCGCGCGGCCCTGGCCGCGGCGCTGGACGCGCCGCGGGTCATCGTCAGCAGCCCGGCGGCGGTGCGCGCCGCCGCGGCGCTGCAGCCGCTGGCGGCACAGCCCGGCCAGCGCTGGCTGGCGGTGGGCGCAGGCACGGCGCGCGCCTTGCGCCAGCACGGCATCGCCGAAGTGGCGACGCCGGCGCGGATGGACAGCGACGGTCTGCTGGCACTGCCGGAACTGGCCGCGCACGACCTGCCGGTGGGACTGATCACCGCCCCCGGCGGCCGGGGCCTGATCGCCGCGCACCTGCAGGCGCGCGGCACCCCGCTGCTGCGCGCCGACGTGTACGTGCGCGAACCGGTACGACTGCGCGCGGCCGACCTGGCCCGCCTGCGTGCGGCGCCGCCCGGCGTGCTGGCGCTGAGCAGCGGCGAGGCGCTGCAACAGCTGCTGGCGCAGTTGCCGGAGGAGTTGGCCCGGGCTTGGCGCGCGCGGCCGGTAGTCGCAGCCAGCGCGCGCCTAGCCACCCTTGCCGCGGACCTGGGGTTCGTCGACGTCGCGCAGGCGGCCGGGCCGATGCCGCAGCAGTTGGTCGCCGCAGCGGCCGCGATCGTAACGCGCTCGCCACCTCGCTGAACGCGGACCGCCGCCCGGCTTGCGGCCGCAGTGCCGCTCACGCCATGCTCCGGCGGTGCCGCGCCGACCGCCGCCTTGCTCGCGACGGGCGACGGCCCTCAGGACGCTGCCGATGACCGACGAAATCCCGATCACGCCTCGCCGTTCCACACGCTGGATCTGGTTGCTGCTGGTGCTCGCCACGCTGGCCGCGCTGGCGTTCGCCGGCTGGCGTGGCTGGGACTGGTGGCAGGCGCGCAGCGCGCGCGAACTGGCCCAGCAGTCGGACCTGCAGCAGCAACTGCAGGCCTTGCAGCAGGCGCAGGACAGCCTGCGCCGCGACCAGCGCGCCACCGCGCAGCGGCTGCAGGACGCGGCCAGCACCAACCGCGTGCTGCGCGACGAAATGCTCGGCCTGAGCCAGCGCAGCGCGCTGCTGGAGGCCAATGTCGCCAAGCTCGCCGATTCCAACCGTCACGGCGCGCAGGCGTTGCGTCTGGACGAGGTCGAACTGCTGCTCAACCAGGGCCAGCAGCGGCTGCTGCTGGCCGGCGATGCGGCCGGCGCGCGGCGTGCCTACGCGCTGGCCAGCGGCGTGCTGGACGGCATCGACGATCCACAATTCCTCAACCTGCGCCAGGCGCTGCTGCAGGAACGCACTGCGCTGGACGCGCTGGGCGACGGACCGCAGGCACGCCTAGCGGCGCAACTGGATGCCTTTGCCGCCAGCCTCGCCACCCTGCCGACGCAATTGCCGGAGAACGCGCAACAGCCGCTGTGGCAACGCCTGCTGGCGCCACTGGTGAAGATCCGGCCCTCGCAGGGCGGTGTGTTGGTCGCCAGCTCCGAGCGGGTCTCCGCCCACGACGCGCTGCAGCTCGACCTGACCCTGGCGCGCGCGGCGCTGGAACGCGGTGACACGCGTGGCTATCGCAGCGCCCTGGCCGGCGCCGGGCGCTGGCTGTCGCGGCTGTGGCCGGAGTCGCCGCAGCTGCGCGAACGCCGCGCCGCGCTGCGCACCCTGGCCAATGCCGATCTGCGCCCGACCATTCCCGAACTCGGAACCACCCTGCAACAGTTGCGCGCGATGCGCGACGCAAGGAGCCCGTCATGAAATCCCTCCGTTCCCTGATCGTACTGTTGATCGTCATCGCGCTGGGCGTGATCGGTGCGCAATGGCTGGGGCAGGACCAGGTGCGCCAGCTCGGCGAGGTGATCGTGCGCGTCGGCGGCACCGACTACATCGCCTCGCTGCCGCAGGCCTCGCTGCTGCTGGTGATCGCGTTCCTGGCGCTGTGGCTGGTGTGGAACGTGCTCAGTTTCCCGTTCCGCGCCTGGGGCCGGCGCCGCCGCAAGCAATCACGCGCGCGCCTGCTCGACGGCCTGGCCGCCGCCCACGCCGGCCAGTGGACGCGGGCCGAGAAGCAGCTCAACGCCGCCGCCGAAGACCCCGAGGTCAGCGCCATCGCCCTGATCGCCGCAGTGCGCGCGGCCGATGCGCGCGGCGACCGCGAAGCGACCGAGCGCCACCTGCGGCGCCTGGCCGAACGCGATGCCGCCGCACATGCGTTGCTGCTGGCCGAGCTGCATCTGGAGCAGCAGCGTCCGGTCGATGCGATCAATGCGCTGGACGTGGCCGCGGCGCAGCCGCTGCCGCCGCGCGGGCTGTTGCTGCGCACCGAGGCGCTGACCCGCATCGGTCGTGCCGGCGAGGCCTACGGACAGCTCGGTGCGATCCGCCAGCAGCAGGCGTTGCCGCTGGAGGCGATCGCGACGCTGGAAACGCGCCTGGCCGCGGCCTCGCTGGACCAGGCCGCCGATGCCAATGCCCTGGCCGAGCGCTGGGAGAGCCTGCCCAAATCGCTGCGCAGCGAGCCGGCGGTGGTCGCCGCCTACGCGGTGCGCGCGGCCGCCCTGCGCTGGGACGATGCGGCGCTCCGCAGCCTGGAACAGGCGCTGGACACGCGCTGGGACGAAGGTCTGGCCGCGCTGTACGGACGCCTGCCGGTGGAGAAGTACGATTCGCGCCGCGCCAGCGCGCAGCGCTGGCTGCAGGCGCATCCGGACAGCCCGGCGCTGTTGCTGACCCTGGCGCGCCTGGCCAGCCGCCAGCAGCAGTGGCCGCAGGCCGAGGAATTCCTGCACCGCGCGCTGGCGCTGGGTGCCGGTGCCGAGGCCTGGGAAGTGTTCGGCGACGGCTATGCCGACGCCGGCGACATGCTCGCGGCGCAGCGCTGCTACGCCAATGCGCTGCGCGTGCAGCGCGGCGAGCTCGCCCAGCCGCTGCCCGAGCCGGTCGCGCCGGTGACCCCGATCGCGCCGGCGCCGGACAGCACGGAACGCCGCGACGACCATGGCTTCCCGCGGCTGGAGGGTTGAGTCCGGTAAGCACGCGGGGCAGGAGCGGCTCTTGGTCCTCTTTCGGGATCAGCCACGACGCGCCTGTTCGGTAATGCCCGTCGCAGCGAAAAGACAGCGCCAATAAACTGCTTCTCCTCAATCGAACAGCAGTTGGTGTGCTTGTAGGAGCGGCTTCAGCCGCGACGGGCGTTCCCGGTGAAGCGCGTCGCGGCTGAAGCCGCTCCTACAGGACGCTTCCGGCTCTTCCCAAAGCCACGCTTACCAGACGACGCCGCGTCACGCTGATCCGTGGCGAAAGCGCCTCATGGCTGTCACCAAACACGGCAGCACGGCCGTCTCGCGCCGAGACCGACGCGCGAGGGCGAGATCCCGGTAGCGCGTCAGGGTTAGGACTAACGTCGCGTGACCATGCCACCCGCGCCTCAAGCATCCGCACCGACGTCGCCGTACAGCATCCGCGGGCGCCGGCAGACCGCCCGCGCCCGCGCGCTCAGCGCCGCAACGCCGGCGGCAGCGCCGGCAGGCGCGCCAGGAACGCGGGTGCCAGGCCCTTGTAGCGCGCGTAGCGCTCGTCCATGCGCCGCGGCACCAGGATGCGCGCGCCGAACATGCCCCAGATCAGCATCACCAGGAACACGGCACCTCCCAGCCAGAACCCGCTCTCGCCGCCGACGGCGAATCCCAGCAGGGGACCAACCAGGAAGGCACCGGCGATCAACAGGATGTACCGGTTGCGCCGACGCCGATGCGCCGCGCACATCCCGAGCATATGGCTGCTGTGCTTGCGCGCGACCAGCGCCGCGATCGCATAGACCAGGATGCTCACCAGGATCAGCGCGTACCAGCCCGGCGCGTGCCAGTAGAAGGTGCGCTTCTTGAGTTCGTCGTTGCGCAGCGCCGCCCCGCACTTCACGCAGTGCGGCGGGAACGGCGCATCGCGCAGGCACAGCAACTCCGTGCCATCGCGCCACAACGTCTCGCCCGGCAACGGCGGCGGCAGGCTGGACGGACTGGCGACGCTGGGCGCCTGGTACGGATTGAAACTGCCCTGCTCGTTCATGGCCTGCGCCCCCTGCGCGCCGTGTCGCCCACGTGGCGCAGGCGAATCGGCGCGCATGGTAGCGCGACGGATGCAGCGCAGTAAGCGCCGGCGGCGCCAGCGTGCAAGGACCGGCGGATGGCGCGCAGGCGCGTCCCGTGAGGATGCCGGCACGCGCCGGCCCGGAGGTCAGCGCTCGACGATCGCCACCACGCCCATGCCGCCGGCGGTGCAGATCGAGATCAGCGCGCGGCCGCCGCCGCGTTCGACCAGTTGCTTGGCGACGGTGGCGACGATGCGTGCGCCGGTCGCGGCGAACGGATGGCCGGTGGCCAGCGACGAGCCCACCGGGTTGATCTTGGCCGGATCGATCTGCCCCAGCGGCGCGTCCAGGCCCAGCCGGGTGCGGCAGTAGTCCTCGCTCTCCCAGGCACGCAGCGTGCACAGCACCTGCGCGGCAAAGGCCTCGTGGATCTCGTAGATGTCGAAGTCCTGCAGACGCAGGCCGTGGCGCTTGAGCATCTCCGGCACGGCCACGGTCGGCGCCATCAACAGGCCTTCGCCGTGCACGAAATCCACCGCCGACACCTGCGCATCGCGCAGGTAGGCCATCGGCACGTGGCCATGCGCCTGCGCCCATTCTTCCGAGGCCAGCAACACGGCCGCGGCGCCATCGGTCAGCGGGGTCGAGTTGGCCGCGGTCAGCGTGCCGCGGCCGCTGACCTTGTCGAACGCCGGCTTCAGCGTCGCCAGCTTCTCCAGCGAGGTATCCGCGCGCAGGATGTTGTCGCGCTCCACGCCGCGGAACGGCGCGATCAGGTCGGCGAAGAAGCCGCGCTCGTAGGCGGCGGCCAGCTTGTGGTGCGAGGACACCGCCCAGGCATCCTGCGAATCGCGCGAGATGTTCCACTGCTTGGCCATGTCCTCGCAGTGGTCGCCCATGCTCTTGCCGGTGCGCGGCTCGGCCACGCCCGGGAACTCGGGCTTGAGTTCGGCGAACTTGAAGCCGCGGGTCAGCGCGCGCAGCTTGTCGCCGGTGCTCTTGGCGCGGTTGGCCGCCAGCAGCCGCGCGCGCAGCTTCTTGCCGTAGACGATCGGCACTTCGGAGGTGGTGTCCGAACCGCCGCCGATGCCCGACTCGATCTGCCCCAGCGCGATCTTGTTGGCGACGGTGATGATGCTGTCCAGGCTGGTGCCGCAGGCGCGCTGCAGGGTGATGCCGGGGGTCAGCGGCGACAGCCCGGAGGACAGCGCGGCCTCGCGGCCGAGGTTCCAGTCGCTGGAATGCTTGATCACCGCGCCCATCGCCACTTCGCCCAGGTGCTGCCCGTGCAGCCCGTAACGCTCGACCAGCGCGCCCAGCGTGCGCACCGACATGCCGAGGTTCCCGACATCCGCATACGCCGTGTTCTGCCGGCAAAACGGAATGCGGACGCCGCCGAGAATGGCGACGGGACGGGCTGCTGGCATGGGATTACCTCGCGCGAGGGGAGTCGGGGACATGGCCTGCACGTTAGCGCAGGCATAATGAAGCGAGTGTAGCTATGCGCCCGCGACGGGCCAACCGCCAATCCCCATGACCCAAGCCTTCGCCACTCGCCACGCCCACGGGGTCATCGCCCTGGAACTGTCCTCCGGGCGCGAACCGGCGCATCCGGCGCTGCCGCACGCGCAGGCCGCCGAGCTGGCCGAAAAGGTCGGCCGCGACCTGGCGCAGCTGGTGCCGGCGGTGCGCGACCTGGAACTGAGCCTGGCCGGCGCGCATTTCGACCCGGCCGAAGCGTTGCGCCCGGGCTGGCCGCTGCACCGGCGCCTGGAAGAACTTGCTGCCCGTGCGCCCGGCCGTCACGACGGCCCGCGGCTGCTGGCCTTCGGCACCGATGCCGACGGCAGCGTGCCGCTGCCGTTCCAGGCCGACGCCGGCCTGCGCGGCGGCGCATTGCGGGTGGTGCCGTTCCTGCTCAGCGGCCCCGCCGACACCGTGCAGGTCGTGGCCGAGGCGCTGGAGGACGTGTTGCTGGGGCAGGGCATGGCCCAGGCCGATACCGCGTTGCTGGCGAAGCAGGGGTTTGGCGCGGAGATCGAGCACGCCCGCTACCTGACCGGCCACGACCTGGCGGCGATGATGTCGATGCAGTACGACAACCAGGGTCTGGCGCCGCTGTGGCCGCTGATCGAGACCGCACTGCTGGCGCCGGACCAGGAGGAATGGCTGCAGGCCCCGCCCGAGCCACTGCTGCGCTACCGCGGAGGCGAAGTGCGCATGGCCCTGTTCGATCCGGCCAGCTGGTGCGCGCACTATGCCTACGACCGCCAGGACTGCGAGCGCCTGCAGCGGGTCTACGAGCAATACCTGGCACGCCAGCGGCAACTGGCCGCGGTGCTTGAGGCCCACGGCCTGCCGGTGCTGTACGTGCACTGCGAGAGCGGGCAGGACGCGAAGCAGGCGTTGCTGGCGGCCTGAGCGGCGTTCGCACGGCAATCAGAGGTACGTCACGCTGAATCAAGCGCGGGTATTGCACCGCGGGTACGCGTTACCTCGACACTTCAAATGTCGGTCCAGCGCCAGGCCGGGCATGGCGGCATGCGTCCGGATACCGGCTGCCAGCACTGGAATTTGCGGTACGCAGGCGCTTCAAACCATCGTAGCGAGGACATCTCATGCACGACGTGTTGACCGTGGACGCGCTGTGCGCACGCCAACAGGCGGGCGAACACCTCAAGTTCGTCCACTTCTGGGGGCATACGCCGAAACAACCCGGCGCCATCGACCGCAGTTGCTTCAGCCAATGGTTCGAGGCGCCCTTCATGCTCGATTCGGCGACCTACCCCACCGCCGAGCATTACATGATGGCCGGCAAGGCGCGGTTATTCGGCGATCACGCAGCCTGCGCCCGCATCCTGGCCGCAGCGCATCCCGGGGAGGCCAAGGCGATCGGGCGGGAGATTCAGGGCTTCGATGAATCCACCTGGCACGACGCGCGCATGCAGTTGGTCATCGAGGGCAACCTGGGCAAGTTCGGCCAGCATGCGGCGCTGAGGGCGTTCCTGCTTGGGACCGGGGATCGCGTGCTGGTCGAGGCGAGTCCGGTCGACCGGATCTGGGGCATCGGCTTGGCGGCGAACGACCCGCGCGCAGCCGACCCCACGACGTGGCAGGGCGAGAACCTGCTGGGCTTTGTCCTGATGCGGGTCCGCCGGCAACTGGCGGAATCACATCCTCGCTGAGCGCGACGCACCACGCCGCTCTGCGGTGTCCAGCCGCGACCTGGCGCGACTCGAGCTGCTTGCCGGATATCAGCGCCGACCAGGCACGTCCAGATCCACGAAGCAGAAGATGGCGGCGCCCGCAACGCGGACGCCGCCATCGCGAACGTCATCCAGCGTGCACTTACTGCGCCGGCGCTGCCGCCGCGTCGCCCTTGATCACGCCGCAGGCCAGGCGGCCGCCGGCGTTGCCGGTAGGCTGGCTCTTGTAGTCGTCCGGGTCGGCGTGGACGATCACCGCGTGGTTGAGGATGTCGAAGCCGTCGCCCTTGCCGATGTTGACGTTGTTGGACACCGCCGCGTCGATGGTCGCCTTGCCCTCGGCGTCGGCCTTGAGGTTGGGCATGTCGCCGCCGTGGTGCGGATCGCTGCCGACCTGGCCGTGCTCGGTCTTGGCCGGGTTGAAGTGGCCGCCGGCGCTGCTGCCGTCGGGCGCGCTGCAGTCGCCGAACTCGTGGATGTGGAAGCCGTGCTCGCTGTTGGGCTTGAGTCCGGTGATGGTGCCGGTGACGTGCACCGCGCCGTCCACGGTGGTGAACTTGACCTCGCCGGCCACTTCGTTGCCCTGGGTCGGGCTGAGCGCGGCGCTGGCGCTGCCGGTGGCGTTGGTCGCGGCCGGCGGTGCGCTCGCGGCCGGCGCCGCGGCGGGTTCGGGGGTCGCGGCCGGGGTGGCGGCGGGTTCTTCGCGCTTGCAGGCGCTCAGCGCCAGGGTGGTGGCCAGGAACAGCAGACTGGGAAGGGTACGACGCACGGGGGTTCTCCTTCGTTGCAGAGCCGCGGAATGCGGACGGACCTCCCAGGCGGACCCGGGCGGAAGTAGCGATGCGAGGTCAGCGCAGCGGGCGGATCACGCCGCAGGCCACGCGTGCGCCGGCGTTGCCGGCCGGCTGGCTGCGGTAGTCGTCCGGATCGGCATGCGCGACCAGGGCGCGGCCGACGATGTCGTTGGCCGCGCCGCCGCCAAGCACCACGCCGTGCAGCAGCACGTCGATCTGCGCGGTGCCGTCGGCCGTGGCGTTGAGGTTGTCCATGTCGCCGGCGTGGTGCGGGCCGCTGCCGGCACGACCGTGCGGCGCACCGAGCGGGTTGAAGTGGCCGCCAGCGCTGCTGGCATCGGCCGCGCTGCAATCGCCGCGCTCGTGCACGTGGAAGGCAAAGCTGTGGTTGGGCTGCAGGCCACCGAGGGTGCCGGTGATGCGCACGCCACCGGGGGCGGCGACCAGCGACAGCTTGCCGCTGACCAGGCTGCCGGAGGCCGGCGCCAGCACGGCCTGCGCCTGCTGCACGGTGCCGGCGCTGGGCAGCGGCGGCGCCTTGGGCGGCGGCGGCGGGGCCTTGGGCGGCGCGCTGCTGCACGCGGCCAGCATCAACAAGGCACTCGCGGCGAGGGGCAATCCATAACGCATCGACATCGACTCCTGTGGCAGGGCGAAACTAGAGGGGCGGCCGTGCAGACCCCATGAAGGCGCACAGGGCGCAGTCTAATCGGGCGGGATTGGGGATTGGGGATTGGGGATTGGGGATGACAAGCCTGCAGCTGTTGAGAGCCGGGATTCGCGAAGCGTTACGCCATGTCGCTCGGCGCAATGCCCTGTCACGCATGCCGCAGCACGCGCCCTATGTGGCGGGCTCACCCGCCCAGACGTGGGACCTCGCTGTTGCGAATCCCCAATCCCGAATGCCCAATCCCGCCCCTCAGCGCCGCCGCCGCCCAGGCCCCAGCTTGCGGGTGACGGTGTTGCGGCCCACGCCCAGGCGGGCGGCGGCTTCGGCGCGGCGGCCCTGGGTGAAGCGCAACGCCACTTCCAGCAACGCCTTGTCGAAGCGTTCGCGGGCCTCCGCATGCAGGCCCTCGGCACCGTCGGACAGGCGCTGCTGCGCCCAGGCCGACAGCTGCGAGTCCCATTCGCCGCCGTCGCCGCTGCGCTCGCGGCGGCCGCCGCGCAGCAGGGCGGCCTCGACATCGCCGGCATCGATGATCTCCGCCGGCGCCAGCGCAGCCAGGCGCCAGCACACGTTCTCCAGCTCACGCACGTTGCCCGGCCACGGATAGGCGCGCAGCGCGTCCAGCGCCGCCGGTGCCAGCCGCTTGGGCGGGGTGTCGAGCTTGCGCGCGGCCATCGCCAGGAAGTTCTCGGCCAGTTGCGGCACGTCGGCACGGCGCTCGCGCAGCGGCGGCAGCTGCAGCCGCACCACGTCCAGGCGGTGCAGCAGGTCGGCGCGGAAGCGGCCCTGTTCGACCAGCGCTTCCAGGTCCTGGTGGGTGGCGGCGATGACCCGCACGTCGACCCGGATCAGTTCGCGCCCGCCGACGCGGAAGAACTCGTTCTCGGCCAGCACGCGCAGCAGCCGGGTCTGCAGCGGCAGCGGCATGTCGCCGATTTCGTCCAGGAACAGGGTGCCGCCATCGGCCTGCTCGAAGCGGCCGATGTGGCGGCGCTGCGCGCCGGTGAAGGCGCCGGCCTCGTGGCCGAACAGTTCGCTCTCCAGCAGCTCGGCCGGGATCGCCGCGGTGTTGAGCGCGACGAACGGCTTGCGCGCGCGCGGCGACTCGGTGTGCAGCGCGTGCGCCACCAGTTCCTTGCCGGTGCCGGTCTCGCCGTTGATCAGCACCGACAGCGGCGCCTGCGCCAGCCGGCCGATGGCACGGAACAGCGCGCGCATCGCCGGGGTGTCGCCGATCAGTTCGGTGCTGCCTTGCCCGGCCGGCGTCGTCGCCGGCACCGCGGCGATGGCGCTGCCGGCATCGGGCAGCGCGCGTGCGGCCAGCGCCACCGCGTCGTCCAGGTCGAACGGCTTGGACAGGAACTCGTGGGCGCCGCCGCGGAACGCGCCGGCGGTGCTGGCCACGTCGGTGTAGGCGGACATCACGATCACCGGCAGTTGCGGGTGCGCGGCCTTGAGCTTGTCCAGCAGTACCAGGCCGTCGTCGCCGGGCATGCGCACGTCGGTGAACAGCAGGTCGGGCATGGGCCGCTGCGCCAGCGCCTGCAGCGCGGCGGCGGCGCTGTCGAAGCCATCGACGCTGTAGCCGGCGTCGCGCAGCGCGGTGGACAGCACGAAGCGCACCGAACGGTCGTCGTCGACCACCCAGATACGTTGCGTTCCTTGCAGGGAGTCGGTCATCGCAGTGCTCCTAATCGGTGTCCGCTGCGCGCTGCGGCAGCAGCAGGGTGAACACGGTGTGGCCGGGGCGGGAGCGGTAGGTCAGCGAGCCGGCATGCTCGCGCGCCACCTGCTGGGCCAGCGCCAGGCCCAGGCCGCTGCCTTCGGCGCGGCCGCTGACCAGCGGCAGGAACAGGTGCTCGGCCAGTTCCTCGGGCACGCCGCGGCCGTCGTCGACGATCTCCAGGCGCAGGCCGCGCGCGTGCACGCGATCGCGGATGCGCTGGCCGTGCTCGACGCGGGTGCGCAAGGTGACCTGCGCGGCGCCGGCCTGGATCGCGTTGCGCACCAGGTTCCACACCGCCTGGGTGAGGCGGTCGGCATCGCCGAGGAATTCGGGAATGCTGGGGTCGTAGTCGCGCTGCAGGCGCACCGACCAGCCGCCTTCGTTCTCGGCCAGGCGCAGCACCCGCTCCAGCACCGCGTGGATGTTGAGCATGGCGTGCGGGCGCGCCGGTGCCGGCGACAGCAACTGGTCGAGCAGGCTGTTGAGGCGCTCGATCTCCGCGCCGATCAGTTCGATCAGTTCGCGCTCGTCCTCGTCGCGGTGCTGGGCGCGCCGCGCCAGCAACTGCGCGGCGCCCTTGAGCCCGGCCAGCGGATTGCGCAATTCGTGGGCCAGGCCCTTGAGCGCCGCGCTGAGCGCGTTCGGCAGGGCCTGCGCCGGGTCCAGCGTGGGGAACTCGTCGACCGGGTGCGCTTCCAGCAGCCAGCCGCCGTCGTCCAGCCGCGACAGCCAGCCCTCGGCGAAGCGCGGCGGCTCGCCGGGCACGGCCAGGGCCATACGGTGCAGGCGCAGCACGTCGCGCTCGTCGTTGCGCAGGAACCGCGCGAGCGCATCCCCCTGCACTTCCAGCGAGGCCAGCGGCTGGTCGAGCAGGCGCCGCACGCTGACTCCGAGCCAGCGCGCGAACGCGGGATTGGCGCCGCGCAGGCGGCCGTCGGTATCGGCCCAGACCACCGGGGTGCCAAGGGCGGAAAGAGGGGGCGGCGTGGTATTCATGGCCATTGCACCAATGTAGTGCAAAGCCAGGCGGGCGGCACGGGCGAGCGGCGCATGGCGCAGCCCCTGCCCTTGTGGATGGCGCGGCGCGCGGCCGCCTGCCAACCAGTGGGCGGTGCCACCCGGCCTTGCATCACGACGCAACCAGGAATCTTGCGGAAAGCCGGGGGTGTGGCGAGGCGAATGGCCACGCGGAATACCTCGATCTTTTGAGAATGGCCGGCGCTTCCCCCCAGGAAGCGCCGGCGAAGGCCGCGATCGCGTGGACCGGCCACCAGTGCCGGACCCACGCACCACGACAAGGCCCGCGACCGACGTCGCGGGCCGGCGAAGCTCAGGACTCGTAGGCCGATTCGCCATGCGAGGTGATGTCCAGCCCCTCGCGCTCGGCGTCTTCCGGCACACGCAGGCCGATCACCAGCTTGGCGATCAGGAAGCCGACCACCGAGACCACGCCGATCCAGCCGACGGTGATCAGCACGCCTTCGGCCTGCACCAGCACCTGGTGGCCCATGGTCACGCCCTCGGCGTAGCCCATGCCGCCCAGCGCCTTGTCGGTGAACACGCCGGTGAGGATCGCACCGACGATGCCGCCGACGCCGTGCACGCCGAACACGTCCAGGGTGTCGTCGGCATTGAGCAGCCTCTTCAGCCCGGTCACGCCCCACACGCAGATCACGCCGGCGGCCACGCCGATGGCGATGGCGCCGAACGGCCCCACGGTGCCGGCGGCCGGGGTGATGCCGACCAGGCCGGCGACCATGCCCGAGGCCACGCCCAGCGCCGAGGACTTGCCCTTGATCACCTTCTCCGTCAGCGACCAGGCCAGCACCGCCGCAGCGGTGGCCAGCAGAGTGTTGAGGAAGGCCAGTGCGGCGGTGGCGTTGGCTTCCAGCGCCGAGCCGGCGTTGAAGCCAAACCAGCCTACCCACAGCAACGAGGCGCCGACGAAGGTCAGGGTCACGTTGTGCGGCTTCAGCGCGGTGTGGCCGAAGCCCAGGCGCTTGCCGACGAAGTACGAACCGACCAGGCCGGCCACGCCGGCGTTGATGTGGACCACGGTGCCGCCGGCGAAGTCCAGCGCGCCCTTGCCGAACAGGAAGCCCGGGGCCGACCACACCATGTGCGCCAGCGGCAGGTAGCCGAAGGTGAACCAGATGACCACGAACAGCAGCACCGCGGCGAACTTCACCCGCTCGGCGAAGGCGCCGACGATCAGCGCACCGGTGATGCCGGCGAAGGTCAGCTGGAACGCGACGAACACGTACTCCGGCAGCTTGAAACCCTTGGAGAAGGTGTCGGCCAGCGTGGTGGTGTCGACGCCTGCCAGCAGTGCCTTGTGCAGCGTGCCGATGAACGGCCCGCCGTCGGCGAACGCCAGACTGTAGCCGTACACCACCCACAGCACCGCGATCAGCGAGAACACCACGCCGACCTGGATCAGCACCGACAGCACGTTCTTGGCGCGGACCATGCCGCCGTAGAACAGCGCCAGGCCGGGCACCACCATCAGCAGCACCAGCAGCGTGGAGGTGAGCATCCAGGCGACGTCGCCCTTGTCCACCACCGGCGCCGGCGTGGCCGCGGCTGCGGCCGGCGCGGCGGCCGGTGCAGGCGGCGGCGTCAGTTGTTCGGTGACCACGTCCGGCGTCGGCGCCGGGGTGGTTTCGGCCTGGGCGAACGCCTTGCCGGGAATGCCGACCGCCATCGCGCTGACCAGCATCAGCATGCATACCGCGTAGAACCGGGCCTTCCACCCGGCGAACAGACCTGTCTTCATGAAGGGCTCCAAGGTGGGGTTAGAGCGCATCGGCGCCGATTTCGCCGGTACGGATGCGGACGACCTGCTCGATGGCGGTGACGAAGATCTTGCCGTCGCCGATCTTGCCGGTGCCGGCCGCGCCCTGGATCGCCTCGACCACGGCGTCCAGACGCTCGTCGGTCACCACGGTCTCGATCTTGATCTTGGGCAGGAAGTCGACGACGTACTCGGCACCGCGATACAACTCGGTGTGGCCCTTCTGCCGACCGAAGCCCTTGACCTCGGTGACGGTGATGCCGGACACCCCAGCCTGCGACAAGGCCTCGCGGACCTCGTCGAGCTTGAATGGCCGGATGATGGCGGTGATCAGTTTCATGCGCATACCCCGTTGGTGGAAGGAACCGGCCGCCGAAGGCCGACCGGCACTGGGCCCATCGACCGCGCCGCGAACGGCGCGGGTGCTGCTGCGCGATGCGTTCCGTGGATCACGCCGTGGCCCACCGCACCCAAGGTGCGGCGGCGACGGCGACGTGGGAGGGAACGTGGCCCACGGCACGCAAGCGCTCTGTTGCGCGGTCCATCCCCTGGACACTCGATGACGCGATGACGGGCGCGGACCACCTGCGCGGCTCCCCAGCCGGGCAGGTGGCGGCGATGGCGAAGGAGGGAGGGGAAGCCTTCGCCATCGCCGCGCGTGGAACTCAGTTGGCGTAGTACAGCTGGTATTCCAGCGGGTGCGTGGCCGCGCGGAACTTGGTCACTTCCTGCATCTTCAGCGCGATGTAGCCGTCGATGAAGTCGTCGGTGAACACGCCGCCGGCCTTGAGGAACTCGCGGTCGGCGTCCAGCGCTTCCAGCGCCTGGTCGAGGCTGGAGCACACCTGCGGGATCTGCTTCTCTTCTTCCGGCGGCAGGTCGTACAGGTCCTTGTCGCTGGGCGCGCCCGGGTCGATCTGGTTCTTGATGCCGTCCAGGCCGGCCATCATCAGCGCGGCGAAGGTCAGGTAGCCGGACTGCAGCGGATCCGGGAAGCGGATCTCGATGCGGCGCGCCTTCGGGTTGGACACCCACGGAATGCGGCACGAGGCCGAACGGTTGCGCGCCGAGTAGGCCAGCATCACCGGCGCCTCGAAGCCCGGGACCAGACGCTTGTAGCTGTTGGTGCCGGAGTTGGTGAAGGCGTTGATCGCCTTGGCGTGCTTGAAGATGCCGCCGATGTACCACAGCGCCATCTGCGACAGGCCGCCGTAGCCGTCGCCGGAGAACAGGTTGGTGCCGCCCTTGGCCAGCGACTGGTGCACGTGCATGCCCGAGCCGTTGTCGCCGACGATCGGCTTGGGCATGAAGGTCGCGGTCTTGCCGTTGCGGTAGGCGACGTTCTTGATGATGTACTTCATCATCATCAGTTCGTCGGCCTTCTTCACCAGCGAGTTGAACTTGGTGCCGATCTCGCACTGGCCGGCGGTGGCCACTTCGTGGTGGTGCACTTCGACTTCGATGCCGACCTGCTCCAGGGTCTTGCACATCTCGGCGCGCAGGTCCTGCAGCGAGTCGGTCGGCGGCACCGGGAAGTAGCCGCCCTTGACCGCCGGACGGTAGCCGCTGTTGCCGCCTTCGATCTTGCTGCCGCTGCTCCAGGCCGCCTCTTCCGAATCGATCTTGAAGAAGGTGTGGCCCATCTCGTTGCCGAAGCGCACGCCGTCGAAGATGAAGAATTCCGGCTCCGGGCCGAAGAACGCCTGGTCGGCGATGCCGCTGGACTTCAGGTAGGCCTCGGCGCGCTTGGCCACGCCGCGCGGGTCGCGGCCATAGCTCTGCATGGTGGCCGGATCGAGGATGTCGCAGGTCAGCACCAGGGTCGGATCGGCCATGAACGGATCGACGAAGGCGGTGTCGGCGTCGGGCAGCAGGACCATGTCCGACTCGTTGATGCCCTTCCAGCCGGCGATCGAGCTGCCGTCGAACATCTTGCCTTCCTCGAACAGCGCCGGCTCGATGATGCTGACCGGGAAGGTGACGTGCTGCTGCACGCCGCGCATGTCGACGAAGCGCAGGTCGACGAACTCGATCTTGTTGTCCTTGACCAGCTTCTCAATAGTTTCCGCAGACATTCGATGCAACCTCGGGTTGTGAAGGGCGTGGGCGAGTATCAGCAATCGCCATGCCAAGCGTGTGGCACTCACAAGCCCTTGATTCTGCTGAAGCGTGCACGCGAAGGATGCAAATGCACTGCACTTTTGTGGTGCATTCATACCTGAACGCACCAAATTTGTGCGCAAGGCGGATGCTCTATCCTTGCGCAGCTTCCCCTCCCCCAAAGCGACCCTTTCCTCCATGAGCGATCTGTTGTCGGCCCTGCTGCTGGGCATCATCGAAGGCCTGACCGAATTCCTGCCCATCTCCAGCACCGGGCACCTGTTGATCGCCGAGCGCTGGCTCGGCCACCGGTCCGACTTCTTCAACATCGTGATCCAGGCCGGCGCGATCCTGGCCACCACCCTGGTGTTCCGTCAGCGCCTTTGGGATCTGGCCACCGGCCTGGGCGACCGCGCCAACCGCGACTACGCGTTCAAGCTGGGCGCTGCCTTCCTGGTGACCGCGGTGGTCGGTCTCATCGTCCGCAAGGCCGGCTGGCAGTTGCCCGACAGCGTGCAGCCGGTGGCCTGGGCGCTGGTGATCGGCGGCGTGTGGATGCTGGTGGCCGAGTACTTCGCTGCGCGCATGCCGGAGCGCGAGACGGTGACCTGGACGGTGGCCATCGCGGTCGGCCTGGCGCAGGTGGTGGCCGGCGTGTTCCCCGGCACCTCGCGCTCGGCGGCGACGATCTTCCTGGCGATGCTGCTGGGCCTGAGCAAGCGCTCGGCCGCGGCCGAGTTCGCCTTCCTGGTCGGCATCCCGACCATGTTCGCGGCCAGCGCCTATTCGTTCCTGGAGCTGTACAAGGACGGCGGCCTGGGCAGCGAGAACTGGGGCGACGTGGCGCTGGCCTTCGTCGCCTCGATGGTCACCGGCTTCGTGGTGGTGAAGTGGCTGCTGGGCTACATCAAGTCGCACCGCTTCACCGCCTTCGCGGTGTACCGGATCGTGCTGGGCGCGGCGTTGCTGCTGTGGTTGCCGGCGGCCTGAGGGTTTGAGTCGGCGAGGCGCTACGCGCGCCGGACCCTCACCCCAACCCCTCTCCCGGCGGGAGAGGGGCTCGGCGCGTCCCTTCTCCCCCCGGGAGAAGGTGCCCCGCAGGGGCGGATGAGGGTACGGGCGAAGCCTCGCAATGACAGATCGGCGAGGCGCTGCGCGCTCCGTACCCTCACCCCAACCCCTCTCCCGAGGGGAGAGGGGCTCGGCTTCTCCCTTCTCCCATCGGGAGAAGATGCCCCGCAGGGGCGGATGAGGGTACGGGCGAAGCCTCGCAATGACAGGATTAGCGAGGCGCTTCGCGCTCCGACCCTCACCCCAACCCCTCTCCCGGGGGGAGAGGGGCTTTGCGGCTTACTTCACCGCCGGATTGAGGCTGTAGGTGCCGTGCAGGCTGGCTTCGGCCAGTACGTGGCCCTGCATCGCGCGCAGGGCGTCGGCGGCGGTGAAGCGTGCCGGCACGTCGAGCTGCGCCACGTCCAGGGCAAACAGGCGGAAGAAGTAGCGGTGCACGCGCAGGTCGTTGGCCGGCGGATACGGGCCGTCGTAGCCGTAGTAGTCGCCGCCCATCGCCGCGTCGCCGGCGAACCAGTCGGTGTAGCTGTTCAACCCCTGCCGCGCGCCCGCCAGGCCGGACGGTGGCTGCTTGCCCTTGGCCACCACGCCGTCGCTGGCGCTGCCTTCGGCGATCTCGCGCAGGTCGGCCGGCAGGTCCACCGCCACCCAATGCACGAATTCGGTGCGCGGTTGTTCGACCGGGATCTGCACATCGTCGCGGCCGACCATCTCGGCCACGGTCGGCACGTCCGGATCGACGCACAGCAGCACGAAGGACTGGGTGCCGGCCGGCACCGCGTCCCAGGCCAGGTGGGGATTGCGGTTGCCGCCGAAGCCGTCGGCCTGGCCCATCGCGTAGGTCGCGGCAATGGGCTGACCCGGCTGGATGCTGTCACTGCGAAGACGCATGCGTGAATCTCCTTGGGGAATCAGGTTTCAGGGTAGCCAAGGCGCACCGCCACCGGCGTCAGCAGCGCGAACGCGGCGGCCAGCGGCGTGGCATAGGCACGCCAATGGCCGGCAGCCAGGCGCGGCGGGCCGACCGTGGCGATGGTCGGGAACGCCACGCCGAACGCCTGCTCCAGCGCCGCCGCCACGCCGGCCGGATCGTGCTCGGTCCCGTCCAGGCGCACCAGATGGTGCGGATACAGATCCTGTTCGTGCAGGTCGGCGACCTGCGCCAGCACCGCCGCCAGCCACTGCGCGCCGGTCTCCGGCGAGGCCAGGCCCAGCGGCGCCGGGGCACCGTTGGCCAGCCAGTCCAGCAGCATGTCGCGCGGGTCGCGCAGCACCACCAGCAGCCGCCCTTCCGGCAGGTGCGGGCGCAGCGCGCGCAGCAGCGCGTTGTCCCACCACAGCAGCCAGTCGACGATGTTGCCGTCGCCGACGCCGCGCGCCGGCAGTTGCGCGCGCCACTCGGCGACCAGCGCCGCACCGTCCAGGGCGCCGCTGTCCAGTTCCTCGACGCTGCGGAAGCGTTGCAGGCCATCGGTCGGCGGCTGCGGGCCGAAGCGGTCGCCGCGCAGCACCGGGCTGGCCGCGTCGATCACCGCGATCACCCGCTCCACGCCGCTGCCCGGCGGACCCCAGACGAACAGCGGACGCGCCTGGTTCTGCGGATCGACCGCGCCCAGCGGCGGCCACTGCGCCGGGGCCTGGCCCAGCGGCGGCAGCGGCAGGCGGTGCGGCAGCTGTTCCTCCTGGAAGGCCACCCAGGTCGCGAGCGCGTCCTTCGGGCGTCCAGCGGCATCCTGCACCGCCGCCAGCCACGGCCGCACCACGGTGCGGTCGCGTTCGGGCATGCGCTGCATCAGGCCGCGCACGTGGTCGATGGCGGCATCGTGCTCGCCGCGCTCCAGCAGCGCCTCGACCAGGCGTTCCTCGCCACTGAGCCGGCCCGGTTCCAGCGCCACGATGCGCTGCGCCACGGCTTCGCCCTGGTCGCGTTCGCCGGCCATGTCGTGCACGCGCAGTTGCGCTTCCAGCGCCGGCACATGCGCCGGCATCGCCGCCTGCCAGCGTGCGATCAGCGCGCGCGCCTCGGGGCCGCCCACCGGCTCCAGCGCCAGCCGCGCCAGCCATAGGTCGTGGGCGTCGGTGGTGGTGGCCAGGGCCGCTTCCAGGGTGGCACGGGCGTCGTCGAGCGTGCCCAGCCGCTGCCAGGCGATCAGCGCGGCGTGCAGGGTGCGACGGTCGGCCGGCGCCACCGCCAGGGTGCGGCGCAGATGTTCCAGCGCCTCGGCCGGGCGGTCGGCCTGCAAGGCGTATTCGCCGGCCAGCCGGCGCATGTTGGCGGTGTCGCCGGCCGGAGCGGCCAGCACCGTTTCCAGCGCGGTGATGGCGTCGTCCAGGCGACCCTGGCGGTAGGCCAGTTGCGCGACCAGCGCCATCATCGCCGCGCTGGTGCCCGGGGTGAGCGCGGCGACGCGGCGGAACGCGGTCTCGGCGAAGGCGAAGTGCTGCTTGTCCAGGTAGGCGAAACCCAGCGCGTAGAGCAGGCGCGGATCCTCCGGCAGGGCGTTGCTGGCGCGCGACAGCAGCGCCAGCGCGCGGTCGGCGTCGCCGCGGCGCAGCGCCAGCATGCCGTCCACGCCGAGCAGTTGCGGATGCTCCGGTTGCAGGCGCGCGGCGGTGCGGCTGAGCCGCTCCACTTCGTCCAGGTCGCCGCGGCCCAGCGCCAGATGCGCGCGCATCACGTAGGCGAGGAATTCGTTGGGATCCAGCGCCGCGGTCTGCGCCAATGCGTCCTCGGCCTGGGCCAGGTCGTTGGCGCTGACCAGCATGCCGGCGTGCAGCAGGTGCAGGCCGGCGTCTTCCGGTGCCAGCGCGATCGCACGGCCGATGCTGTCCAGCGCGGCGGCGGTCTCGCCGTGCTGCTGCTGCGCCAGCGCCAGCCAGCGGAAGGCCTGCGGGTCGTCGGTGGCCTCGGCAGCCCAGGTCTGGGCGAGACGCAGCGCGTCGGCGGTGTCCTGGCGGCGCAGGGCGTCGAGAATGGGCTCGTGCATGGAGTTCCGGCTCGGGGCAAACCCGCATTGTAGCGGGAGCATCGGGCCGCCCTGCGCGGGCGCCTGCGGCCAGCCGGCGGGCAAGGAGGGCGGCGTCGGACCTCGCTGAAGCGGCCGTGTCGCCGACGCTGCGGGCGGACTGAGGCGACGCGACGGCGAGGTGTGCCGAGCATGCCGGGCTGCGCAGATGACCCGTGCGCCGGGCAGCGCTACGTGGTGACGGCGGTGATGGTGCGGGAACGGCGGAAGGAGCGTCGACGCGTGCCGCACCCGGGAATCCCGGTGCGCCCCCCCTGCTGACCGCCTGCCGCACGCCGGCGCGGGCGAGGTCGCCCGCCGGCCTGCGCGCAACGCCGGTCAGGCCTCCACCAGCCCCTCGGTCAGCCGTTCGGCCACCCAGCGTTCGGCGAAGCCGTCACCGCGCGCGTTCTCGATGAAGCCGCAATGCCCGCCCCAGCGGGCGATTTCCAGCCGTGCGAGGTCAGGCAGGCGCCAGCTGCGGAAGTCGTCCAGCGGGATCACCGGGTCGTCCTCGGCCATCAGGATGTCGGCCGGCACGCGCAGGCCTTGCAGGCGCTCGCCGGCGATGCAGTAGCTATCGAAGTAGGCGTCCAGGCTGGCGAAGCCGGCGTGGCGCTCGGCCAGCCAGGCCATCAGCCCGCGCATGTCCAGCGCCAGGGTGGCGTCGTCGTAGCCGTGGCGGTCGGGGAACAGTTCGCGCTTGCGCAGCAGCGACTCGCGCCACTTGCGGCGGAAGTACCAGTCGTAGAACTGCGGGCCGTTCTCGATGCGCTGCATGGTGGTGGCCGGGTCCAGCAGCGGGCACACCGCGGCCACGTGCTGCAGCGGCAGCCCCGCCGCCGGCGCGCGCAGCGCCAGGCGCAGGGCGAAGTTGCCGCCCAGCGAGTAGCCGGCCGCGAGCAGGGTCGGCGCCGGGAAGCGCTGCCACAGGTCGCAGGCGGCATTGACCACTTCATCCAGCCGCTCGGAGTGGAACAGGTCCACGTTGAGGTGGTGGGTGCCGCCGTGGTCGCGGAAGTTGAGCCGGAACACCTGGTAGCCCAGCGCCAGCATCTTCGCCGCGGTCAGGCGCATGTAGCTGGAATCGGCGCTGCCTTCCCAGCCGTGCAGCAGCAGCACCGTGCCGCGCGGCGCTTCGCCGGCCGGCACGCTGAGCCAGCCCTGCAGGCGCACGCCGTCGCCGCCGTCGAGGATGTGCGAGGTGGTGGTGGCGCCGCTGGCGGCGAGCAACTGTTCGCCACGGCGCACGCGCAGCAGGCTCGAACCCAGTACCGATTGGACGTGCGGGTTGCGCAGCCAGCGTGGGGGGGAGTAATCGGTTGCGTTCATGGGCAGCGAGCTTGCGCCTGTCGACTGGAGTAATCGGTCAAGCGCGGCGTCGGCAGTGGCCCGCTGTTCAGGGTTGTGCCATCGCCGTGACGATCCGCGCGCGCGAGATCTCGGCGATGCGCCGGCGCCCTTCCACGTCCTGCAGCCGGATCGGCTCCAGGAAATGCACCTCGGCCACCCGCCCCGGCTCGCCGAGCAGGCGCAGGAAGTTGGCGAAGAAACTCTCGTGCGGCCCGAACGCGACGATCTGCTGCGCCGAGCCGCCGGCGCCGTAGCGCAGCGCCACCGGCTGCACCGCCACCTCGGCCTCGACCGCGGCCTGGAAGATGCGCGCATGGAACGGCCCCACGTCCTGGCCGCCGCGGGTGCGCCCTTCCGGGAACACACCGACCGAGCAGCCGGAGCGCAGCCGCTCCAGCATCGCCTGCAACACCCCGCCCAGCGATTCGGTGCTGCCGCGCTGGTGGAAGATGGTCTGCCCGCGCGCGGCCAGCCAACCGACCAGCGGCCACCCGGCGATCTCGCGCTTGGCGACGAAGCCCATCATGCGCTGGCTGTGCAGCATCACGATGTCGATCCAGCTGACGTGGTTGGCGACGAACAGCACCGGATTGGGCAGCGGCGCGCCGATGCGGCGCACGCGCAGGCCGAAGATGCGCAGCAGCCAGGTCGACCACCAGCAGACCATGCGGTCGCCGAAGGATTCGGTGCCGGCGCGGCCGGGCGACAGCGCCATGCACACCAGCAGGAACGGCAGCGACAACAGCACGTGCAACGCCAGCAGCGGCACGCGGTAGCCGTAACGAACCCAGCGCAGCGCCCCACCGTATTGGCGCATGGCGGGTGGGGAGAACTCGCTCATTCGAACAAGGGTACCGGAAGCGGGGGCCTAGCGGACAATTGTGTCACCCCGAAGACGCGGCCGCAGACACCTCGCCCGTGACCGCCGAGGCAGGGTTCAGCCTGGCACCGGGCTCAGCCGCGGTCGACCACCGCCAGGGTCAGCCGCGACACGCACACCGGCTTGCCGGCCGCGTCCTCGATGTGGATTTCCCACACCTGCGTGGTCCGGCCCACGTGCAGCGGCCGCGCGGTGCCGGTGACCACGCCGCTGCGCGCGCTGCGCAGGTGGTTGGCGTTGATTTCCAGGCCCACGCAGATCCGCCCCGGCTCCACGCACAGGTTGCCGGCGGTGCTGCCCAGGGTCTCGGCCAGCACCACCGACGCACCGCCGTGCAGCAGCCCGTACGGCTGCCGCGTGCGCGCGTCCACCGGCATCGTCGCCCGCAGCCAGTCCGGCCCGGCCTCGGTGAAGACGATGCCCAACTGCGCGATCAGGGTGTCGCGGCAATCGGCGTTGAGGACGGCGAGATCGGCAGGTTCGCGAAAGGACATTGGACGGCCGGGATTGGGGATTGGGGATTGGGGATTCGCAAGAGCGGCACCCCGCGGCGGACATTATCGCGCCTGCACGAAGCATCCGGTCGCAGGGATCTGCTTTTACGAATCCCCAATCCCGACTCCCCAATCCCAGCCACTCAAAGAATCGGCACCAGCCCCGAGCCGAACGCGGTCAACATCCGCACCAGCAGCCACTTGGGGCCGACGTTGACCTCCGGGAAGTCGCCCACCGCGTTGTAGCAGCGGTGGAAGCCCGGGTCGCGCCGGGTCAGCGGCGCCGGGCAGTCGGGGCCGGGCTGGAATTCGTAGTCGGTGGCGTAGCGCCATGGCCAGAAGTCCAGCACCGGCAGCGCCTCGGAGACCTTGCCCATGCTGTAGTTCAGGCCCGACAGCACCGGCGGCTTGACCCGCGGCGCCACCACCCAGGAATTCTCCGGCTCGATGTCGCGGCCGATGCTGGCCGCCAGCGCCTGCGCGAACGCCGGATCGTCGACGATCACCGCGCCCTCGGTGTTGTAGGTCTCGCTGCGCGGGTCGAAGTTGTGGGTGCCGATCACGCCGACGCGGCGGTCCACCACCAGCGACTTGGCGTGCAGGCCCATGCGCGCGCCCTCGCGGGTCACCGGCAGCGGCCGGTTGGCGATGCGCCGGCTCAGGTACGAGGGACGGGTCTCGGTGCGCAGCACACGGCGCGCGACCTGGCTGCCGTCGCCGCGGCTGCCGGACGGCCCGCCACTGCCGCTGCCGAGCAGCGAACTGCGTCCGGCGGCGCTGCCGCCCAACAGCGTGTTGCGCCCGCTGCCGGTATCGCCGCCGCCGTGCTCGCCTGCGTTTTCGCCGCTGGCCGGCGCGGCCGGCAGCTCGCCCTGCAACGGCGCCGGCAGCAGGTTGGCGTAGTCCACCGGCGCATCCAGCGGGAACGGCTTGTACTCGTAGATGTCGAAGCCCAGTTCGCGCAGGTTGCGGCGCTTGTACTTGTAGGACAGCGCGTACACCACCGGGTTGTCGGTGGCGGCCAGGCTGTTGGTCGCCACCACCACGCGCGGTGGCGGGGTGCGCTTGCGCAGGTCGCGGAAGATCTCCTGCGCCGGGTCCGACAGCACCAGGTACGGCGTCTGCAGGATGATCTCCTCGCGCGCCTCGGCAATCAGCCGGTCGAGCTTGGGCGCGGTGGAGATGGCCTTGGGGCCGTGTTCGCGGCGGTGCTTCTGCGGCAGGTCGGCGACGTAGTCCACATGCTTCACCGGCAACGCCGGCAGCACGAAGGCGTTCTCCACGAAGGCCGGATCGGACGCCTCCTCGCTGACCCGCTGCACCCGCTCCGGGCGCAGGAACTGCGCCGGCGGCATCGCCGGCACGCCCTGCCGCAGCAGCAACTTGCCGACGTCGTTGAGCCGCGCCACCGGCACGCTGCGCCGCGCCGCCCAGTAGGCGTCGAAGTTGGCGGCCATCGACCGCGCCACCGGGCCGGCGACCAGCACGTCGCGGTCGCGGAAGTTGTACTCGGCGTCCCAGTCGTAATAGTCGTCCTGGTAGTTGCGCCCGCCGACCACGCCGATCGCATCGTCGATCACCAGCAGCTTGTTGTGCATGCGCTGGTTGAAGCGGCGGAAGCAGCACAGCACGCTGGCGGCGTAGTGGAAGTAGTTGGGCTTGGCCAGGCCGAAGGTGGGGTTGTAGATGCGCAGCGAGAAGTTCTCGTGCGCGCCGGCCAGCGCGCCGAGGATCTGCAGGTCGGAGATCGCCGAGAGCTGGTCGATCAGGACGCGCACCTGCACCCCGCGCCGCGCCGCGGCCAGCAGTTCGTCCATCACCAGCCGCGCGCTGTCGTCCTTGTCGAAGATGTAGGTCTGCAGGTCGATGCTGCGGCTGGCGCTGCGGATCAGGTTGATCCGCGCCACCAGCGCCTCTTCGCCATGGTCGAGGATGGTGGCGTAGTGCCGCGGGGCGCCGTCGCCGGACTGGGCGAAGGCCTTGCCGGCCAGCCCGCGCAGCGGCGAGGCCAGCGCGCAGTGGTCCCCGCGCGTGCAGTCGACCTGGCGGTCGCGCGCGGCCTCGGCGATCGCCACGGCACGGCCGTGCTGCGCCTGCGACAGGCTCGCGCAGCCGCTGCCGAGCAGCAGCGCCACCACCACCAGCACCCGCATCAATTTTGATATCACCGAGTGGCCGCCTCGGTCAGGCGTGCGCGCAGCACGAAGGTGACCCGGTCGCTCAAGGCCAGATCCCACTTGTCCATTCCGTAACGTCCACGCAATACCGTACCGCGGCTGATGACATCGCAATCATAGCCTGCACGGGTGCATGCGGCCGGCATGACGGTCAGCGTCTCGGCGTGGCTGACCCCGCGGATGCTCAGGGTGCCGGGGATCGGCCCGCCCTTGCCCAGCACCTGCGGCGAGAACGGCTGCGAGTCGAAGGACACGGTGGGGTAGCGCGGCGCGTCGAAGAAATCCTCGCCGCGCATCCAGCCGGTATAGCGCGGCTTGCCGGGGATCTCCACGTAGGCGGTGAACAGGCGCAGGTGCACCTGGTGGCGGCCGTCGGGCAGCACGTGCACGGTGCCCTCGTAGCGCGGGAAGAAGCCTTCGATGCGCTGGCCGAAGCGCGTGCGGATCTCGAACCCGAAGCGCGACTGCGCCGGGTCCAGGGCGTATTCGCCGGGCGCCAGCAAGGCCGGCGTCACCTGCGCGTGGCCGACGGCGCACCACAGCCACAACGGCAGCAGCGCGGCGCACAGCGCCGGCCGCAGGGACCTGCGCAGCGGGCTCAGGGCCACCAGAACGCGGTCAGCCGCGCCACGCCCGGCTCGATCGCCGCGTCGTGCGGCACCCCGAGCACGGCGACGCTGGCGGTGGGCATGCCGCGGTAGTCGCCGGACTGGCCGCTGTGCATCAGTGCCGCCAGCCGCTCCAGGCCCGGGTTGTGGCCGACCAGCAACAGCCGCTCGACGTCGCGGTGGCCGTCCAGCAGATCGGCCAGGGTGCCCGAGGTCGCCTCGTAGATGCGCGGCTCCAGGCGCTGCTCGACGTAGCCGGTCAGCTCCAGCACCGCCTCCAGGGTCTCGCGGGCGCGGCGGGCCGGCGAACACAGCACCCGGTCCGGCACCAGCCGCTGTTCCAGCAGCCAGCGCCCGGCCGCCTCGGCCTCGGCCAGGCCGTGCGGCGACAGCGGCCGGTCGAAATCGGCCTGGCCGGTGTCGGCCGGTTCGGCGTGGGCATGGCGCAGCAGGATCACTTCTCGCAAAACGATGGTCATCGGTCAGGCCTTCTTGAGCCACTTGAGCAACGGTTCCCAGTCCTGCTGGTGGTCGCGGACCTGGACGGAGTGGTAATCGAACAGGCTGCGGCCCAGCCCCACCAGCACCACGTAGGCCTGGCTGTCGCGCAGTTGCGCCACCACCGGGTAGGGCCATTCGGCGAGCATCTGCAGCGCCTGCTGGGTGGCATTGGTCCAGGGTTTGCTGCGGTTGAGCACCAGTCCGACCGGCAGCTTGCGTTGGTGCACCCGCGGCACCTTGGCCAGGGTGTTGAGGAAGCCGACGGTGGCCTCGATGTCCAGCGCCGAGGGCATCACCGGCACCACCACCGCGTCCGCCTCGTCGAGGAAATGGCCCAGGTCCTCGGCCATGGCGCCGGCGGCGGCATCGACGATCACCCGCTGCGCGTCGTCGGGCAGCGCCGCGCGCCAGCTGCGCTTGCGGCTGGCGTCGATCGGCAGCACCGCACTGTCCAGCCCGGCACGGCGTTCGGCCCAGCGGGTCGAGGAGCCCTGCGGATCGGCATCGGCCAGCACCGTGCGCTTGCCTGCCAGCGCGTAGGACGCCGCCAGGTGCGTGGCGACCGTGGTCTTGCCCACGCCGCCCTTGGAGCCGGCCACCAGGATCGTCTTCATGCACGCCTCGCTTCCGGGGGAAGAAGCCGGAGCGTACACCGGCCCTACGTCAGCCGGTAGTCAACGCGCAGCACGCCGCCAGCCGCCGGGCTTGCTATCGTGGCGGCCCCCTTCGCCTTCCGATGCCATGAGCGAGCTGCAGGACCTGGTCGCGCTGATCCGCGCCAACACGCCCCTGATCGTGATCGAGACGCAGGAGGAGGCGCGCATCGTCGACCTGTTCCGGCAGGCCTTGATGCAGGTCTGGCGCGCCCTGCACCGCTGGTCGATCACCGAGGGCCTGCGCCGCATCGACCTGGACCGCGAGGACCCGCCGAGCGGGCCGCCGGACGCCAGCGCGGTGCTGCAGGCGATCAAGCAGGCCGATCAGCGCGGCATCTACCTGCTGCTCGACGTCACCCCGTACCTGGGCTACGCCAGCCACCAGCGCCTGCTGCGCGACATCGTCGAGCGCCGCCACTGCCAGCCGCACGTGCTGGTGCTGATCGGCACGCGGATCGAGCTGCCGGCCGAGCTGGAAGCGCTGGCGACCCGCTTCAATCCACGCCTGCCCGACGCCAACGCCCTGCTGAAGATGGTGCAGGAGGAGGCGCTGGGCTATGCGCGCGAGTTCGGCGGACGCCGGGTCGAGGTCGACGGCGAGGCGGTCAAGCAGATCCTGCGCAATCTGCGTGGGCTCAGCCTGATCGATGCGCGGCGCATCGCCCGGCAACTGATCTACGCCGACGGCGCGCTCACCGCCTCCGATCTGCCGCAACTGGCCAAGCTCAAGTTCGAACTGCTCAACCGCAGCGGCCACCTGCAGTACGACAACGATGCCACGCGCTTCGAGGACGTGGCCGGTGCGCGCCGGCTCAAGCAGTGGATCGCACAGCGCCGCGCGGTGTTCGCCGGCACCGCGCCGCCGGGGCTGGACCCGCCCAAGGGCGTGCTGCTGCTCGGCGTGCAGGGCTGCGGCAAGTCGATGCTGGCCAAGGCCACCGCGGCGGGGTTCGGCGTGCCGCTGCTGCGCCTGGATATGGGCGCGCTCTACGCCAAGTACCACGGCGAGACCGAGAAGAACCTGCGCGACGCGCTGGCCGCGGTCGAGCAACTGGCGCCGTGCGTGCTGTGGATGGACGAGATCGAGAAGGGCCTGGCCAGCGGCGGCGAGGACGGCGGCGTATCGCGGCGCGTGCTCGGCACGCTGCTGACCTGGATGGCCGAACGCGGCAGCGCCGACGGCAGCGCCGGGGTGTTCATCGTCGCCACCGCCAACCAGGTGCACGAACTGCCGGCGGAGCTGCTGCGCAAGGGCCGCTTCGACGAGATCTTCTTCGTCGACCTGCCCGATGCGCAGGCGCGGGTGGAGCTGTTGCGCCTGCATCTGACCCGGCGGCAGTTGCACGCCGACGCGTTCGCGCTGCCGGCCTTGGCCGCCGCCACCGACGGCTTCTCCGGTGCCGAGATCGAACAGGCGATCGTCTCCGGGCTGTATGCCGCGCATGCCGAACAGCGACCGCTGGATACCGACCTGCTGATGCAGGAGATCCGCACTACCCGACCGCTGTCGGTGCTGATGGCCGAACAGGTGCAGGCGCTGCGCAGCTGGGCCAGCGGGCGGACGGTGCCGGCGGATTAGTTGCGGGCGGTTGGTGTCACCGGGCGATGCCGCTGTGCGAGGCTGCGCCCCGACCCTCACCCCAACCCCTCTCCCGGGGGGAGAGGGGCTTACGCTTCTCCCTTCTCCCGTCGGGACCACGGCCCCCTTTTTGGGGGAAGGTGCCCCGAAGGGGCGGATGAGGGTACGGACACGCACGCAATGCCGATCGAGGCGCCGCCCCTTAGCCCCGACACCTTGCGGCGAGACGTGACATCGCCGCTACCGCAACGCCCCCAACAACCACGCCCAGGCCGGCAAGGTCACCAGCGACAGCAGAATCCCGTAGCCGACCAGGGCCGCGGCCAGGCGCGGCGCCAGGCGATGCGAGATCGCCAGCAGCGCGGCGGTGATCATGGTCGGCATCGCCGATTCCAGCACGTTGGCCTGCAGCGCCTGCCCGCGCAGGCCCAGCGCCCACGACAGCGGCCAGGCCAGGGCCGGCAGCACCAGCAGTTTCAACAGCAGGCCGGCGGCCAGCGGCGCTAGTTCCTCGCGCGGCAAGCGCAACTGGATCGAGAACCCCACCGCCAGCATCACCAGCGGCAGCATCGCGTCGGCCAGGTGCTGCAGGCCGGAGGCGATCCACGCCGGCGGCTGCGCCGGCATCAGGGTCAGCGCGAACAGCAGCGCCCACAGCGGCGGGAACCGCGCCATGCGCAACAGCGTCTGCCGTGGCGACGGCGGCGCCTCGCCGCTGTAGCGCGCCAGCACGTACAGGCCGAAGCTGGACAGCAGCACGAAGGTGCCGAACTGGTCGTAGACCACCGCATACGGCAAAGCCGCCTCGCCGAGCAGCGCACGCACCATCGGGTAGCCGATGAAGCTGGAATTGCCCAGCGCCACGCACAGCAGCAGCACCGCCTGCTGATCCCGGCGCAGCCGCAACGGCCGGCGCAAGGCCAGCATCGCCAGCGCGCTCACGCCGGTCAGCAGCCACGGCGTCAGCATCAATCCGAGCAGTTCCAGGTTGAACTGCAGGCGCGGCACGTAGATCAGCACCGAGGCCGGCAGGCACAGGTACAGCACCACCCCGTTGAGCACCTCGGTGGTGTTGGCCGGCAGGACGCGCTGACGCGCGAACAGCTTGCCGAGCGCCAGCATGACCAACATCAGGGCGAACGCATCGAAAGCCATCGGCACAGCACGAAATCAGCGGGTACGCGGCATCATCGCATGGCCTGTGCACGCAGGCCGTCGAGGCATCGCGCGACCGAAGCCGGACCTGGCCTGCGCCCAGCGCGGGCCGGCGCTCCGCGCAGGCGCGACGACACGGTGCGCTGTGCGACCGACTACACCCGGACCCTGGATTGCGCCGGCCACTTGCGCAGGCCGCGTCGTGCTTCCTGGACCCGCGTGCCTCAGGGCCAGGCCGGCGGCGCGGCCTTCCAGGCGGCCTGCACCTCGGCAAGGGTCGCGCGCTCGTCGTCGCGCCAGGCCGGCAGCAAGGCGGCGAAATCGGCATTGGCGCCCCACTTGTCCGGCCAGGTGCGCGCCGCCGCGGCGTACCACTTCACGGCCTCGTCCTTGCGCTGCAACCGCCACAACACCAGCGCCAGGGTCGGCGGCAGCCAGTCCGGTGCCGCCGGGCGGCCGTTGACCAGTGCGCTCCACTGCGCCAGCGCGCGCGCCGGATCACCCGCGCGCAGCAGGTCCCAGCCATAGTTCCACTGCACCTGGCGCCGCTGCACGCCGGCGGGCAGCGCATGCAACGCGGCCTGATACAGCTGTTCGCCCAGTTCCTGGCGGCCGCCGGCCATGGCGATGCCGGCCAGCTGCGCGCGCGCCTCGTTGGCGTTGGGATCGCGCTGCACGGTACTGGCCAGGCGATCCACCAGGGCCTCGCCGCTGCCGGCGATGGCGGTGACCGGACGGGTGGTGCCGCGGTCTTCGTCGAAGTAGAACTCTTTCGGTGCCGGCAATGCCTGCGCCCGCACGCTGGCCGCGGTGGCCAGGCCGATGCAGGCCAGCATCGCGGCCACTGCGTATGTGTATGCCTTCACTGCTGCAATCCCCTGGAGTGATCCCCTCACCCAGGTCCCATCCTACCCCGCCAGGGCCGGCGTGGACGAGAACGGGCGCAAAAATCGCCGCTGATACAATCGGGGCGATCGCGCGCGGCAGGCGCTGCGCGCCCGCCAGCCTTCCATTTCCGGGCAAGCCATGAACCGCATCGCCGATCCGCGTCCGTCGTCCTCCCTCGCCGCAGCGGCCACCGACGGCGTGGATACCCGCTATACGCTGGAAGACAAGTACACCCGCACCGATGGCCGCATCTATCTGTCCGGGGTGCAGGCGCTGGTGCGGCTGCCATTGATGCAGCAACTGCGCGACCGCGCCGCCGGGCTGAACACCGGTGGATTCGTCAGCGGCTACCGCGGCAGCCCGCTGGGCGGTTTCGACCTGGAACTGTGGCGCGCGCGCAAGCATCTGGACGCGGCCAACGTGGTGTTCAAGCCCGGACTCAATGAGGACCTGGGCGCGACCATGGTCTGGGGCACGCAGCAGACCAACCTGTTCCCCGGCGCGCGCGTGGATGGCGTGTACGCCATGTGGTATGGCAAGGGGCCGGGCGTGGACCGCTGCGGCGACGTGTTCAAGCACGGCAACGCCGCCGGCACCTCGCGCCATGGCGGCGTGCTGGCGCTGGCCGCCGACGACCACGCCTGCCGCAGCTCGACCCTGCCGCACGGCTCGGAGGACGAGTTCGTCAGCGCGATGATGCCGGTGCTCAATCCGGCCGGGGTGCAGGACATCCTCGACATGGGCCTGCTCGGCTGGGCGATGAGCCGCTACACCGGGCGCTGGATCGGCTTCAAGACCATCGCCGAGACGGTGGAATCCTCGGCCTCGGTGCAGGTGGATCCGTTCGCGCGGCAGATCGTGCTGCCGGAGGATTTCGAGCTGCCGCCGGGCGGCCTCAACATCCGCTGGCCGGATCCGCCGCTGGACCAGGAAATGCGCCTGCATCGTTATGCGGTGCGCGCGGCGCAGGCCTTCGCCCGCGCCAACGGCATCGACCGCACGGTGATGGATGCGCCGCAGGCACGGCTGGGCATCGTCACCACCGGCAAGAGCTACCTGGACGTGCTGCAGGCGCTGGAATACCTGGGCCTGGACGCGGACGCCTGCGCGCGCATCGGCATCCGCGTGTACAAGGTCGGCATGACCTGGCCGCTGGAGCCGCTGGGCATCGCCGCGTTCGCGCGCGGGCTGCAGGACATCGTCGTGGTGGAGGAGAAGAAGGCCTTCATCGAGCGGCAGATGAAGGAGCAGTTCTACAACTGGCCGGCCAGCGCCGGCCCGCGCCCGAGCATCGTCGGCAAGTACGACGAGGCCGGCGAATGGATCCTGCCGTCCACTGGCGAACTGACCCCGGCCACCATCGCCGGGGTGATCGGCCAGCGCATCCTGCGCCTGCCGCAGTCGGCCGCGGTGAATACCGACTCGATCGAGCAGCGACTGCGCTGGATGGAGGCCAAGGAAGCCGAGATGGCGCTGCCGCGCGCCAATTTCCCGCGCGTGCCGCACTACTGCTCCGGCTGCCCGCACAACACCTCCACGGTGGTGCCGGAAGGCTCGCGCGCGCTCGGCGGCATCGGCTGCCACTACATGGTGACGTGGATGGACCGCGCCACCGACACCTTCACCCACATGGGCGGCGAAGGCGTCACCTGGGCCGGGCAGGCACCGTTCACCGACACCCCGCACGTGTTCCAGAACCTGGGCGACGGCACCTATTTCCACAGCGGCTCGCTGGCGATCCGCCAGTCGATCGCCGCCGGCGTCAACATCACCTACAAGATCCTCTACAACGACGCGGTGGCGATGACCGGCGGACAGCCGGTGGACGGCACCCTCAGCGTGCCCGACATCGCCCGGCAGATGCGCGCCGAGGGCGTGCACACCATCGCCCTGGTCAGCGACGACATCGGCAAGTGGACGCGGCGCCGCGAGCTGTTCCCCAGCGACGTGGAGTTCCACGACCGCAGCGAGCTGGACGCGGTGCAGCGGCACCTGCGCGAGGTCAAGGGCACCAGCGTGCTGATCTACGACCAGACCTGCGCCACCGAGAAGCGGCGCCGGCGCAAGCGCGGCAAGCTGCCCGATCCGCCCAAGCGCGTGCTGGTCAACTCGCTGGTCTGCGAAGGCTGTGGCGACTGCGGCGAGAAGAGCTTCTGCGTATCGGTGCTGCCGAAGGAGACCGAGTACGGACGCAAGCGCCAGATCGACCAGTCCAGCTGCAACAAGGACTACTCCTGCGTGTCCGGGTTCTGCCCCAGCTTCGTCACCGTGCACGGTGGGCAGCCGCGCAAGGGCCGCAAGGCCGACGCCGCGGCGCTGCTGGAGCAACTGCCAGCGCCGAGCTTCCGCAGCGACCTGAGCCAGCCCTGGAACATCCTCATCACCGGTGTCGGCGGCACCGGCGTGGTCACCATCGGCGCGCTGCTGGGCATGGCCGGACACCTGGAGGGCAAGGGCGCCAGCGTGCTCGACCAGACCGGCCTGGCGCAGAAGGGCGGCGCGGTCACCACGCATATCCGCATTGCGCGCCAGCCCGAGGACCTGCACGCGGTGCGCATCGCCGCCGGCGAGGCCGACCTGGTGCTGGGTTGCGACATGGTGGTGGTCAACGACTACTGGGCGCTGTCCAAGGTGCGCGGCGATCGCTCGCAGGTGGTGCTCAACAGCTACGAGGCGATGCCGGGCACCTTCACCACGCACCCGGACATGCAGTTCCCGGCCGCCGAGATCATTGCCGGCGTGCGCCTGGCGCTGGGCGGGCGCGATCCGCTGCTGCTCGACGCCACCCAGCTGGCCACCGCGCTGCTCGGCGACGCCATCGCCAGCAACCTGTTCATGCTCGGCTACGCCTGGCAGCAGGGCCTGGTGCCGCTGTCGCACGCGGCGCTGATGCGCGCGATCGAGCTCAACGGCGCGGCCGTGGCGATGAACCAGCAGGCCTTCGCCTGGGGCCGCCTGGCGGCCTTGGACCTGCCAGCGGTGCGGCGTGCGGCCGGCCTCACCGATCCGGCCGCGGACGAACGCGAACGCCAGGCGCCGGGTCTGCAGCAGCTGCCGCCGGGCGAGTGGGAAGGCCACGAGGCCGGCGCCAGCGCCGCGCCGCGCAATCCCGCCAATCCGCGGCCGGCGCGCGAGCTGCCAGCCGCCGCCGAGAGCGGCGAGGCCGGCCACGCGCCGCTGGACGACAGCCGCCTGTCGCGCTCGCTGCCCGAGCTGGTCGCGCGCCGCCACGCCTTCCTGGTGGATTACCAGGACGCCGCCTACGCCGCGCGCTACACCGCGCTGGTGGAGCGCGTGCGCGCCGCCGAGCAGCGCGTGGCGCCGACCTCGACCGCGCTGACCGAAGCGGTGGCGCGCTACGCGTTCAAGCTGATGGCCTACAAGGACGAGTACGAGGTGGCGCGGCTGTACACCAGCGGCGCGTTCGCGCAGCAGTTGCAGGCGCAGTTCGAGGGCGACTACCGCGTGCGCTTCCACCTGGCGCCGCCGCTGCTGGCGAAGAAAGACGCACAAGGCCGGCTGCGCAAGCGCGAGTACGGCCCGTGGATGTTCACCGCGTTCAAGTGGCTGGCCAAGCTGCGCCGCCTGCGCGGTGGCGCCCTCGACGTGTTCGGCTACAGCGCCGAGCGGCGCGGCGAACGGCAATTGATCGCCGACTACCTCGCCACCGTGGACGAACTGCTGCAGCGGCTGCAGGCGGACAACCTTGCGCTGGCGGTGCAGATCGCCAGCATCCCGGAACACATCCGCGGCTACGGCCACGTCAAGGAAGCGCACCTGCACGAGGCCAAGCAACAGGAAGCGCGGCTGCTGGCGACCTGGCGCAATCCGAAGGCGCTGCATATCGTGCAGGCGGCCTGAGCGGGAGACGAACGCCTGTCGCCGTGCAGCGGCGGCGCAATGGCAGCATCGAGGGCATCTGACCGAACGCGGCGCGGCCGGCGCTGCGCCTGCCAACCTCCCGCGTTCCCGGGCGTCCATGCATCTGCCGCAGAAGCGGCTGCAGCCGCGACCCGACTCCAGCAGCACGCAGGACGGCAGCATCGCCCAGGACGGCCGGCCTTGGGCATCATCCGCACGTTGCGTGGATCGCCAGCGATCCACGGCCGCATCACCCTAGAAGGAACATCGCGTGAAGCGTTTGGTCAAACTCGCATGCGTGGCGCTGGTGGGCGCCCTGCTGCTGTTCTACCTGCTGGCAGAGCATGCCGGCCCCTGGATCATGCCGCGGTTCATCACGATCCGTGTCGTGGCGGGACCCGACCGCCCGCTCTCCGGCGCGAGGATTCGCGTCCTGCAGGACGTGTGGTCGATCCCGTGCCTGAGCTACATGGGGATCTCCGGCGCGAGTTGCGCGTCGGGCAAATGGACGGTCTTCCATGGCCGCCTGGATCGCAACGGCGAAGCGCGGGTGTTGGTCTTTCAGGCGGTCGGGCTGCAGGCGGACTCGTACATCGCCTGCATCAATGGGAACCAGTACGAGGGCTACATCGCCTACACTGAGTGGCCAGAGCAGCAGGACGTGCAGCGTCTCACCCTGGACTACAAGCGCCTGGAGCAGCAAGGAACAGGTTGCATGAACGGCTATGGAGAAGAACGGCTGGCGGCGCCGGCGTGGTGGGATGCCGCCTTGAAGGAAGACGCGGAGGCGGAGGCACAGGCCGAGTCAGAGGCGCGGGCAGAGGAAGAGGCAGAGGCGCAGGCGCAGGCGCAGGCGGACGATCCGTTGCAACCGACGGCTCAACAATCTCCAGCCAGTTCGCCGTCGTCGGACGGACCGTAGGGGCCAGGCTGCAGGCGCGGCTTCAACCGCGACCTGCCATGTCACCCGTTGGCGATGCAGCCTGTGGCAGCGGCGTCCCGCGCGCCACCGCCATGCAGCTGGACTCCGGTCGATCGCGTTGATGTCGATGACGGAAGGGTCCGCGCGTCGGGACTGAAGCCCCTCCCACATGATTGATTCCGTACACTCCGCATACGACACAGCGACCCTATGCAAGCGGCCGCTGTGTCGTATCAGGATGCGATTCGGTCAAGTGCCCGGTGGCAACTCGACCGAGCGCCATTCAACGCAACGAACGTCGAATCAGACCCGCGGATCAGGCGGGGTGCCGTGGCCGGGGCGATCGTAGCGATCGGAATCGAAGGCCTCGCGCACGGCCGCCTTGGCCTGTGCCCAGCTCAGCCGCGAGCGATCCTTGACGCGCTCCCAGCCGCTTTCCAGATCCGATTCCAGGCGGTCGTCCCAGACGCGGTCGCGGTAGCGGCTGCGCGCCTGCACGCCGTAGCGGTAGGCCGGGCGGTAGTCGTCGTAGCTGCTGTCGGTCCCACGGTAGTCCACGGTGTCGAAGCGCTCGGCGTAGTAGCGGTCGCTGTCCTCGTAGGTGCGGTAGGTGGCGTCGGCGCGCTCCCAGGAGTCGCGCGCGGCCAGCCGTGCCTCGTCCCACTCCAGGCGCGAGTCGCCACGGCGCGTGCCCCAGTCGTGCGACAGCTCGCGCTCGTGTTCGTCCCAGGTGCGCGAGGGATACTGCTCGCGTGCCTGCAGGCCCAGGCCATAGGCCGCGGCGTAGTCGCGGTCGTAGTCGTAATCGGCCTTGGCGTAGTCGCGGTTGCGATACTCCTCGCGCCAGTACGCATCCTCGCCGGTGGGATCGATGCGCTCGGCCACGCCCTTGCCCGCCGCCGCACCGGCCACCACGCCGACCGCCGCACCGATCAGGGTGCCGAGCGGCCCGAACACGGTGCCGGCCAGCGCGCCCGCGGCCACGCCGCCGGCGGTACCGCCAATGCCGACCCCGACCGGATGCGAACCCGGGGTGCCGGAAATCGGATCGCGATTGAGATCGCGGGCTTTGTCGTTGTTGTCCATGGGAACGCTCCGTGGCGAAGGAAGGAAGCACCGGCCGCGGGCACATGGGCGGCGGCGGGTGTCGGCGCACAGTCGCAAGCGCGCGGTGAATCCGCCGTGGCACGGCAGTGAACCCGTGATGAGGGAGAGAGTGCGGCTTCGTCACCCGGACACAACGCCTACTGCGTCGCCCACCATGCAGCGCAGGCATGGAACCGGCCAAGACAGTGCTGCATCAGGCACGTCGGCGTATTCGGTACGACCGCGCACTCCGCGTCGCTGGCGCATGCACAGTCACGACATGGCTGACGCAGTCAGATTGGGCGCCCACGGCGCATCCGCCTGCGCGATCGCGCACCCGCACGGCGCCAAGGCATCGCCGGGTGGCGCTCCTGCCTCAGCCGCGGCGCCAGACCCGGCAGCGGTTGTTGGCCGGCATCGCCACGTCTTCCTGCAGCACCAGGCCCTGCGCCTGGGCCAGCGCGTCCACCGCCTCGGCATCGCGGATGCCGCTGGCCGGGTCGCGCGCCTTCAGCCACGCGTCGAAATCGCGATTGCTGTCGCTGGTGAAGGCGCCGCCGTAGTTGAAGGGGCCGTAGACCACCAGCATGCCGTCGGCGCTGTTTGCCAGCAGTTGGCCGACGCCGGCGAAGAACGCCTGCACCGCGTCCCAGCCCATGATGTGCAAGGTATTGGAGGTGAACACCGCATCGTAGCCAGCCTGCGGCCACGGCCCCTCGCGCACGTCCAGCGCCAGCGCCGGCGGCGTGTTCGGCAGCGCCGCCGCCTCCAGCCACTGCGCGATGCCGGGCAGGTGCTCTGCACGCTCGCTGCATTGCCAAGTCAGCTGCGGCAGCGCCGCGGCGAAGTGGACCGCATGCTGGCCGGTGCCGCTGCCGATCTCCAGCACCTGGCGACGATCGGCGAAGTGCCGCTGCAGCACCTGCAGGATCGGATCGCGGTTGCGGTCGCAGGACGGGGCGTAGGGTCGATCGCTCATCGTGTCGTGCACCTGTGTGCGTTTGGCAGTGCCGCGACGCCACGGAACGGCGCGGCCGGCGGTGGTTGACGGCTCACCCGCGCGAGCGCACGAAGATGCGCTTGCCGCCGCCCTCGTTGCCGCGCTCCTCCAGTTCGAAGTGCGTCGACAGCCGGCGCAGCAGGTCGCTGAGCTTCTTGTGCCCGTACAGGCGCGGATCGAAATCCGGCCGCACCTTGTTCAGATAGCTGCCGACGCTGCCGAGCCCGGCCCAGCCCTGGTCGTCCGAAGCCTCCTCGATCGCCTGCCGCAGCAGGGTCAGCGGCGCCTGCTTGGTTTCGGCCGCAGCCGGCGCCGGCTCCGGTTTGGCCGGCGTCGCGGCCGGCTTCTTGCGGCCCTTGGCCGCCGGCTTGGCGGCCGCAGCGGCGGGCTTGGCCGGTTCGGCGGCGCTGGCCTCGCTGCGCAGCACTTCGGTGTAGATGAACTTGTCGCAGGCCTGCACGAACGCGTCCGGGGTCTTGCGCTCGCCGAAGCCGTACACGGTCGGGCCTTCCTCGCGCAGGCGCTGCGCCAGGCGGGTGAAGTCGCTGTCGCTGGAGACCAGGCAGAAGCCGTCGAAGCGGCCTGTGTAGAGCAGGTCCATCGCGTCGATGATCAGCGAGCTGTCGGTGGCGTTCTTGCCGCTGGTGTAGGCGAACTGCTGCACCGGGCTGATCGAGTGCTTGAGCAGCGCCTGCTTCCACTGGGTCATGCGCGTGCTGGTGAAATCGCCATAGATGCGCTTGACGCTGGCCAGGCCGTACTTGGCGACCTCGGCGAGCAGGCCTTCGATCACCGAGGGCTGCGCGTTGTCGGCGTCGATCAGCACCGCCAGTCGCGGCTGGTCGTCGTCGCTGTCGGAACGGTGGCGGGTTTTCATGGCGTGCACCTGCGGCAAGGAAAGATCGGGAGAAGCGTGGCGGCGGCCACCACTGTGCCAGCGCGCGCTGTCCACAGCCAGCGCAACGCGGCGACCGCCATGGCTCATCGCCCGGCCGGCAACGCCTCGTAGGCCTGGCGTACCGCCGCCTCGCCATAGCGGCGTTCCAGCCGGCGCACGATGAAGTGGCCGCGCGCCATCGCCTGGAAGTGCGAGATGAACACCGTGTTGAGCAGCGCACCGCTGGCCGCGCCGACCAGCGGCACCGCCTGCGCCGCCAACTTCTCGCTGACCGTGACCGAGAACTTGGCGGCGATGCGCGACAGTAGCGACACCAGCACCGGCGCGCCCTTGCTGCCCAGGCCGTGCGCGGCGATGTACTGCGCCGCGGCGCTGAGCTGCTGCGCCATCGCCGCGCGCACCGCGAAGTAGCCCGATTCGCTGCCGTCGTCGCGGTGGCTGCGGCCGCCGTGCGCCAGCACCTCCAGGCAGGCCAGCGCGGTGGTCGGGTCGTCCAGGCGCTCGCCCTCGGCGCGGGCGATGTCGGCGATCGAGCGCAGCATCAGGGTCGTGGTCAGCGGCAGTTCCACCACCAGCCCGGGCAGGCCGAAGAAGCCGCCGGCCGCACCGGTGGCCGCCACCGCGGCGCCATGCAGGTGCGGCCGCGCGCGTTCCGGCGCCTGCGCCCGCAGGGTCAGCAGCGCCGAGCGCAACGCCACCCGCAGCGCGCGCTGGCTGACCGCATCGATGCGCGAGGACAGCAGCTTCGGCAGGCGCTTGTTGATCAGCGCCTCGATCGGCGCGCCCACCGCATTGGCGATCTTCGCTGCCAGCCCGGGGTGTTCCAGCAGGGCGCGCGCCTGGGCCAGGTCGCGGTGGTCGGCGGCATCCATCACGGGGACGGGCAATAGCGAGGTCATGGCCGAGGCTCGTGGCGAGGGAGGCGACAGCATGCACCGGGCGGCGGCGGCGTGGTGTCGAGGGCCGGTGACCGGTGCGAAACGTTCAGCCATCGCGCGCCCTTGCGCCCAGGGCCAGCCCTAGATCCGCTCCAGCGCACGCTGGTGGGTGCGCGGCCCGAACCGGCCCACTATCGCGGCGGCAATCAGCAGGCTGGCGGCGATGCAGGCGAGCACGCCGCGATGGCCGGCGCGGTCCAGCAGCGTGCCGATCAGCAGGCTGCTGGCGGCGGTGGACAGGCGGCTGAAGGAATAGCAGAACCCCACCGCGCGGGCGCGCAGCGCGGTGGGAAACAGTTCGGCCTGGTAGCCGTGGTAGGCGAAGCTCATCCAGGCATTGCAGAAGGTGACCGCCGCACCGCAGGCGATCAGCAGCAGCGGCTGGCTCTGCCAGGCGAACAGCAGGCCGAACAGCATCGCACCCAGCGCCGACACGACCACCTGCCACTTGTTCTCCCAGCGCTGCGCCACGCCGATCAGCAGCAGCGGCGCCAGTGGATAGGCCAACGAGATGGCGAAGGCGTAGCCGAGGCCGTGCACGCTGTCGGCACCCTGCCGCGCCAGCAGCGCCGGCAACCAGTTGCCGAAACCGAAGAAGCCGATCGCCTGGAAGATGTGGAAGCTCACCAGCATCGCCATGCGGCGCCGGTACGGGGGCTGCCACAGCGCGGACAGCTGCGGCGTCGGCACCGCTGGCGCCGAGGCCGGCTCGGGCGCGGGCAAGGGCCGCCCCAGGTCGGCGGCGCAGCGCGCCTCCAGCCGCTGCAGCACCGCGTCGGCCTCGGCATGCCGGCCCTGCGTGGCCAGCCAGCGTGGCGACTCCGGCAAACGGCTGCGCAGCCACCACACCGCCAGCGCGAAGCCGCCGCTGAGCAGCGCCACCCAGCGCCAGCCGCTCAGGCCCAGCGGCGCGTGCGGCACCAGCGCCCAGGCGCTCAACGCCACCGCCGGCACCGCCAGGAACTGCAGGCAGAACGCCAGCGCGAACGCGGCGCCGCGCATCTGCCGCGGCACCATCTCCGATAGATAGGTATCGATGGTGACCAGTTCCACGCCCAGGCCGATGCCGACCACGCCGCGCCACAGGATCACCCCCAGCGCGCTGTGCTGCACGCCCATCGCCACCGTGGCCACGCAGTACCAGAGCAGCGCGAAGGAGAACACCGCGCGGCGCCCGAAACGATCGACCAGCGGGCTGAGCAGGCTCGCGCCGAGGAACAGGCCCAGGAACGTCGCCGAGGCGAACGCGGCCTGGTCGGCGATGCCGAACACGCCGGCCGCGCCCTCGGCGAAGATGCCGTCGCGCAGCAGGCCGGGGCTGAGGTAGGCGGTCTGGAACAGGTCGTACAGTTCGAAGAAGCCGCCCAGCGCCAGCAGCGCGACCAGGCGCCACAGGCTGCGGGTCGGCGGCAGGCGTTCCAGGCGCGCCGCCACCAGGGCGACGGGATCGGAAGCGGCAACGGCGGCATCGCGCATGCGGGCAGGTCCTGGGGGAGGGATCGCGCCGCCGCATGCTGCCCGATCCGCCGCCGCGCGCGCCACCGCGTCGGGTCGAAACTGCCGACCGCGCCGCATCGGCGTTCAGCCGGATGTCGGCTTCGGTACGGCCGGCCGCTGCGGGCGCCGATTACGCGTCAGCGCAGGAACAGGATGTCCAGGTCGCGCTCGGGCACGAAGTTGCGCTGGCGGAATTCGAAGGTCAGCGCATCGGTGCGCTGCAGCTCGCCGTCGAAGCACAGGCTGAGCAGGTCGCCGGGCGCGCGCTTCTTCAGGGTCAGGTGGAAGTCCTGGATCGGCCCCTTCCAGTTGGCGCCGGTACGCAGCACGTAGCGCAGGTTGCTCCACTGCAGGCCATTGGCGCCGGCACGGCGACGCAGGCGCTGCTGGATGGCGGCGTCCAGGCAGGTGCTTTTGGCGTACTCGCCGATCAGGTCATTGGCCGGCATCGGTACGCCGGTGGCGACGCTGGGCACGTAGCTGTGGCGGATCGCCACCGTGCCGCCGGCGGGAAAGCGCTGCTGCCAGACGAAGTACTCGCTGAGGGTGAAGCGCGGCTGCCCGTCGGCATCGAACCAGCGCGCGGGCAACGGCGTGCGGCCGGCCGGGACGGCGCCGCCCTCGACGTACTCGGCCAGGTCGTCCGGTGTCCAGCCGCTGGCCGCCCACGCGCGCGAGATGTCGCTGCCGTCCAGCTTCGCCACCAGCCGGCGCTCGGTGCGAACCGGCTTGCCGTCCACCCACAGCTTGAAGTCGGTGAGCGCGCTGTGGTCGGCCATGCCGAAGTACATCGGCGGCATCGGGAAGGCGATCGGCACCAGCAGGTCGCGCGTGCTGGTGTTGGTGAACACGTAGTCCACCTGCACCCGCTCCTCGCTGATGAACAGGTCTTCCTTGCTCATGCGGATGTCCGGCTGGCGGATCAGCTCGATGGAGCCATTGGCGTCGCCGATGCTGCTGTCGTTGGCGAAGGCGGCAGCGGCCGCGAACAGCAAGGACGACAGCAGCAGGGGCAGCAGGCGGCGCGGCGAGACGTTGGCGGTCATGGAGTCGGCGGTCGGCGAAGGAAGGCGCCGCGGCCGCAGCACGGCAGCGGCGAACGGACGGGCGCCATGGTAACCGCGGTGGCATGGCCTGCCGCATCGCGCCCTGCCATTGCGTTTGCTACGGTAGCCGGCGCCGCCACGGGGGGAAGGCCATCGCCATGTTCAGAGCATTCGCAACGCTGGCCCTGCTGGCGTCCGCCGGGCTGGCCGCGGCGCAGGCGCCAGGCCAGCGCAGCTACGCCAATCCGATCGATCTGGATTACCGCTACAACTTCGAGCAACTCAACGAAGGCATTTCCTATCGCACCGGCGCCGATCCGGTGTTCGTGCGCTTCGGCGACGCCTACTACCTGTTCCAGACCCTGGCCGACGGCTACTGGCGCTCCAGCAACCTGCTCGACTGGCAGTTCGTCACGCCCAGTCGCTGGCCGTTCGAGAGCATCGTCGCGCCGGCGGTGGTCGCCGACGGCGACCGCCTGGTGATCATGCAGTCGGCCTTCGAACCGCGCCCGCTGCTGCAGACCCGCGACCCGGCCAGCGGCAAGCTCGACTTCCTGACCCGGCTGCTGCCCACGCTGCCGCGCGCCCAGCCGATCGGCACCGAGATGAAGGGCCGGCCGCTCAGCGACGTGCCGCCCGGCCCCTGGGACCCGGACCTGTTCATCGACGACGACGGCCAGTGGTACCTGTACTGGGGCTCGTCGGACCGCTATCCGCTGTATGGCATCGCCATGGACCGCAACGCGCAGGGGTTCGCCTTCCGCGGCGTGCCGACGCCCTTGCTCGCGCTGGACCCGGCGCAGCACGGCTGGGAGCGCTTCGGCCCCGACCACCGCGGTGCCCGCTTCCCCGACGGCAGCCCGATCGGCAGCTTCCTGGAAGGCGCGTGGATGACCAAGACTGGCGGCCGCTACTACCTGCAGTACGGCGCGCCGGGCAGCGAGTACAACGCCTACGCCAACGGCGTCTACGTCGGCGAGCACCCGCTCGGCCCGTTCGTCTATGCGGCGTACAACCCGGTGGCGTACAAGCCCGGCGGCTTCATGCAGGGCGCCGGCCACGGCTCCACCTTCCAGGACGCGCACGGCAACTGGTGGAACAGCGGCACCGCCTGGATCGGCGCCAACTGGACCTTCGAACGGCGCATCGTGCTGTTCCCGGCGGCGTTCGCCGCCGACGGGCAGATGCGCGTGTCCACCCGCTTCGGCGATTTCCCGCACTGGATGCCGAACGGCCGGGTGGCCGACCCTGAGGCGCTGTTCACCGGCTGGATGCTGCTGTCCTACCGCAAACCGGCCACCGCCTCGTCCACCCTGGACGGCTTCGCCGCCGACCGCGCCACCGACGAGGATCCGCGCAGCTACTGGGTCGCCGCACGCAACGCGCCCGGCGAGACCCTCACCGTCGACCTGGGCGGGGAACGCAGCGTGCGCGCGGTGCAGGTCAACTTCGCCGACTACCGCGCCGGCCGCTACGGCGATGCGCCGGACATCTACACCGCGTTCCGGCTGCAGCACTCGCGCGACGGCCGCCACTGGCTGCCGCTGGCCGAGGTCGGCGACGGCGCCGACCGCCGCGACCGACCCAACGCCTACCTGCAATTGCCCGCACCGGTGCGCACCCGCTACATCCGCTACGTACACGGCCACGTCGGCGCCGCCCACTTGGCGATCAGCGACCTGCGCGTGTTCGGCAACGCCGACGGCGCCCCGCCGCCGGCACCGACCGGCGTCGTCGCACAGCGCGATGCCGACCGCCGCAATGCCCGCGTGCACTGGCAGGCGGTGCCCGGCGCCGTCGGCTACAACGTGCGCTGGGGCCTGCGCGCCGACCGCCTCAACCTCACCTACCAGGTGTTCGCCGACCGCGGCACCGACCTGGAGATCCGGGCGCTGAACCGCGACCAGGACTACGTGTTCGCCGTCGAAGCCTTCGACGAGCGCGGTGTCTCCCCGCTGAGCGCCCCCATCGCCGTGCCATGAAGCCATCACCGCCTTCCCGTATGCTTGGCCCCACCTCGACCGCGCACCGGCGATGCGGCGCGCGGCAGGATCGGCTGCCGATCGAAGGAGAAGGACGATGCACCAGCACCAGGGAACCCAGCGCCAGCGCCGGCTGCGCGCCTGGCTGATCGCCGCGATGGTCGCCGGCGTGTGCGGCAATGCCGCCGCGCAGCAGACCGACCCGCGCGATGCGCAACTGCAGCAACAGCAGCGCCTGCTGCAGCAGCAGGCCCAACAGATCCAGCAGATGCAGCAGCAACTACAGCAGATGCCGCCGGCCGGCGCCGAAGCCGCTGCCCCGAGCGATGGCCTGTCCGCCACCTACCACGACTGCCGCAAGCAGGCGCAGGGCCTGGACGAGAGCCGGCGCTGCATCCAGCGCGAGCAGCGCGTGCAGCAGGAGCGCCTGGACCGCGCCTACGACAAGCTGCGCTACCGCATCAGCGGTACCGACCGTTCCCGCCTGATGGACGCGCAGTACACCTGGCAGCAGTCCAACGAACAGGCCGCCAACCTGGACCGGGCGCTCGGCGCACGCGGCCAGGAGGCGGGCCTGCAAAGCGCCGAAGCCAGCCTGCGCCGGATCAGCTCCCGCGCCGACGAACTGGAAGGCTATACGCGCGGCGGGCGTTGAGGGCAGCGACAGGTAAGTTGTCGGACGATACGCGGCAGAGCGTGCTGCGCCGACGATCGTCCGGGCAGCCATGACACTGCCAAGGGTCTTTTTCAACGCATTGCACGGAGGCCGATATGACGGGCATGGAACAGCGGGACCATCTTCGTAAGCGGAGCGCGCTGGCACAGCTGCCGCGCGGGCGCGATCCATCGGCGCGTCGCTGGGCCGTCGCAAACCGGTTGGCCACACTCTGCCTTGTCGCATTGCCCGCCTTCGTGCTGAGTACGGCGGTCGCGGCGGCGCCTCCCCTGCCATCGGGTGCGGACTTGCTGGCGATGCGGAGCGACGCGCTGCGTCCGACATACTCACAGTGCCTCTCCAAGGCGACACAGCAAGACGCGCGGGAACGCTGTGTCGACGAGGAATTCGGCTATCAGGACAGTGAGTTGAACCGGGTTTATCGCGCCCGAATGGCGGCCCTGCCTTCCGCAAAGGAGCGGGCGGCGCTACAAGCCGCGCAGCGCCAGTGGATCGCGCAGATCTACCAGGGCCGTTGCAAGCTGCCAGAGCAGGCAAGCCCGGCGATGCGCCTGGATGCCAAGCAATGCAGACTGGCCACGACGATCAGCCGACTGCACCAACTGAACGATCCGCAGTTCGTCGCGTCGATCAGTGCCGCCAGGCCGATGACGCCGTCGCCCGATACAAGCTCGGTGGCGAAAGTGTTCACTGCGACTGGGCTGCCGGATGCGGCGGGACAGGTCGTGTTTGCCCTGGGAAACCTAAGCCTGCAGGTCGCAGACGCGCATTGTCGCGACACCGGCGGGCTACTTCTGCGCTGCGCGCCCGCGACGGTCGCGGTGCAGCATCCGGCGGGGCGACAGTCCATCCCCGTCCCGTCGCTGGTCTTCTTGAACAAGTCAGCGGATCAACAGGACTATGTCGCCGCCTACCGCGGCCCCCTCGCCAAACAGGGCGAAGAGAGCGAGGGCCTGCGTTATACCGTGATCGTCTCGGACATCAATGGCGACGGCTACGACGATCTGCTGTTGTGGACCGACTTTTCCGGCCGCTTCGGCGCGCCCGCCTATACCTATTATCTATTCGATCCAACGGCCAAGCGCTTTGTGAAGAGCGAGAAGCTCGCGCAGGCGACACGCGGCCTCACACTCTCCGGCATCAGCGGCACGACCCTGCACCTGTGGTCGGAAGAAGGACAATGCAAACGCACCCTGGTGACGCTTGCACTGCGTGGAACGACACCGACGCGGCATTCCAGCAAAACCCTCGATTTCTGCGAGTAGCCAGCCAGTACGGCGCAGCCCTCGCACGCCCCAGAGAGACAAGGACTTCCCATGAGCGACGGATACGGCAAGCAGAACGCAGGATTCGGGCTGACACGCGAACAATCGGTCGACCTGATCGTCCGCAGCTGCCTGGATCACGGTGTCACCGACACCCGGCAGATCGCATATGTGCTGGCAACCGCACAGCACGAATCCAGAGACTTCCAGGCACCTGAAGAGGACTGGGGGCGAAAGCAGGCCGTGACGCTGTCCTATCACGGTGGCGAAGCCTATTACGGCCGCGGCTATGCGCACCTCACCCATGTCGAGTTGTACGAAAAGCTCGGCGAGAAGGCCGGGCTAGGCCGCGAACTCGTGCAATCGCCAGGCCGGGCCGCAGAACCCGCCATTGCGACGAAGATTCTCGTCGCCAGCATGCGCGATGGCGACTTCGTGCCGGGACAGAACCTGGCCGCCCATATCAACGCCGACAAGCAGGATTATGCCGGCGCACGCGCCATCATCAATCCCCGTGATGCGGCAAGCGTGCAAACCATCGCCGGCTATGCGCGCACGTGGGAAGCTTCGGTACCGGCGCTGGTAGAGCGCGTCCAACGCGAAGGCGTGGCGCCCGCGCAAGCGCCGGCTGCATCCAATGCGCCGGCATCCGTCGGCAAGGGCGACGCGAATCAAACCGTGTTCGAAGCACAGCAGTATCTGGCCGCGTTGGGGATGACCGATGGCAAAGGCAAGGCCATCTCGCCCGATGGTGATTTCGGCGCCGGGACCGAACATGCGGTCAAGCAGTACGAACGCAACAAAGGCGTGGCAGAGCCAACCGGCCGCGTCGATGCCGCCATGCTGGCTGAATTGCGCGTCGATACCTTGCAGGCGCAGCCGCAATTCAAGCGCCAGACCATGACGGACCTGTACGGGCCATTGAAGGACGGGGAACTCCGCCGAGGCGAGAAGGGTGAACCCGTCTATGAGCTGCGCCGGCAGTTGCAGGGCCTGGGCTACATCCAGAATGCGCCTCCGAACTGGAGCGGCGACCGCCTTTACGACGAGCACATCGAAACCGGCGTCCGTGCGTTCCAGAAGGCCAATGGGCTACAGGAGACCGGACGCGCCGATACGGAGACGCGGCGACAGTTGAATGCGTTCGCGGTGAGCCAGCATCTAGCGCCGACCACGGAATTCGACCGTCCTGAAAATTGGCCTCCGCAACCGCCGCCGTATACCAGGGCCGAGTACCAGACCCGCCAGCAGGCACCAGGCCAACCCGCCCAACCCGCACCTGCAGCGCAAGAACCATCGCCAGATCGCCGACAGGGCCAGGCACCGACGTCGGCAGCGCCTGGTGCCATGCACAGTTCGCTGTACCAGGATTGCTCAAACGGCGTCGACGCGCTGGACCGGCAACTGGGCCGCGCGTCCGACACGGCGAGCGCATGCATGAAGGCCAGCCTGACCGAGCTCGCCACCCGCAGCGGCCTCACCCGGGTCGATCATGTGCTGCTCAGCGAACGCGGTCGTCAAGCCGAACCAGGGCAGTACGTCTTCGTCGTCGAAGGCGATCCACGCAACCCCGCCAGCCTGCGCGCGCACATGCCGACCGACCAGGCGATCAAGACACCAGTGGAAGTGTCCTTCGGTGCCCTGGCGCAATCGCAGCAACGCCAAGCCAGTTTGCAGGCCGAGTTGGGCGGCGAGCAACAGCGCGACGCGCAGGTGCGTCAGGCACAAGGCAAAGGCATGGGCTGACACGTCACCCGCCGATGGCGTCGCGACGTTGGACCCCGCAGTCTCACGACACGTTGGAGAACGTTCCGATGCACGCCTACGACATCGAACCCGGCGACTGGCACGACGGCGCGCCCGTTCGCGACAGCGACGGCTGGTGCTTCGGCCTGCCGCCGGGCACCGCCGCGGCGCAATGGCCGCTGGATCCGTGGAGCGGCTATCCGATGCAGCACGGCTTCACCCTGCGGCTGCCACCGGACTACCGCGTGCACGGCCCGGACATCGTCGCGGTGTCGTTCTTCGCCACCGCGCCGGACCATAACGACGGCGGCCCGGCCGGAACAGTGGACGGGATGCACGCCGCGATCGCCACGCCCGCGCAGGCGCTGGCCGACCCGGCACTGCAGCCGTTCCGCGAACGCGCGCTGCAGGCCCACCCGCGACTGCAGCGCATGCAGGACGTGCTGGACTGCGCCTACGCGCTGATCCTGCTGCGCCAGGAAGAGGTGGACGGCGCGCCATGCCGGCCGCCACCGCTGGTGGACAGCCCGTTGCTGCAGCGGACGCCGCCGCCGGAATGGCTGCAGGTCGGAAGCGCGACAGTCTGCGAGGCGTGGGACGCGCGCAGCGCGCCGCTGCCGCAGGCGCCGGACCGTTTCGCCCTGCATCGTCCGCTGCGGCTGCGCCGGCGCGAGCACGATCCCAATGCCGGGGTGCCGCCGCGCGAGACGTTCGGCAACGCGCCCGATCCCGGCGGCTATCAGCCGTTCTACTACTGGCAGGACGGCGTGGTCAGCCGCGAGCACTACCGCGAACACGACTGGGCCGCCGGCCACGCCATCAACCACCTCGGCGGCACCATGCGCCCGATACAGGGCATCCCGGACTTCAGCCCGTACTACATCGAGTTCGACGAGGCCTTCGGCGGCTACAACTTCGGCGGCGGCATCGCGCAACTGGACATCCAGGGCCTGCGATTGGACTGGGCCTGCGGCTGAGGTCGCCGAACCGGGCGGCGCTTGTGCGGCGGCGCGCTCACGGCCCGGCTGCGCAGCCCCCGCCCTGTTCCGCGCACACCTTCATGGCGCGTTGCAGTTCGGCCTCGCTCAGCTGTGGAGGCGGCCGCGCGACGGCCGCCTGGACCTGGTCGGGGCCGCCGGTCAGCGCGTGCAGGCCCTTGGCCGCCTTGCCGGCCAGGTAGTAGACGCCGAGCGCGATGTAGCCGCCGCTCTGGCTGACCTGTTCCACCGAGGGCGGCGGACGCCAGTCCTTGTCGAAGCGGTTGGGCGGCGGCGACACCGGGTTCTTGAAGCGGTACAGGTCCAGCGGCTCGCCCTCGTCCGGCGGCAGCGCGCGCACTTCGCCCAGGGTCTGGATGTCGGGCTGCGCGGCGGCATCGGATGTGGGCGGCGCGGCAGCCGAGAGCGCCGGCGGTGCAGGCGCCTGCTCGACAGGCGCCGTCTGTTGCGCCTGTGCCTGCGCGCACGCCGCCAGCAACGCGACGGCCAGCACCGTGCGCAGGCGCCGGCCGATCGAATCCGCGGTGTCCATGCTGTCCATGGCGCCCGAGCTTACGGACGCGGCACGGCCATCTCTAGCGTATCGGCGCCGCCGTTCACGTCGCCGACAGCGGGCGCAGGCACAGCCAGATCGCGCACCAGTGCGCCAGCGCGCCGCCCAGCACGTGCGCATGCCAGATCGCGCGGTTGTAGAGCATCGACTTGCGCACGTAGAACGCCACGCCCACCGTGTAGATCGCCCCGCCGGCGGCGATCAGCCACAGCACCGGCGTATCCAGCCCGGCCACGATCGGCTTGACCGCCGCCATGCCCGCCCAGCCCAGCAGCAGGTAGATCGCCACCCAGAAGCCCTTGGCGATGCCGGGCAGGAACAGCTTGGCGAACACCCCGAACAGCGCCACGCCCCACACCGCCAGGGTCATCGACCAGACCCAGGCGCCGGACAGCGCCAGCACGAAGAACGGCGTGTAGGAGCCGGCGATCATCACGAAGATGCCGGCGTGGTCGAGCTTGCGCAGCACCGGCTGGCGCTGCGGCGGGGCGAAGTTGTACGCCGCCGAGCAGGCGAACATGGTCAGCAGCCCCAGCGCGTAGATGCTGGTGGCCACGATCAGCGCGTCGTTGGCATGGGCGCGCCAGACCAGCAACGCGCCGCCGACCACGGCCAGCAGCAGGCCGGCGGCATGCACGAGCAGATCGGCGCGGCGCGCGGCGGCGGTGCGGTAGTGCGGGGGGACGACAGAGCGCGGCTGGGACAAAGCGGTCTTCGGCGCCCCGAAGAACGGCGCCGCGGTGCTGGGGGACGCCTAGGATACGCGCGCGACGGGGGATCCCCGCACCGCCGCACGCCGACATCCGTTCCGCGACCTAATGCGTGCCTGCGGAATGGCGCCGATGCCGATCCCATACCGGCGCTGGCGATCACCTGCCCACCGGATAGAGCGTATCGAGCTTGTCGAGCGGGTGCTTGTTGCCTGCAAGCGAAGGCGCGCTCTCGCCGCCTTTGCTCTTCAGCTCCTTTTCCCATTGCACCACCTGATCCTTCAGCTTGCGCGCATAGCTCTTGAGCTGGGACAGCGTGACACTGCCCTGCTTCTGCCAGAACTCGGCTTCGACCGACGTGCGGAACGTGCCATCCGCGTACACCCACAGAGCGCGACCGATGGTGCTGTCGTCGCCACTACGTTTGCCCAATGCCTGCGCGTCTGCGTCGACGCGGATAGTGCCGTGGATCTCGAACGCCAGCCGCTGCGCATCGGCAAATGTGACCTTCAGATGCGCATGCAGGTCGCCGGAAGACGGCAGGGCCTTGGTGACATCCTTGATGTAGACGTTGGCGTCGACCGACGCCTTGTTGCTGAAGCCGTTATCCTGCAGAAATTCGGCAGTGACCATGGTATTCGCTCCTGAGTGTGTGAACACGGTCCGTCATTGCACGACGGGTAGCGAAAGCCTCGCGCCGCGCGCGGGACACGGCCATCGGCACAAGCCTGATCTGCGTAGTACGCGCTGCCTAGGACGTGGCATCGGCGCAGACGGCCGCTCTGTCGGTATAGATGCGGAGGGCCGGCACGCATCGCCGACCGGCTGCCGCATGCAGTGCGAACAGCGATGCTTTCCCATGCAATCACCCAGCCTGAATCCGCTCAGCCTGCCCGCCTCGCCTCTGCGCGCCCGGTCTCATACCCTGAGACGCGATTTCGCTTCCCTGTTCCGCTTTGAGAGCCGTGCCGATGCCCGCCCACGCCCTAGCCCCGCGCACCGAGGACGCCGAGCGCGCCCTGTCCACCACCGACGGGATGCCCTCGCGCGATGGCGCCCTGCTCAGCGCGCGGCTGGAGCGCCGCTACCACGACCGCATCACCGGCAGCTTCACCATCCCCGGCCAGGCCGGCCGCTACGCGCCGATTCCGGACGACGTGCCGCCGGCGCTGGCCGCGGCATTGCGCGAACGCGGCATCGCGCAGCTGTACAGCCACCAGGCCGAGGCCTGGGACGCGGCGCAGCGCGGCGAGCACGTGGCCATCGTCACCCCCACCGCCTCGGGCAAATCGCTGTGCTACACGCTGCCGGTGGTGGCCGCGGCGATGACCGCGCAGGCCAAGGCGCTGTACCTGTTCCCGACCAAGGCGCTGGCGCAGGACCAGGTGGCCGAGCTGCTGGACCTCAACCGCGCCGGCGACCTCGGGGTGAAGGCCTTCACCTTCGACGGCGACACCCCCGGCGATGCGCGCCAGGCGATTCGCCTGCATGGCGACATCGTGGTCAGCAACCCGGACATGCTGCACCAGGCGATCCTGCCGCATCACACCAAGTGGGCGCAGTTCTTCGAGAACCTGCGCTACGTGGTGATCGACGAGATCCACACCTACCGCGGCGTGTTCGGCAGCCACGTCGCCAACGTGCTGCGCCGGCTCAAGCGCATCTGCGCGTTCTATGGCGCCACGCCGCAGTTCATCCTGTGCTCGGCGACCATCGGCAACCCGCGCGCGCATGCCGAGGCGCTGATCGAGCAGCGCGTGCATGCGATCACCGACTCCGGCGCGCCCAGCGGCGACAAGCATGTGCTGCTGTGGAATCCGCCGGTCGTCAACGCCGACCTGGGCCTGCGTGCCTCAGCGCGCTCGCAGAGCAATCGCATCGCGCGCATCGCGATCAAGTCCGGGCTCAAGACCTTGGTGTTCGCGCAGACCCGGTTGATGGTGGAGGTGCTGACCAAGTATCTGAAGGACATCTTCGACCACGACCCGCGCAAGCCGCCGCGCATCCGCGCCTACCGCGGCGGCTACCTGCCCAGCGAGCGTCGCGAGGCCGAGCGGGCGATGCGCGCCGGCAGCATCGACGGCATCGTCTCCACCTCTGCGCTGGAACTGGGCGTGGACATCGGCGCGCTGGACGTGGTGGTGCTCAACGGCTATCCCGGCAGCGTCGCCGCCACTTGGCAGCGTTTCGGTCGCGCCGGGCGCCGCCAGCAGCCGGCGCTCGGCGTGCTGGTGGCCAGTTCGCAGCCGCTGGACCAGTACGTGGTGCGGCACCCGGACTTCTTCGCCGACGCCTCGCCCGAACACGCGCGCATCGCCCCGGACCAGCCGCTGATCCTGTTCGACCACATCCGCTGCGCCGCGTTCGAGCTGACCTTCGTCGCCGGCGAGGCGTTCGGCCCGGTGGACCCGGCGGTGTTCCTGGAAGCGCTGGCCGAGAGCGAGGTGGTGCACCAGGAAGGCGACCGCTGGGAGTGGATCGCCGACAGCTACCCGGCCAATGCGGTGAGCCTGCGCTCGGTGGCCGACGGCAATTTCGTGGTGGTGGACAAGACCGACGGCAAGCAGCAGATCATCGCCGAGGTGGACTATTCCGCCGCCGCGCTGACCCTGTACGAAGGCGCCATCCACATGGTGCAGAGCACGCCCTACCAGGTGGAAAAGCTCGACTGGGAAGGCCGCAAGGCCTACGTCACCCGCACCCACGTCGACTACTACACCGACAGCATCGACTTCACCAAGCTCAAGGTGCTGGACCGCTTCGACGGCGGTGCGGCCGGGCGCGGCGACGCGCACCACGGCGAGGTGCACGTGGTGCGGCGCGTCGCCGGCTACAAGAAGATCCGCTACTACACCCACGAGAACATCGGCTACGGCCCGGTCAACCTGCCCGACCAGGAACTGCACACCACCGCGGTATGGTGGCAATTGCCGCAGGCGACCCTGCTCAAGGCGTTCGGCAGCAAGCAGGACGCGCTGGATGGTTTCCTGGGCGCGGCCTATGCGCTGCATGTGGTGGCCACGGTGGCGGTGATGGCCGATGCGCGCGACCTGCAGCAGGCGGTGGGCGACGGCGACGGCGCCTGGTTCGCGGCGGCCGATGCCAAGGGCCGCGGCCAGTTGCGCGGCGGCGACAGCGGCGAGCCGGCCAGCATCGAACTGCAGCAGTTCGTGCCCACCGTGTACCTGTACGACAACTTCCCCGGCGGTGTCGGCCTGAGCGAGCCGTTGTGGCGGCGCCAGGCCGAACTGGTGCAGCGCGCGCGCGAACTGGTGCAGGGCTGCGACTGCGTGGCCGGCTGCCCGGCCTGCGTCGGCCCGGTGCTGGCCGCGCAGGAGGCCAGCGCGACCACGCCCCGGGCGCTGGCGCTGCGCGTGCTGCGCTTGCTGCTCGACGGCGAGGACGACACGGCGCTGGGCGCGCACGGCGCGACCACGATCGCCATCGATGCCGATGTCGACGCGCTGCCGGAGTGGAGCGCATGAGCCTCAGCCTCGAACGCCTGCGCGCGCTGCGCCGGCAGGCCGGCGACGCCAGCGCCGAGCGCGCGCCGGCGTCCTCCGGCCGCATCGCAGCCGACGCGTCTGCCGCACCACGTGCAGGCGCTGCCGCGGCGGCGCTCCCGCAGTCGACAAGGCAGGCACCGGCAGCGATGCGCGGCGACGCATCGCCCGCAACGCCAACGCCGGCCGCACGCATGTCACCCACTCCAGCACGCGATGTCGGCACCGACACCGCAGTCGCCCCGCCCATCGCCATCGCCCCGTTCGACCGTGGCGGCACCGATGTATCCGCCCTGCGGCGCCTGCTCGGCCTGCGCGAGCGTGCCGTCGCGCCCACCGCGGCTGCGTCCGCACGCAAACCGGCCGCCGCACCGGACCGGCACCTGCCCGGGGTGGAGATCGCGCCCGGCCTGCACCTGATCGAGGCGTTCCTGCCGCAGCCGATTCCCGCCAGCGCGCTGTCGCTGGCCTTCGCCCGGCGCGAGGATGCGGTGGAACCGACCGACCTGCTGTTCTTCGACACCGAAACCACCGGCCTGGCCGGCGGCACCGGCACCCGCGCCTTCATGATCGGCGCGGCCGACTGGAGCGTGCATCCGGCCGATGGCCCGGGCCTGCGCATCCGCCAGTTGCTGATGGCCACGATGGGCGCGGAGAAGGCGATGCTGGAGGCGTTCCGCGCCTGGCTGCGGCCGGGCACGGTACTGTCCAGCTACAACGGCCGCTGCTACGACGCGCCGCTGTTGAAGACCCGCTATCGGCTGGCGCGTTGCGCCGATCCGCTGTCGGCGCTGGACCACGTGGATCTGCTGCATCCCACCCGCCGCCGTTACCGCGGCACCTGGGAGAACTGCAAGCTCGCCACCATCGAGCGGCAGTTGCTGCGCGTGGTGCGCGAGGACGACCTGCCGGGGTCCGAAGCGCCGGCGGCGTGGCTGGGCTACCTGCGCGGCGGCAACGCGCGCAACCTGCGCCGCGTCGCCGCGCACAACCACCAGGACGTGGTCACGCTGGCGCTGCTGCTGCAGCGCCTGGTCGCCGCCGAGGCCGAAGAGCGCGCGCTGGCAGCTGCGGCGTCGGCGTAGGCGCTGCGTACGCCGCCGGCGACATCACTCCAGCCGCTGCGCACTGCCCGCGGCGATGGCGGCATCGAACAGGCGGTCGACCTCGCGATCGATCTGCGCGCTCAGTTCGCCCTGGCGCGCACCCAGTTCGCCCTGCTGACGGCCCAGCGCGGCCTGCTGTTCGCCGAGCGCGCGCATCTTCGCCGACAGCGCGTCCTGGCGCTGCGCCAGTTCGGTCTGGGCACGTGCTTGCGCCTTGGCGGCAATGCCTTTGGAGTCCATGCGGTCCGCCGCCAGCGCGATGCTCTCTCGGACCAGCTCGCCCTGTTCACGGCCCAACTCCCCCTGTTCGCGGCCCAGGGCACCCTGCAGCTTGCCGAGCTCACCCTGCTGCGCGCCCAGCTTGCCGATCGGCTCGAACAGCGCGTCGAAACGGGCCAGCAGCGCAGGATCGTGCACCACATAGCGCTTGCCGCCGCGGCGGAACCACAGGCCATCGCCCTGGGTCTCGCGCTTCATGCTGGCGAGCTCGTCGCTGCTGCCGCTCATCGTCGAATGGTTGCCCTTGACCCGGACATACGACTGTTCGATTTTGCCGTTGTGGGTTTTCTGCATCGATCGCGTGCTGATCCGCGAGCCGATGGCCGGCGGCGGCGCCGGGACCGCCGGGACCGCCATTGGCGGCACGGGCGGCGGCGGCGGTACTGCGGGCACGTTGGCGGCACGGGCGGCGGCACCGGCGTCCCCCATGTCGACCGCATCGGCCGCCTCCGCGGCCTCCGCGTTCGCGGCTTCCATCTCAGGCTCCTGCGCCGCTGCGCTCGCGTCGGCTGCCTGCTTCGCTGCATCTGCAGCCGCCATGGCAGCCTGCGCCTCCGCCGCCGCAAGCGCCGCTTCGCGGGCCGCGTCATCGGCAGTGTATTCGCTCGGTGGCGCCGCGGCCTGCGCCGGGGAGGCGGGAGCCGGCTTGCCGGCGGCAGGCAGCGCATGGCCGGGCTGGGCCACCAGGCGCAGCGGCGCCACGCCGAGCACGGTCACCGCGGTCAGGATCAGGGCCGCGCCCAGGCGCGGAAAAGCGGACGTGGTCTGCAGCATCAGCAATCTCCGTTTCAGGCTCAGGAAGGTCGGCGAAGCGCTGGCCAGGCCGGCGCTGGGCCGCGGTGCCACACCCAGCTGCACCAGCAGCCGCGCGTAGTCGTGACGGCAATGGCGGTGGCCGGCGACCACGGCCGCATCGCAGGCCGCCTCGCGGGACAGGGCGTACTCACGGTTGGCCAGGTGCACCAGCGGATGGAAGAAGAACAGGTGCTGCGCCACCGCCGGCAGCAGCCCCCACCACAGGTCGCGGCGCTGCAGGTGCACCAGTTCGTGGGTCAGCGCCATGTCCAGATCGTCGGCGCGCAGGCTGTCCATGCGCCGCGCCGGCAGCAGCAGCACCGGCTGCCACGGTCCGATCAGTTGCGGCGAATCGGTGTGCGCGCACAGCCGCAGCTGCGGCGGCTGGCGCAGGCCGTGGGCCTCGGCCGCCAGGCGCAGCGCGCCGAGCAGGGCGGTGTCGGTGCACGGCGCCGCCTCGCGCGCACGCTGGCGGCTGCGACGGTAGGCCAGGACGCTGTGCGCGGCGCAGACCAGCACGCCGGCCAGCCACAGCGCCACCAGCGTCTGCGCCCACGGCCAGGCCGCCAGGGATGTCGTGGCCGGGGGTGCGGCGATCGCCGCGGTGGCAGCGGTGGCGTTGACGTTGATCTGCGCGGGCACCGCAGCGGACACGTGCAGCGTCGCAGCGCCTGCCGGCATCGCCGGCACCGTGGCGACGGCCGCCGGTGCTGCCGCCACCGGCGCCGGCGCGGCCGGCAACACCGGCAGCTGCACCGCACCGGCCCACAGCAGGCCCAGCACGCTCTGCGCGGCGACCAGCCACCACAGCCGGCAACGCGTCGCCGCCGGCAGGGTCGGCAGCCAGCGGCACAGCGCCCAGATCAGCGCGACCAGCACCAGCGTCTGCACGCTGGTCGCCAGCAGCCGCGACAGCAGGCTCTCGAACACGTCCGTCCCCACCAGGCTGTGCATGGCTCAGTCCTCCCGCCGTTGCGATTGCAGTTTGGCCACCAGGGCCTCCAGTTCGGCCAGTTCCGTGTCGCTGACCTCGGCGCGCTGCGACATCCACGCCACGAACGGCGACACCGAGCCCTGCAGGGTCTTCTCGACGAAGCTGCCGACCGCGCTGCGCACCACGTCGTCCTGGCCGCTGGTGGCGGCATAGCGGTACACGCCCTGCACCTGACGGCGACGCAGATAGGCCTTGGCGCGCAGGCGTTCCATCATGGTCAGCACCGTCGAGCGCGCCAGCCCGCGCGCCTCGCCGAACCCGGCGGCGACCTCGCCGACGCTGGCATCGCCGTGTTCGGCGATGTACTGCAGCAGGGCCAGTTCCTGGTCCCCGATCGATTTGCGGCGCATCCGCCCACTCCGATGACTACACGTGTCGGCAAAGCTACCTGTGACGACAATTGTCGTCAATAGGTCGCAGGTCATGGGCCGATACCGGACCAGCGGTGGTCCTGTCGGTTATGAAAGTAGAGGGTGGGCGCGGTCAGCCTCTGAACCGGGTCACAGCGTGCCGTGCCTGCTGAGGTCGCTACAGCTACGAAGCATGTACGAGCGGAGCTCGAATGCGGCATCGCTACGAATGGGTGATCGTAGCGAGATCCGAGATGCGCGGCAGGTACTGACCGAGCAGCCGTTCGGTAGTGGCGTTGCCGCCACATTGCCGAGGCGAGTCAGCGGATGCGAAAGAAACCTCTGCCTGCAGTGTGACAGTCAGCAGTTATGCCCGGCGCGCTCCCACCGTTGGCCCTCCGTAGTGGTGCACCTCGCCGCTGATGGTATCAACAGCACGCATTTCTTACAGGCGATTTCCCACAGCCTGCGCTTGACGCGGTGCGGGCAATGGATCCGATGTCTTTCGCATCGATCCAAGCAAAAGATGTCCATGAGCGACTCGGCGACGGTGACGCAGCCCATGCCGGATTGCCCGGCCGGCTTCATGACGGGGGATGATGTCATCGGGAGTGAAATCACCAGTGACACCGGACAACTGACGAAAATCATCGTGCCAGATGCTTTAATGGCGAATCACCTTCTTGGAGAGCGATCCATGGACAGGAGCGACACCATACAACGCGCTTCGACCGAGGACATCTGTAATCTTGCACATGACGTCTTGTCCGGCATTACCCGCGACATGAACGATGAGCACTATAAGGATCCGGCATCGTCGTTGACGTTCGCATGGTCGCATCAAGCGGGATTTGCTGCCTGGGCAGAGAGCAATTCGTCGCCGGGCCAGCCGCCGATCCACAAAATATGCTTGAGCTATGACTTGGCTGTCTGCATCTATAGAGATGCCGAAGACTTCTACCAGTTCGCCACATTCAAAGACGAACTCGATCTAGCGATCATTGGAGCGTTTGAGAAACTTTTGGGAAAGCATCCCTGCATCCCCCAAGGATTCGATCGGGCGGCCGCGGTAACCAATATGTTCATTGCGGGCCTCACATGGGTCTACTTCCATGAGCTCGGCCATCTTGCGCAGGAACATGGGTACATACGAAACCTGTATTCGGACGAACCGGCCGGCAACACCCTCATCAGCGAGGACAACGGGAATTCCAGCAGGACACTGAGCGCCCGCGACTCTGCGGTTTCCCATGCCACCGAGATAGCCGCAGATTTCGAAGCGATGAATTATTGCATCTACGAAATCATCAGACATGCGTTCAGCGACTCGGCAGACACCTGTGATCTCGAGTTCTTCTTGGGAACCACTTATCTTCTTGCCGCGATGCTTCCTTGCCTGTTCTACCGCTTCTTGAATGGCAAATCGCTGGACACCCAGCAATTGCCGGTTGGGAGTCACCCGCATCCCATTCGTAGGTTGGAGTTGCTGATTCCGCACATTGTCGAGGACCTCGACTGGTCTCCGGTCAGGTCGATAGTCGGCCATACTCTAGACAGAAAGGCTTTGGTGGGGCTAATTGGACACGCGGCTCACCTCGGGGCCATCTTCTGGCTAGGCCGCCATAGTGGCGGCGAGCCCGTCGACCCGGGCGTCCTGTTCTCTATCATCAACAAGGACGATGCCGGCAAGCACTACTTCCGGAAGGTCGTGGAGGTTTGGGATGAGATCGTGCCGAAGATTCGAGAGGTCAGGCGCTATGGTCCAGAGAAGGGAATGATGAACATCAGCTCGGAATTCAGGGATTTACTTATCTAGCTCGGATACGGCGCTAGCAACATGCGCTTCGCCGCCAACCCCGCGAAATTCTCAATCAGCTTCTGAACTTCTGTTGCTGCCGGCCGCAGTCCGCTCCGATACTGATGATGGGCGCCGTTGGCGGCATCCCGCCAACACGCCCCCCGCAACGTTGCAGCACCACCGCCCTATACGCGGGTATCGCTGGACGTGCATGCGGCACACATGGCTGTACCAACGCGCAATGGTGCAAGCGCACATGCGATGCAAGAATTCCCTGCATCGCTTCACGCCGCTGTCTTCACCGCGGGAAACGCGCCGCTGCACCTGCCGCGCGCCGCCTCCCCGGGTTCGTGCCGCACCGCCGGCGCCCTGTCATCGCAAACGCACAACCAGCCGGACGCCGCCGCGAGGCCGCCGCCCTGCGCTGGGTGCGCGCGTGCGCCACCGCCTCCCACTCCACGCCGGATCCGACCATGCACGCAACCTCCTCCCGTCTCCGCGCCGCCGCCCTGCCGATCTCTGCACCGCATCGCCTCAGGCACGCGTACACGCCGTCGTTGTTGTCTGTGGCGCTGGTCGTCTGCCTCGCCGCCTCCACGGCGCACGCCGCGGACGAGGCTGCCAGCAGCAATGCCGACACCACCCCAACCACGTTGTCCGCACTGGACGTGGTGGCCTCGCCGCATGCGGCCGCGGTGGCGCCCACCCAGGTGGTGGGCCCGAACCGCTACGTCATCAATGCCGGCGACATGGACGCCGACATCGCCGGCAGCAACGGTCTGGCGCGGCTGAAGACCGTGCCCGGCGCCAGCTACACCGCCACCGATGGCCTGGGCCTGGACGTGTCCGCCACCAGCCTGTTCGTGCGCGGCTTCCGCATGAACGAAATGGGCGTCACCTTCGAAGGCGTGCCGTTGAACGACAGCGGCTTCCTGTCGCTGACCGGCACCAGCGTGGTCAACGTCGGCGTGCCGGACGCCATCGGCACCATCACCGTCAGCCCCGGCGCGGCACCGGTGAGCGTGTTCTCCAGCAGCGCCAACGGCGGCGCGCTGGAGTACCGCCTGGGCGAGCCGAAGGAGACGCCCGGCCTGCGCATCAAGCAAGGCGTAGGCAGTGACGCGACCCGGGTCACCACGGTCTCGGCGCAGAGCGGGCAACTCGGCGACAACGGCCCGAAAGTGCAGGTCGACCTGCAGCGGCTGGGCGCGGACAAATACCAGGGCGGCGGCACCCAGCGCTTCCTGCGCGGCGACCTGAAGGCGACGCAGGACGTGGCCTGGGGCACGTTCACCGTGTTCCTGTCCGCCAGCCATGCGGCGATGTGGGGCTACAACAACCTGTCCTTCGACATGCTCGGCAAACTCGGCTGGCGCGCCGACAGTGTCTATCCCGACTACGCCAGGGCCTACGCCATCGCCCTGCCGCAGAACGCCGCCGCCTCCTGCGGCGCCTACCGCTGCGGCGCGCTGGCCGGGCTGCTGCCTTACGACACCGGCCAGGTCACAGACGACCGCATCGCCTCGCTCGCGCACGACTTCCACATCTCCGACGCGCTCAGCGGCCATGTGCAGCTCTACAGCACGCGCAGCCGCACCCACGCCACGCTGAGCGATCCGACCACGCCTTCGCCCGACGGCGCGCCGTTTTCCGAGCAGGTGCAGGCGCCGCACCTGCGGCGTACCGGCGGCCTGCTCAGCCTGACCTATGTGAATGGCCGGCACACGCTCAGCGCCGGCCTCTGGCAGGAGCACGGCAGCGCCGACGCGGCGACGTCCTGGTACACCGAGCCGCTGCTCGGGCAGGGCCGGCCGCTGCGCACCACCGGGCCGTGGGACGTGTACGGCCCAGCGTTCAAGACCGACAACGTTTCGCAGTGGACCACCCGCGCGCGCCAGGCCTACCTGCACGACGACATCGCGCTGAGCGACACGCTGGTGTTGGGCGTGGGCGCCAAGGCGGTGGGTTTTCGCACCAGCGGTGGCGGTGTCGGCGATGCGCCGGACCGGCCGGCGGCCGGCACGCTGCGCGCCAAAAGCGCGTTCCTGCCGCACCTGTCGCTGTTCTGGAGCCCGACCACGCAGACCGATGGCTTCATCGACCTGGGTAGCGCCATGAACGGCTTCCGCGTCGCCCAGCGCGGCAACATCGGCTACACCGCCTCGGCCTGGACCGTGCCCGACCAGGCCACCTTCGACCGCCTCACCCGCCGCCTGCGCCCGGAGCAGGACTGGAACCTCACCGTCGGCGGCACCCATCGCTTCGACCGCGCCACCGTGACCGCCGACGTGTTCTACGGCGACATCCGCAACCGCCTGCTGTCGGCCGCGGTCGGCACCCAGTTCGCGCAGGTCAACACCGTGCAGGTGATGCCGAGGATGCACACGTTCGGCGCCGACCTGGGCGTGACCGTCGATCTGACCCCGCATGTGCAGTTCTACCAGGGCATGGCGCTGGCGCGCTCGGTCTACGACCGCGACGTCGTCGTCGACGGCAGCGTCTATCCGATCCAGGGCAAGGCGCAGCCAGGCTATCCGCAACTGTCGCTGGTCAGCGACCTGTCGGCGCATGTGCGCCAGTGGCGGCTCGGCGCCACCAGCACCGAATACCTGCATCAGCCTTTCACCTACGAGAACGACCTGCGCGTGCCGGCGTTCTGGCAGGTCAATGCGTACACGGCCTACACGCTGGGCGCGGACAGCCGGCTGCCGGGCCTGGAACTGCGTCTGGACGTGAGCAATCTGCTCGATCGTCACAACATCGGTACCGCCAACATCGCCGGCTCCGCCTTTGCCGGCGATTACCAGACGCTGCAGCGCAGCGCGCCGCGGCAACTGTTGTTCAGTACCTCGCTGGCGTTCTGAGCGGGCGGCATGCGCGCCCGCCCCGACGGGTGCGCATGCATGGGGCAGACACGGCGTTCACGGCGGTGCCACGGCGGCACGACTAGAAGTTTCCGCACCGGTCCGCCGACGCATGCCGCGTCCGTCGGCCCTCGCCGCCGCGCTGCGGCGTGCGCCCCACGACCGCAGCGGCTTATGGACAGGACATCGGCATGAGCGACGACACCCGCAACACCGGTTCGCCCGATCGCGACCGCATCAATCTCCACGAAGACTACGAAGTGCGCTACTGGACGCAAGCGTTGGGCGTGACCGCCGACGAATTGCGCGCGGCGGTACAGGCGGTGGGCAGCAGCGCCGCGGCGGTCCGCGCGCACCTGCGCAAGTGACGCGGGCCAGACCCGCGCCATGAGCCTCGCCGACTACCGCCGCAAGCGCCGCTTCGACAAGACCCGCGAGCCGGAGCCGGGCAAGCCGGTGCCGGCAGGACAGCGGCCGATCTTCGTCGTCCAGCTGCACCACGCCAGCCGCCGCCATTACGATTTCCGCCTGCAGGTCGGCGATGCGCTGAAGAGCTGGGCGGTGCCGAAAGGGCCGAGCTACGATCCCAAGGTCAAGCGCATGGCGGTGGAAGTGGAAGACCATCCGCTGGACTACGCGACGTTCGAGGGCGAGATCCCACAAGGCGAGTATGGCGGTGGGCATGTGGCCCAGTTCGATCACGGCGTGTGGAGCAGCGCGGACGATCCGGAGGCGCAGCTGGCCAAGGGCCATCTGCGCTTCGAACTGTTCGGCGACAAGCTCAAGGGCGGCTGGCACCTGGTTCGCTCGGGCAAGCCGGCGCGGCAACCGCAGTGGCTGCTGTTCAAGGAGGACGACGCCTTCGCCAGCGACCTGGAGGCGGACGACCTGCTGGCCGATGTCACCGCGGCGCCGGCGCAGGACGTGAAGCGCGCCGGCGCCGGCAAACCCGACAAACGCAAGGCCACGGTCGTCGCCGCACCGGTACGCAAGGGCCGCCGCACCAACTGGGCCAGGCTGGCCCAGGCGCTGCCGGGCGCGGTGCCGGCCGCGGCGCCGGACGGGCCGTTCACCGCACAACTGGCCCGGCTCGGCGACGCGCCGCCGCAGGGCGCGCACTGGATCCACGAGATCAAGTGGGACGGCTACCGGATCCTGGCCACCGTCGCCGACGGCGTGGTGCGGCTGTGGTCGCGCAACGCGATCGAGTGGACCGACAAGATTCCCGAGATCCGCGATGCCATCGCCGCGCTGGGCCTGCGCTCGGCAGCGCTGGATGGCGAACTGATCGCCGGCAAGGGGACCAAGGAGGACTTCAACCTGCTGCAGGCGGTGCTGTCCGGCGAACGCCAGGGAAAGCTCGCGCTGGCCTTGTTCGACCTGCTGCACCTGGACGGCATCGACATCGCCGCCGTGCCGCTGTCCGAGCGCAAGGCGCTGCTGCAGCGGCTGCTGCAGGGCGCCGATGCGCACCTGGCCTTCAGCTCGCACATCGACGGCGATGGCGACGCCGCGTTCCAGCTCGCCGGCGCGCAGCACTTCGAAGGCATCGTCTCCAAGCGCGCCGACCGCGGCTACCACGGCGGCCGCAGCGACGACTGGCGCAAGACCAAGCAATTGCGCTCGGACGAGTTCGCGGTGGTCGGCTACACCGCGCCCAAAGGCAGCCGCAGCGGCTTCGGTTCGCTGCTGTTGGCGCGACCGGATCCCGAGCACGGCTGGCTGTATGTCGGGCGCGTGGGCTCCGGTTTCTCAGACGCCTTGCTGCGCGAGCTGACCGCACTGATCGGCAAGGCCGGCAGCACCACGCCCAGCGTGCACGTGCCCACCACCGACACCGACCTGCGCAGCGCGCGCTGGTTCGCGCCGCGCTTCGTGGTGGAAGTGTTCTACCGCGGCGTCGGCGGACAGCAGTTGCTGCGCCAGGCCTCGTTGAAGGCGGTGCGGCCCGACAAGGACATCGCCGACCTGGGCGATCGCGACGCACCGGCACCGCGTGCAGCAGCCGCGCGCGCAACGCCGCCTGCCAGGAAAGCCAAGACGGACAAGACGGCCAAAGCGACCAAGACGGTGAAGACGACGAAAGCGGCGAAGGGTGCGAAAACGGCCGACACGAAGCCAGGCCCTGCCACGCGGCGCAAGCGAGGTGTCGCGAGCGCCGACAGCACGCGCACGCCGCCGACGCTGTCCAGCCCCGGCCGCGTGGTCTTCCCCGACATCGGCGCGACCAAGCGCGAGGTCTGGGACTACTACAGCGCGGTGATGGACCACCTGCTGCCGGAGATCGCCGGCCGCCCGCTGTCGATCATCCGCTGCCCGGCCGGCGCCGAGCGCGCCTGTTTCTTCCAGAAACACCACACCGCCGGGCTCGAGCTAGTGTCGTCGGTGAAGCTGAAGGAAGAGAGCGGCACCCAGGCCGAATATCTGGTGGTCGAGGACGCGGCAGGGCTGCTCGAACTGGTGCAGTTCAACGCCCTGGAATTCCATCCCTGGGGCGCCAAGGCACAGCGCCCGGACGTGGCCGACCGCGTGGTGTTCGACCTGGATCCAGGCCCGGACGTGCCCTTCGCCGAGGTCAAGCGCGCGGCCACCGACATCCGCAAACTGCTCGCGCAACTGGAGCTGGAGTCGTTCCTGCGCGCGTCCGGCGGCAAGGGCCTGCACGTGGTGGTGCCGCTGGCGCCGGGTTGCGACTGGGACCTGACCAAGCGCTTCGCCCATGGCTTCGCCGACGCGCTGGCGCAGTCGCAACCGGACCGCTTCCTCGCCACCGCCAGCAAGCGCCTGCGCAACCAGCGCATCTTCGTCGACTACCTGCGCAACGGTCGCGGCGCCACCGCCGTGGCCTCGTACTCGCTGCGCGCCCGCGCCGGCGCGCCGGTGGCGATGCCGCTGGCCTGGAGCGACCTGTCCAGGCTGCACCGCGCCGACGCCTTCAAGCTGCGCGACGTCCCGGCCAAGCTGAAACGGCGACGCAAGGATCCCTGGGCCGGCATCGATGCGCTGAAGCAGAACCTGGCGCGCTGGGCCGAAGCGGAGTGAGCAAAGCCCCTCTCCCTGCGGGAGAGGGGTTGGGGTGAGGGTCCGGCGCGAAGCGACTCGCTGACATTGAGCGCGAGCGACCCGTACCCTCATCCGCCCCTGCGGGGCACCTTCTCCCGAGGGGAGAAGGGAATCAAAGCCCCTCTCCCGCCGGGAGAGGGGTTGGGGTGAGGGTCGGCGCGTAGCGACTCGCTGACATTGAGCGCGAGCGACCCGCACCCTCATCCGCCCCTGCGGGGCACCTTCTCCCGAGGGGAGAAGGGAGTCAAAAGCCCCTCTCCCGCCGGGAGAGGGGTTGGGGTGAGGGTCGGCGCGTAGCGACTCGCTGACATTGAGCGCGAGCGACCCGCACCCTCATCCGCCCCTGCGGGGCACCTTCTCCCGAGGGGAGAAGGGAGTCAAAAGCCCCTCTCCCGCCGGGAGAGGGGTTGGGGTGAGGGTCGGCGCGTAGCGACTCGCTGACATTGATCGCGAGCCACGCATACCCTCATCCGCCCCTGCGGGGCACCTTCCCCCAAAAAGGGGGCCATGGTCCCGAGGGGAGAAGGGAATCAACGCCCCTCTCCCCCCGGGAGAGGGGTTGGGGTGAGGGTCCGACCGCCAGCCAACTCACCCGCCAACCCACTCACCCACTAGCCCGTCGGCCCACCCATCACCGGCAGGATCGCGCCATTGATGTAGCTGGCGGTGATCGGCGAAGCCAGGAACACGTACGCCGGCGACAGTTCCTCCGGCTGCGCCGGGCGTCCCATCGGGTTCTGCTTGCCGAATTCGGCCACGTCCTCCGCCGGCTTGTCGGCGGGATTGAGCGGCGTCCACACCGGCCCCGGCGCGACCGCGTTGACGCGGATGCCGCGCGGCTGCAACTGGCTAGCCAGGGCCATGGTGAAGGCATGGATCGCGCCCTTGGTCGCCGAATAATCCAGCAGCGACTTGCTGCCGAACAACCCGGTCTCAGAACCGCTGTTGACGATCGCCGAGCCGCGCTTGAGATGCGGCAACGCCGCGCGCGCCATGTGGAAATAGCCGGCGATGTTGGTCTGCAAGGTCTCCTGCAGGTGCTCCTCGCTCAGGTCCTCCAGCGCATTGCAGTGCAACTGGAAGGCGGCGTTGTTGACCAGCACGTCGAGCCCGCCGAAGGCGCGCACGGTCTGCGCCACCGCGTCCTCGCAGAACGCCGGATCCTTCACGTCGCCGGCGATGGTGATGCAGCGGCGGCCTTCGTTCTCCACGTGCTGGCGGGTGACCTGCGCATCCTCGTGTTCGTCCAGGTACAGCACCGCCACATCCGCACCCTCGCGCGCGAACAGCACCGCCACCGCGCGACCGATGCCCGAGTCGGCGCCGGTCACGATCGCGCTCATGCCGCGCAGCTTGCCGCTGCCCACATACTCCGGCGCCTCGAAGCGCGGCTGCAGCGCCAGTTCGTGCTCGTTGCCAGGCTTGGCCAGGTGCTGCCTGGGCATGCGCTGCGGCTGCTTGCGCGGCCCGGCCTGGCCGGCGTCGCCCGGCTTGGCGCGCTTGGGCTTGGGCTTGGCGTCGGCGGCATCGACCGCGCGCTGCAGCGCGCGTTGCTGCTGCACGGTCTTGGCGCTGGACGACGAGGCGCTGCTGCGCTTGGACGGGGCGGACTTGGTGGCGGCAGGACGCTTGCGGGAGGCCATCGGCAATACTCCGGATGCGGGAGAAGGACGCAGTCGCGCAGCCCTCCTCGAGAGGAAAAAAGGGGCGCCGCTCAGGCGCGGTCGGCGAGACCGCTGACGCCGGCGTGCTGGGCGCAGTGCGCGCAGCAGAACATGCGCTCGCCGGCCTGCACGCCGTGGCCGACGATGCGGCACTCGCAATGGCTGCAGCGCGGGGCGAAGGCGTGGATCGCGCACTCGAACGAATCGAAGGTACCGCTGCGTGCGCCCTGGGTCAGGGTGAAGGCCTGGTCGTAGTCGTTTCCGCAGACATCGCAGGTGGCCATGATCGGCTCCGGTTGCTGGGGGAATCCCGAGTCTGGCCCCGTCGACGGCCACGAACGGTGAAACCGCGGCGCGCTGTCTTCATGCGGCGCAAACATGCACCGCGACAGGCTCGCGCCATCGATCGAAGGAGACGCCCCATGATCCGCCACCCGCTCGCCCGCCTCGCCCCGTTCGCCGCCGTGCTGTTGCTCGGCGCCTGCAGCACCACCCAGGTGGCGCAGGTGCAGCCGATCGACGGGGTCATCTCCGGCCAGTGCCATATCGACAAGGTGCGCGGCGCCGTCGGCCTGGCCGCCTCGCGCATGACCGTCGAACGCGCCCGCGTCGACAGCGACAGCCTCAAGGTGCAGGTGGTGAGGAGCAGCGTCAGCGACAACGGCGCCACCTCCAGCGGCGTGGACAGCGCCAACCGCGGCGCGCGCGAGACCGGCGGCGACCGCCTGACCGTCGAGATCGGCCCGACCAACAACATCACCACCGTGTATTGCGGCTGATCCGCGTCGCCGGGCCCGCCCGCCGCGCCCGCGGCGGCGCGGTGCTCAGGCGCGCTTGCGTGTGGGAACTGCGGTCTTGCGCTTGGCGCGCGTACCGCTGCCCTGCGCGCCCGCCGCAGCGCCCTTGCGCGCAGCACGCGCACCCTTGCGCAGCGGCGGTGCCTTGGCCGCGCTGCGCCCGGCGGCCTTGGCCGCCTTGCGTGCCGCGGTGCGTGCCCGGCCCAGGTACTTCAGCGTGATCAGGTCCCACTGCCGTTCGCCGCGCACGCCCTCGCATAGTCCGTGCAGGCGCCCGCAGCGCCAGCCGTCGAACACGCACGGGTCGATGTAGGCCTTGCGGCACACCGCCGGGGTATTGCCCAGCGCCTCGGCCACCTCGCGGATCACGGCGTTCTGCGCCTGCGCCAGCGCGCGTTCGCCGCCCGTGTCCGGCAGCGGCAGCGCGGCCAGCCGCTGCAGCGCGGCGCGGGTGCCGCCCCAGGTGCGGAAGTCCTTGGCGGTGAAGCTCTCGCCCATCGCCTCGCGCAGGTAGTCGTTGACCTCGCCCGAATCCACCGGCTGCAGCTGGCCGTCGTCGTCGCGGTACTGGAACAGCGCCTGCCCCGGCAATTGCTGGCAGCCACGGATCAGCTTGACCAGGTGCACGTCGTCGACCTCGATGTCGTGCTCCTGGCCGCCCTTGCCGCGGAACTGCAACCGCGCGCGGCCGCCCTTCACGAAGGCCAGGTGGCGGTTGCGCAGCGTGGTCAGGCCGTAGGAGCGGTTGCTGCGCGCGTACTCGGCATTGCCCACGCGCACCAGGGTCTCGGCCATCAGCGCCACCACCATCGCCAGCACCTTGTCGCGCGGGTAGCCGGGCAGGGCCATGTCGCGGCGCAGGCGCCGGCGCAGCCGCGGCAGGGCCTGGCCGAAGGCGACGATGCGCTCGAACTTGCCATCGCCACGCACCTGCGCCCAGTCGGCGTGGTAGCGGTACTGCTTGCGCCGGCGCGCGTCGCGGCCGGTGGCCTGCAGATGGCCGTTGTCGCGCGTGCAGATCCACACCTCGGTGTAGGCCGGCGGGATCGCCAGCTGGCGGATGCGCTGCAGAGTGGCGGCATCGCGCACCGCGCTACCGTCCGGCAGGCGGTAACCGAAGCCCTTGCCGGCGCGGCGGCGGACGATACCCGGCTCCTGATCGCTGACATAGACCAGGCCGGCGCTGCTGGCGGCCTGGCGGGACTGGCGGGCACGCGCCGCCTCGGCCGCGGCGGTGGAACGGGACGCGTTGGACATCGGACCTCCGAAAAGCCGGAACCGCGGCCCGCGCCGCCGGTTCCACGAGCATCGATTGTCGGCAGTGCCGCGGCTAGGCCGCGTGAGCGATTGCGCGTGCGGCATGTCGGTCCACCGCTGCGGAAGTGCTGCAGTCCGTGTGGGAGGGACGTCAGTCCCGACGCGTGACGCTGTCAGCGCGCCTCGGACGTCACTCGTCGCGGCTCAAGCCATTCCCACGAGGCGTGTCGGCGTGGCGGTTAACGCCTGGCGAACGCGCGGTGTCCGATCCTGTCGCCACCGGAAACCTGCCCGCGCCGGCGCCTGCCGTCGCCCGGCGAGACGACGGCAACGCAAAGCGCATCACACGTTCTATGCTTCACCCCATCTTCCCTCCAGCCATAGGAGCCCCGATGAGCAACCTCCTTTCCTCCCGTGCGTCCACGCGTGTCGGCCTGCTCGGCACGGCCTGCCTGGCGCTGGCCCTGGCCGCCTGCGGCGCGCCGCCGCCGGACGAGCAGGAACAGGTGAGCGCCAAGGCGCAGGCAGCCGCGCAGCAGGCCGCCGCGCCGGACCCGGCCAACGCGCCGGACGCCCCGCCGGTGGGCACCTGCGATGCCTCGCAGGCGCAGGGCCTGGTCGGCCAGACCTTCGCGCCGACGCTGCTGGACCAGGCGCGCAGCGATGCCGGCGCCAAGACCGCGCGCGTGCTCAAGCCGAACCAGGCGGTGACCATGGAGTTCAACGGCGAACGGCTCAACATCGAGGTCGACGAGAAGAACCAGATCACCGGCGTGCGCTGCGGCTAGCCTGTCCCCCATTCCCGGGCGGGTCGCGCCGCCCTTGCGCGTGCCCGGGGCAGGGAAGCGCGAGGGAGTGGACGTCTGTCCATGACCGGGCAATGACGCAGTCCCGGGACGCACACCGGCAGGCGCTGGGGCGCCGTCAGGAGCCCCGGCGCGGTGGCGACGGCAGCGCCGCCCCCAGCGCTGAAGTTGCAGGTGTAACGGTGTATTGCGGCACCGCACCAACTATGTTTTAGTCGGGATTCCGGTGACCTCAAGAAGCGCTCCAGGACAGAGCGGGGGCGAGTGTCGCCGCGTTCCTTCGGATCGCTTTCAGAGGCAGACATGGCCCCCCGCAACCGCCACGGGCTCTACGACCCCCAAGACGAGCGCGATGCCTGTGGTTTCGGCATGGTCGCGCAACTCGACGACCAACCTTCGCGGGCGCTGGTGGATACCGCCATCGCCGCGCTGTCGCGCATGACCCATCGCGGCGGCGTCGCCGCCGACGGCCTCACCGGCGACGGCTGCGGCCTGCTGATCCGCAAACCCGAGCCGTTCCTGCGCGCGCTGGCGCGCGAGGCCGGCATCGCGGTCGGCGCGCGCTTCGCTGCCGGCAACGTGTTCCTGCCGCGCGACGATGCCGACGCCGCCGCACGCTGCCGCCAGGTGCTGGAAGAAGAACTGCGCCGCGTCGACGTGCAACCGTGCGGCTGGCGCCTCACCCCCACCGACGATGCGGTGTGCGGGCAACTGGCCAAGGACACCCTGCCGCGCATCGAGCAGGTGTTCGTCGACGCCGGCGCCGAGCAGAGTGAAGACGCGTTCGCCCTGGCCCTGTTCCTGGCGCGCCGCCGCGCCGAGCAGCGCCTGCGCGAGGTCGCCGATTTCTACGTCACCACGCTCTCGCCCAACGGCATCAGCTACAAGGGCATGGTGCTGCCGGACAAGCTCAGCACGTTCTATCCGGACCTGCAGCGCAACGACCTGGCCTCCAGCGCCATCGTGTTCCACCAGCGCTTCTCCACCAACACGCTGCCGCGCTGGCCGCTGGCGCATCCGTTCCGCCTGCTCGCGCACAACGGCGAGATCAACACCATCGAGGGCAACCGGCACTGGGCGCAGGCGCGTAGCAAGGTGTGGAAGACCCCGCGTTTCGACATCGCCGAGCTGGACCCGGTGATCTCGATGCATGGCTCCGATTCGCAGAGCCTGGACAACATGCTCGAACTGCTGGTCGCCGGCGGCATGGACCTGCTGCAGGCGCTGCGCATCCTGGTGCCGCCGGCCACGCAGTCGCTGGAGTTCAAGGACGCCGACCTGGCCGCGTTCTACGAGTTCTACGGGCTCAACACCGAGCCGTGGGACGGCCCGGCCGGCATCGTCGCCTGCGACGGCCGCTACGCCGCGTGCATGCTCGACCGCAACGGCCTGCGCCCGGCGCGCTGGATGCTGACCTCCGACCGGCATTTCCTGGTGGCCTCCGAAGCCGGCGTGTGGGAACTGCCGGCCGAGCGCGTCACCCGCAAGGGCAAGCTCGGCCCCGGCGAGATGATGGCCATCGACCTCAAGCGCGGCGACCTGCTCGATTCGGACGCCATCGACCGCATCAACCGCGGCCGCGCCCCGTACAAGCAATGGCTGCAGCAGGGCGTGACCTACCTGCAGACCGAACTGATCGATCCCTCGCTGGTCGAGGAGCCGTTCGACGAGCGCACCCTGCGCAGCTACCACAAGCTGTTCCAGCTCAGCACCGAGGAAGTGGAGCAGGTGCTGCGGCCGCTGGCCGAGACCGAGCAGGAAGCCACCGGCTCGATGGGCGACGACACCCCGATGGCGGTGCTCAGCCGCCACACCCGGCCGCTGTACGACTACTTCCGCCAGGCCTTCGCGCAGGTCACCAACCCGCCGATCGACCCGCTGCGGGAAGACTGCGTGATGTCGCTGACCACCCAGCTCGGCAAGGAGACCAACATCTTCCATGCCGGCCCGGAGACGGTGAACCACGTCATCCTCAACTCGCCGGTGCTCAGCCAGCGCAAGCTGCGGCAGTTGCTGAAGATGCCGCAGTACTTGACCCGCAACGCGCAGATCGACCTGTCCTACAGCGTCGAGGAAGGCCTGGAAGCCGGGCTCAAGCGCATCTGCGCCGAGGCCGAACAGGCCGCGCGCGACGGCAAGGTCATGCTGCTGCTGACCGACCGCTACCCGGTGCCGGAACGGCCGATGGCGCATGCGCTGCTGGCCACCGGCGCGGTGCACCACCACCTCTCGCGCGTGGGCCTGCGCTGCGACGTCAACCTGATCATCGAGACCGGCACCGCGCGCGACCCGCACCACATGGCCTGCCTGCTCGGCTTCGGCGCCACCGCGGTGTATCCGTACCTGGCCTACCAGACCCTGTTCGACCTGGGCCGGCGCGGCATCCTGCTGCTCAAGAGCGGTGGCGAGCAGACCCAGATCGGCCGCAAGTACCGCAAGGGCATCTACAAGGGCCTGTCCAAGATCATCTCCAAGATGGGCATCTGCACCATCGCCAGCTACCGCGGCGCGCAGCTGTTCGAGATCGTCGGGCTGGATCCGGACGTGGTGGCATTGTGCTTCCCGGACACCGCCGCGCGCATCGGCGGCGTCGGCCTGGCGCGGCTGGACACCGAGGCGCGGCAACTGGCCGCGCGCGCCTGGAACGACCTGCTCAAGCCGGAAGTGGGCGGCCTGCTCAAGTACGTGCACGGCGGCGAGTACCACATGTACAACCCGGACGTGGTGCTGACCCTGCAGCGCGCCACCCGCAGCGGCCTGCAGGCCGACTGGGACGCCTACGCCGCCGCGGTGCACGGGCGCCCGGCCTCGGCCCTGCGCGACCTGCTGCAGCTCAAGCGCGCCGAGACGCCGACGCCGCTGGACGAGGTGGCGCCGGCCGAAGACCTGCTGCGCCGCTTCGACACCGCCGCGATCAGCCTCGGCGCGCTGTCGCCGGAGGCGCACGAGGCGCTGGCGATCGCGATGAACCGCCTCGGCGGGCGCAGCAATTCCGGCGAAGGCGGCGAAGACCCGGCGCGCTACGGCACCGAGAAGCGCTCCAAGATCAAGCAGGTGGCCTCCGGCCGCTTCGGCGTCACCCCCGAATACCTGGTCAACGCCGAGGTGCTGCAGATCAAGGTCGCGCAGGGCGCCAAGCCCGGCGAAGGCGGCCAGTTGCCCGGGCACAAGGTCAACGAACTGATCGCGCGGCTGCGCTACGCCAAGCCGGGCATCGGCCTGATCTCGCCGCCGCCGCACCACGACATCTATTCGATCGAAGACCTCGCGCAGCTGATCTACGACCTCAAGCAGGTCAATCCGAGCGCGCTGGTGTCGGTCAAGCTGGTCAGCCATGCCGGCGTCGGCACCATCGCCGCCGGCGTGGTCAAGGCCGGCGCCGACCTGATCACCGTGTCCGGCCACGACGGCGGCACCGGCGCCAGCCCGGTCAGCTCGATCCGCTACGCCGGCGTGCCGTGGGAACTGGGCGTGGCCGAGTCGCACCAGGCGCTGGTCGCCAACGACCTGCGCGCGCGCACCATCCTGCAGACCGACGGCGGCCTGAAGACCGGCCTGGACGTGGTCAAGGCGGCGATCCTGGGCGCGGACAGCTTCGGCTTCGGCACCGGGCCGATGATCGTGCTCGGCTGCAAGTACCTGCGCATCTGCCACCTCAACAACTGCGCCACCGGCGTGGCCACCCAGGACGAGCGCCTGCGCGCCAACCACTTCGTCGGCCTACCCGAGCGCGTGGAGAACTTCTTCCGGCTGCTGGCCGAGGAAGTGCGGCAGTGGCTGTCGTACCTGGGCGTGCGCTCGCTGGACGAGATCGTCGGCCGCACCGAACTGCTGCAGCAACTGGACATCTCGCCGCGCGAAGGCGTGCGCGTGGACCTGTCGCGGCTGCTCAAGGACGTGCGTCACGACGGCGGCCACTGCGTCGCGCAGCGCCTGTACGAATCGCCGGACAGCCTGGCCACGCAGATGGACGGCCTGCTCGCCGACGCCATCGCGCACAAGCGCGGCGGCGACCATCGCTTCCTGATCCACAACACCGACCGTTCGATCGGCGCGCGCCTGTCCGGCGCCATCGCCCGCGTCCACGGCAACCACGGCATGGACGATGCGCCGCTGACCCTGCGCTTCCGCGGCTCGGCCGGGCAGAGCTTCGGCGCGTTCAACGCCGGCGGTCTGCACCTGGAGCTGGAAGGCGAGGCCAACGACTACGTCGGCAAGGGCATGGCCGGCGGCCGCCTGGTGGTGCGTCCGCCGCGCGGCGCGCGCTTCGAGGCGCGCAGCACCGCGATCATCGGCAACACCTGCCTGTACGGCGCCACCGGTGGCGAGCTGTACGCCGCCGGCCGCGCCGGCGAACGCTTCGCGGTGCGCAACTCCGGCGCGCTGGCGGTGATCGAGGGCGCCGGCGACCACTGCTGCGAGTACATGACCGACGGCATCGTGCTGGTGCTGGGCAAGGTCGGCCTGAACTTCGGCGCCGGCTTCACCGGCGGCCTGGCCTACGTGCTCGACGTGGACCGCGACTTCGTCGACCGCTACAACCACGAACTGATCGACATCCACCGCATCTCCGCCGAAGGCTTCGAGAGCCACCGCCAGCACCTGCACAAGCTGATCAGCCGCCACCGCGAACTGACCGGCAGCATCTGGGCGCAGCAGATCCTCGACGAGTTCCGCGACTACGTCGGCAAGTTCTGGCTGGTCAAACCGAAGGCCGCGAGCATCGAGTCGTTGACCGAATCGCTGCGCCGAGCCGCCTGATGGCGGCACGTCGCAGCGACGGGATTGGGGAGTCGGGATTCGGGATTGGCAAAAGCAATCCCGCATCGGATCCGACACCAGTCCCCCGCTTTTTCGAATCCCGAATCCCCAATCCCGAATCCCCACGCAACGCGCACCCCGTACCCTCATCCGCCCCTTCGGGGCACCTTCTCCCGGTGGGAGAAGGGATTACGCCACGGATTCTTTTATGAGCCGCAAGCACGCCTTCCAGTTCCTCGACCTGCCCCGGCAGATGCCGCAACGCATTCCGGTGGAACTGCGCACCTCCGGCGACTGGAACGAGCTGTACGGCAAGTTCGACAAGGCCGACGCGCAGTACCAGGCCGGGCGCTGCCTGGATTGCGGCAACCCGTACTGCAGCTGGAAGTGCCCGGTGCACAACGCCATCCCGCAGTGGCTGCAGCTGGTGCAGGAAAACCGCATCGAAGAAGCCGCGGCGCTGTGCCACAGCACCAACCCGCTGCCGGAAGTGTGCGGCCGGGTGTGCCCGCAGGACCGCCTGTGCGAAGGCAGCTGCACGCTGGAGGAATTCGGCGCGGTCACCATCGGCGCGGTCGAGAAGTACATCGTCGATACCGCGCTCAACAACGGCTGGCGCCCGGACCTGAGCCAGGTCGAGCCCACCGGCAAGCGCGTGGCGGTGATCGGCGCCGGCCCGGCCGGGCTGAGCTGCGCCGACCGCCTGGCCCGCGCCGGCATCCAGGCGGTGGTCTACGACCGCTACGAGCAGATCGGCGGCCTGCTGCAGTTCGGCATCCCCAGCTTCAAGCTGGACAAGAGCGTGATCGGCAAGCGCCGCGAAGTGCTCGAAGGCATGGGCGTGCAGTTCCGCCTGGGCGTGGAGATCGGCCGCGACGTGAGCCTGGAGCAATTGCTTGGCGAATACGACGCGGTGTTCCTGGGCACCGGCGCCTACCGCTACACCGACGGCGGCCTCCCCGGCCAGGACCTGCCCGGCGTGCTGCCGGCGCTGCCGTTCCTGGTGCAGAACAGCCGCATCGTCGGCGGCAACGATCCCTGGGGCCGGCCGATCGCCGGCTGGGAAGACAAGATCGCGCTGCCCGACTTGAGCGGCAAGCGCGTGGTGGTGCTGGGCGGCGGCGACACCGGCATGGACTGCGTGCGCAGCGCGATCCGCCTGGGCGCGGCCAAGGTCACCTGCGCCTACCGCCGCGACGAGGCCAACATGCCCGGCTCGGCGCGCGAGGTGGCCAATGCGCGCGAGGAAGGCGTGCGCTTCCTGTTCAACCGCCAGCCGCTGGCGGTGGAAGCCGACGCCGCCGGCAACCTGGCCGGCGTACGCGTGGTGCAGACCCGGCTCGGCGAGCCGGATGCACGCGGGCGCCAGGCCGCGGTGCCGGTGGAAGGCAGCGAGTCGCTGCTGGACGCGGACGTGGTCATCATCGCCTTCGGCTTCTCGCCTAGCGTGCCGGAGTGGCTGGCGGCGCAAGGCGTGGAAGGTACCGCCAACGGCCGCATCCTCGCCGGCGGCAGCGAGCCCGACGGCAGCGGCCGCCTGCCGTACCAGACCACCAACCCGAAACTGTTCGCTGGCGGCGACGCGGTACGCGGCGCCGACCTGGTGGTGACCGCGGTGGCCGAAGGCCGCGACGCGGCAGCCAGCATCGCCGAATGGATCGGCAACCGCCTGCCGGTGACGACTCAGGCTGCGGCCTGAGCGACGCTGCGAGGCTCCTGCAGCGTTCGGTTAGTTCGGCGGCGACGGCGGCGGCACAACCTGCTCGACTGGGCGATGTGGCTTTCGACCGCATCGCCGAATCGCTGCGCCCTGCATTCGAAAGTCGAGGACGCCTGGAGCGGCCGGGCTCCAGCAACGTCGCCAGTGGCTGCGCTGGCCTCGGCAGGGACCTCGTCGCACGCTACCGCCTCGGTAACGCCGCCGCCGGCAGCGATCGCCTTCACCAACGCCACCACCGCTGCGGCGCACGTACACCTTCTCTACCGCTCCTCCTTCGCTGCGCGCGCCCAACCTGTCGCGCCGGCGATGGACGCATGGCCGCGACCTCGATCACGCCGCTGCTGCCGGCTGCACCACGCACCTGATGTGACGCCGCCGACGTCCGCGCGCAGCGTGTCCGTGCCAGGTGAATGCCGGGCTAACACGGGTGCGTGCAGGCTGGCGATCACGGGGGCGATCCTTGCACGCTTGCGCCTGCCGCTCCGCGCTCCCCCGACGCGGACGGCGCCTCCCCTCACTCCAGGAAGCTCCCCCATGCCGCTTTCCTCGTCGTGTTCCCCGCGCTGGCGTTCCCTGCCGCTGGCGCTGCTGCTCGCCACCGTCGCCTGCAACGCCGCCGCCGAAGGCCGCAGCGTGCTCAAGTACGCCGGCGTCAACCTGTCCGGCGCCGAGTTCAACTCCGGCAAGAAGCCCGGTGTGCTGTACAAGGACTACACCTACCCGACCGCCAGCGACTACAGCTACTTCGCCAGCAAGGGCATGAACACCATCCGCCTGCCGTTCCTGTGGGAGCGCCTGCAGCCCACCGCCAAGGGCGAGTTCGACCAGGCGCAACTGGCGCTGTTGAAGAAGGCAGTGGAGCAGGCCAAGGCCAACCATCTGTACCTGATCCTGGACCCGCACAACTACGCCAAGTACGACGGCGCGCTGGTCGGCAGCGCCGGCGCCCCGGACGACGTGTTCGCCGACCTGTGGCGGCGCCTGGCCAAGGAGTTCAAGGGCGACGACAACGTCATCTTCGGGCTGATGAACGAGCCCAATGCCGTGTCCTCGACCGACTGGGCCAGCGCGGCGCAGGCGGCGATCGACGCCATCCGCAAGGCCGGCGCCAACAACCTGATCCTGGTGCCGGGCACCGCCTACACCGGCGCGCACAGCTGGCGCAGCACCGCCTACGGCACGCCGAACGCGGTTGCCCTGCAGCCGCTCAAGGATCCGCGCAACCGCATGGCGTTCGAAGCGCACCAGTACCTGGACCGCGACAACAGCGGCACCAAGGGCGAGTGCGTCAGCGCCACCGCCGGCGCCGAGAAGCTGGCCGGGTTCGTCAGCTGGTTGCGCGAGAACAAGAAGGTCGGCTTCATCGGCGAGTTCGCCACCGCGAATACGCCCACCTGCAATCAGGCGCTGGAGAACATGCTCGGCTACATGCAGAAGAACGACGACGTGATTCTCGGTTGGACCTGGTGGGCGGCCGGCGCGTGGTGGAAGCCCGACTATCCGTTCAACGTGCAGCCCGGCAAGGACGGCAGCGAGAAGCCGCAGATGGAGATCCTGTCCAAGCATGCCCGCGAGATCACCGGCAAGAAGTGAGCCGTCGCTGCCGGCGCCGCGTGCCGGCAACGCCTCGCACATCACGGCAGTAGGGCGTATCGCGTCCGCGGCGCGCACGCCGGCACAGCGCATGCAGCGCGATCCAGTACCGGTTCGCGCTGCCAATCGCCGCACAGATCCATGCATGCGCGCACGCAGCGCATCGCTTCGTCCTCGGCAATGCACTACGGTGTCCGCACACCGTAGTCATCAGCCCGGCCTGGCATCTCCCTCCGCCGGGTTCCCCTCTGATGCCGAAGGAGACGCACCATGATCGCGCGCACTTTGCGGCGGCGGTCGCGGCACGCCTGGCGTGCCGCGCTGCTGCTGTGCCTATCCGTTCCGCTGTCGTCGCTGCAGGCACAGGAGGCGCTGCGTTTGGCCGGCGTCAACCTGTCCGGCGCCGAGATCGCGCCGTCGAAGATTCCCGGCGTCGTCGGTGTCGACTACACCTATCCGCGCAGCAGCGACTACACCTACTTCGCCGGCAAGGGCATGAACCTGCTGCGCCTGCCGGTGCGCTGGGAACGCCTGCAACCGCAACCGCGCGGCCCGCTCGACGCCGCGCAACTGGCGTTGATCGACGACGCCGTGCAGCAGGCCAAGGCGCAGGGCATGTACGTGATCGTGGACATCCACAACTACGCACGCCACGACGGCCGCCTCATCGGCAGCAGCGGCCTGCCGGTCGCCGCCTTCGTCGACCTGTGGCAGCGTCTGGCACGCGCCTACGGCAGCGACAATGCGGTGGTGTTCGGGCTGATGAACGAGCCGCACGGCATCAGCCCGGCCGCGTGGGCCACCGCCGCGCAGGCCGCGGTCGATGCGATCCGCGCCACCGGCGCCAGCAACCTGATCCTGGTGCCGGGCGCGCTGTTGACCGGCGCGCATAGCTGGTACACGCCGGTGGACGGCACCTCGAACGCCAGCGCGCTGGCCACGCTGCACGACCCGCTGCAGCGCGTGGCGATCGAAGTGCACCAGTACCTGGACGCCGATTCCAGCGGCACCAGCCCGGTCTGCGTGAGCGACGACATCGGCGTCCAACGCCTGCGCGCCTTCACCGACTGGCTGCAGCAGACCGGCCATCTCGGCTTTCTCGGCGAATTCGCTGCCGCCGACAATCCCACCTGCCGGCGCGCGCTGGACGGCATGCTGGCCGACATCGCGCAGCACCCGACGCTGTGGCTGGGCTGGAGCTACTGGGCCGGCGGCGCTTGGTGGCGCGCCGACTATCCGTTCAACGTGCAACCTGACGCCGACGGCCACGACCGTCCGCAGATGGCGATCCTCGCGCCCTGGGCGCAGCGCATCACGCGCTGAGCGCGGCGCAGCCGAAGGCAATGCACGTGCGCAGCGCCATGCGGAACAACGCTGAGGCGTGCCGACAAATAGGCTCCTCTCGTCACGTCGGGGCGTGTTCTGCGAGCGGCGCGCGTGCCCTTTCGCGGGCTCAACGGCAACGGGCCTTGCCTGGGCACGCGCCATCGCGGCTTGAGCCGCTCCTACAGAGCAACGTGCATCCGCCGGGTTGTACGCAAGCAGGTGATTGAAGGTGCCTGCATGACGTGCGACGTGCAATGCGTCGCATATTTCCGATGACCTCGTTCGCTCTGGCATGGCGGTTGCAGCGTGGTGCACGGCCGCGCACGCCGCATCGCGGCGGCGCCTGCCGCTCTTTCCCCACGAAGGATCCGTCATGCCACGCAATTCCCGTTTTTTCCGCTCCCCGCAATGGCGGCAGCGCGCCGCGCTGTGCCTGCTCCTGGCCGCCTGCGCGCCGTTCGCAAACGCCCAGCAGACGCTGCGCTATGCCGGCATCAACCTGGCCGGTGCCGAGTTCAACTCGGCGAAGAAGCCCGGCGTGCTGTTCAAGGACTATGTGTATCCCACCGACGCCGACTATGCGTACACCGCGGCGCAGGGCATGAACATCGTGCGCCTGCCGTTCCTGTGGGAGCGGCTGCAGCCGCAGGCCAACGGTCCGCTCGACACCGCGCAACTCGACGCGCTGCGCACCGCGGTCGAACGCGCCGGGCGCTACAACCTGCAACTGATCCTGGACGTGCACAACTACGCCAAGTACGGCGGCGTGCGCATCGGCGGCGACGCGGTGCCGGCGGCGGCGCTGGCCGATCTGTGGCGGCGCCTGGCGCTGGTGTTCGGCAACGACGCCAGCGTGGCATTCGGGCTGATGAACGAGCCCAATGGCCTCGCCTCCGGCGATTGGGCGGCCATCGCCCAGGCGTCGATCGATGCGATCCGTGGCACCGGCGCCGACAACCTGATCCTGGTGCCCGGCACCGCCTTCAGCGGCGCGCACAGCTGGAACAGCACCTGGTACGGCGTGTCCAACGCGCAGGGCTTGCTGACGGTCCACGACCCCGCCGGCAACCTGGCGTTCGAAGTGCATCAGTACCTGGATCCCGACTCTTCCGGCACCAGCGCCGCCTGCGTCAGCACCAGCATCGGTGCGGAACGCCTGCAAGGGTTCACCCAATGGCTGCGCGCCAACGGCTATCGCGGCTTCCTCGGCGAGTTCGGCGGCAGCAGCGATCCCACCTGCCTGGCGGCGCTCGACACCATGCTCGGCTACGTCCACGACAACGGCGACGTCTGGCTGGGCTGGACCGCCTGGGCCGGCGGCGCGTGGTGGCGCAGCGACTACGCGTTCAACCTGCAGCCGGACAAGAGCGGCGCCGACAAGCCGCAGATGGACGTGCTGGCGGTGCGCGCGCAGCAGGTCACGCAGTGACAGCGGCAGCGCCGGCACCCGCAGCAGCGGCGCGGCGATCGCACAGCGATTGAGTCGACACCGTGATCGGGCGCAGACTGTCGCACCTCTTCCGCAGGGATCGACGCATGCGCCTGGGCCTGGCCGCCAACCGACTGCACCACCAGGGCAAGGATGCCGCGCTGTTCCGCTGGCTGCGCGCCAGCGAGGCCGGCATCCGCGAACTGCAGCTCGGCCTGCACGCGGTCGGTCGCACCCACGAGGCGATCATCCGGGCCGGCCTGCTGGCCGGCCATGCCGGCCTCAAGCGCTACCCGTTCGGCCGCGAGGGCGGACTGATGAAGCTGGTGGCGGAAGTCGTCGGACTGGAAGGCGCCGAACGGACCCTCGACGGCGCCATCTACCTGATCGATCCGGTCGACCCGTCCTCGATCTTCCCCGAGGCGATCGCACTCAAGCGCCAGTGCGTGATCCACGGCAAGCCGTTCATTTCCACCGTGGCCAGCGCCCGCGATTGGGTGGAGATGGAGCGCGTCCACGCCGGGCTGGCGGCCGATGCCGGCGCCGACGACCTGTATGCGCTGCGGCGGCAGACCCTGGCGCTGATCGCGCACGATGCGATGAAACCGCAGATGCTGGCCTTCGCCAGCGAACATTTCGATCTGCTGTCGCGTTTCGCCGAGCGCGTGGCCACCGGCACCACCGGGCAGCGGCTCAACGAACTGGCCTGGAGTCGCGGCTGGCCGCAGGGCGAGGCGTGGGTGCACCGCTACCAGAGCGGCCCGATGGGCGGCGACGCGCAGATCGCCGATCGCGTGCTGGAACGGCGCTGCCACCGCGCGATCTTCTTCGAGGATCCGCATGTCGCGCGGCAGCACGAAGCCGACATCCAATTGCTGGAACGCGCGGTCACCACGGTCACCGACAGCGCCGTGTGCATCACCTCGCCGGCGATTGCCGCACGCTGGGCGCAGGCCGCCGAACGCCGGCTCGGACCGGCCTGAGGTTTTCGACGCGCGCGATCGCGTCGCGCGCGGACCGCTGACAGGACACGCCGCGACGCCGCGTTGCCGTGCGTGACCATGCGCACAGTCACTGCGATGTCACGCCGATCCCCAACACTGCCGCGCCTGTCCAGATCCCAGGGGGGATCCCATGTTGCGTTTCACCCTGCGCCTGCTGCTGCTCGGCGCAGCAGCGCTGTGCGCGCTGCCGTCCGCGTCCGCGCAACCGGCCGAGCGCCTGCGCGTGCACGGCTCCAACAGCCTCGGCGCGCGGCTGATGCCGGCGCTGGTGGAAGCCTGGCTGCAGAGCATGGGCTACCGACAGCTGCAACGTCGTCGCGTCGATACGACGACGCTGGAGATCGCCGCGGTGCGCGACGATGCGCCACTGGTGGTCGAGATCGCCGGCACCGGCTCGGCCGCCGGCATCGCCGACCTGGTGCATGGCGACGCCGAGCTGGCGATGCTGGCGCGTCAGCCCGATGCGCGCGAACGCGAGGCCGCCTGGCAGCTCGGCGACCTGGCCTCGCCCGACCAGCAGTTCGTCGTGGCCCTGGACGGCGCACGGGTCTTGGTGTCTGCCGACAACCCCATCGCCACGCTGAGCGTCGTGCAGCTGCGCGACATCCTGAGCGGCCGGACCACGCGCTGGTCGCAACTCGGCGGCGCGGACCTGCCGATCGCACTGCACCGCAGTGCCATCCCCGGCGGTCTCGACGACTTCCTGCGCGAACGCCTGGCGCTGCCGGCGCTGCGCACGCCGGGGAACGTCCTGCATGCCGACCTGGCCGAGGCGGCACGCGCCATCGTCGGCCATCCCGACGCACTGGCGATCGTCGGGTTGACCACACCGGTGCCGGCCGGCACACGTGCGCTGGCCATCGCCGACGGCGGTATCGCGGTGCTCCCGACGGCGGCTGCCGTACGCGGCGAGGACTACCCCTTGGTCCAGCGCTACAGCCTGTACGGCGGCCAGATGATGTCGGCGCTCGGTCGCAGCCTGGCCCTGTACGCCCTCGGACCGCAGGCGCAACAGCTGGTGCGCCGGCTTGGCCCGATTTCCATGGCGATCGACGTCGATCCGGCCACGCCGCAGAGCGGCACCACCGCTGCCCGCGCGGACGCTAGCTATGTGCAGGCCAGCACCGGCGCCCGGCGCCTGACCACCACGCTGCGTTTCAGCCTGCAGTCGCTCAATGGCATGTACGAAGCGCGCAGCGCCCAGGATCTCGACCGGCTGGTCGCCTTCATGCAACAGCCGGCGATGCACGGCCGCGCCCTGGCGGTGATCGGCTTCGCCACGCCGGACAGCGCCAACCGCCTGTACCCGACCATCGCCAGCAACGACCGCGCCGACGTGGTCGCCGCGTATCTGGTGCAACGCGGCGTCGCGGTGGAGCGCGTCCGCGGTCTCGGCGCACTGCGTCCGCTGATCGGCGGCGAAGACGCCGCGGCCAAGGCGCGCAACGAGCGCGTCGAACTGTGGTTGCTGGACCGGGCGCGATAAGGCAGTGCTTTGGAGGGTGGACGCAGCCGGTTGTGCACACCGACGCGATGCGACATCGTCCGTATCCTCAGCCGCCCCTTCGCGGCACCTTTCCCCGAAAAGGGCCATGGCCTTCAGGGGAAAAGGAAAGACCAAAGCCCCTCTCCCATCGGGAGAGGGGTTGGGGTGAGGGTCCGGAGCGCGAAGCGCCCTCGCCAGCGGAAGATGGGGGGTTAGCGCGTTGTCAGGCATTGCCAGCCGCGCGCGCGTGACGCCGCGCTGGCGCCGATAAGACCAGTCGCCATCCGCGCACCGGCGAGCGCATGCTGGCGACCGTGCTCCCGGACTCGGGCCATCCGGCGTTCACCGCATCGCGCCTACAGTCGCCCGACACCCTCGCCAGCGCTTCCGGAGATCGCCATGCTTCGCTCATCGCACGCCATTCTCGGCGTGGTGCTTGCCGGACTCGTGCTCACGCACAGCGCGTCCGCCGGCGCGGTGCAGCGGCTGTGGCCGACCGCAGCACAATGGCAACAGTTGCACGCGTCGGCTGCCACCGACCCGGCCTGGCGCGAGGTCGAGGCGGCGCAGGCCCGGCTGGCCGAGACGGCACGCACGCAGGGCGCGCATCCGCTCGAGAATCTGAGCACCGGCGGCCGCCTGCATGGCGATCCGGTGAAGACAGCGACCGAAGCCAGCTTGGGCGACATGCCGCGCATCCAAGCGTTGGCGCTGCGCTTCGCCCTGCAGGGCGAGCGCGCAGACGCGCTGGCCGTCGGCGATCAACTTGCGCAATGGGCCGCACGCAATGTGCCCAACGGCAACCCGATCGACGAAACCGGACTCGAACCGGCGATCTTCGCTTATCGCATCGTCCGCCCGGCGCTTCCAGACGCGCAGGGCCACGCCATCGATGCATGGATGCGAAAGATCGCCGACGCCGAAATCGGCTCGCGCGATCTCAAGCGCAAGACCGCCACCAACAACTGGCACAGTCACCGCCTGAAGACCGTGGGCATGATCGGCGCCGCGCTCGACGACGCCCGGCTGCTGGACTACGCCCGCACCGGCTTTCGCCAGCAGATCGCCGACAACCTGCTGCCCGATGGGCGCAGCATCGATTTCGTCGAGCGCGATGCGCTGTCCTACCACGTCTACGACCTGCGTCCGCTGGTGACGCTGGCACTGCTGTTCTCCGAGCGCGGTGAGGATCTGTACCACTGGCGCGCGCCGAACGGCGCATCGCTGGCGCGCAGCGTCGACTGGCTGCTGCCGTATCTTCGCGGCGAGCGCAGCCATGCCGAGTTCGTTGGCAGCCAGGTGCCGTTCGACAAGGCGCGCTCGGACAACGGCGAAGCCGGTCACGTGATCGGCACGCCGTATGCCGCGGAGGGGGCGGAATCGCTGCTGGTGCTTGCTGCGGCCTACGATCCGGCCTGCGCGCAACTGGCGCAGCAACTCGGACACGGGACGCCACCCTGGCGCCTGGCAATCAGCACATTGCCCGATTTACCGCGCTAGCTCCCGTCGACTCCGCCGGCATCGGAATGCCGGTGCTCAGCCACGGCATCACGGAGGGTCCGCGACGCGACAGGTCTCGATTCGAGCCATCGCGCATCTCATCGCGCGGCACGGCGACGCGGGAGATGGTCGCGCGGTTTGGCCTCATCCGCCCCTTCGGGGCACCTCTCCCCGCAAAGGGGGCCGTTCCCGACGGGAGAAGGGAGAACCGAGCCCCTCTCCCCCCGGGAGATGGGTTGGGGTGAGGATCGGGGCGCGCAGTGCCTGCGTGACATGTAGTCGCGAGGTTTCGCCCGTCCTCGATCGCCTGCTCGCGTTGCTTTGGTTTTTCGCACGCAATAAAAAATCCCCGTCCTTGTGGGACGGGGATTTGGGGTAAAGCCCCTGGCGATGACCTACTCTCGCATGGCTTGAGCCACACTACCATCGGCGCAGCTGCGTTTCACTTCCGAGTTCGGGATGGGATCGGGTGGTTCCACAGCGCTAATTTCACCAGGGAGACGGTTGGAGTGTCGCCATGCGGTCGATCGGTCGTGTGACCGAGGACGGCAGGCGCCAGCCTCTCATGGGGTGTGATGTAGCGAGCGAGTGAGAGCGATCGACGTGTTGTCGCGCTAAGGGATGCTTCGAGGAAGCATCTTGAGGTTATATGGTCAAGCCGCACGGATCATTAGTATCAGTTAGCTCAATGCATTGCTGCACTTACACACCTGACCTATCAACCACGTAGTCTACATGGTTCCTTTAGGGGACTTGTGTCCCGGGAGATCTCATCTTGAGGCGCGCTTCCCGCTTAGATGCTTTCAGCGGTTATCGCTTCCGAACATAGCTACCCGGCAATGCCACTGGCGTGACAACCGGAACACCAGAGGTTCGTCCACTCCGGTCCTCTCGTACTAGGAGCAGCCCCTCTCAAATCTCCAACGCCCATGGCAGATAGGGACCGAACTGTCTCACGACGTTCTGAACCCAGCTCGCGTACCACTTTAAATGGCGAACAGCCATACCCTTGGGACCGACTACAGCCCCAGGATGTGATGAGCCGACATCGAGGTGCCAAACACCGCCGTCGATATGAACTCTTGGGCGGTATCAGCCTGTTATCCCCGGAGTACCTTTTATCCGTTGAGCGATGGCCCTTCCATACAGAACCACCGGATCACTAAGACCTACTTTCGTACCTGCTTGATCCGTCGATCTTGCAGTCAAGCACGCTTATGCCTTTGCACACAGTGCGCGATGTCCGACCGCGCTGAGCGTACCTTCGTGCTCCTCCGTTACTCTTTAGGAGGAGACCGCCCCAGTCAAACTACCCACCATACACGGTCCCCGATCCGGATTACGGACCTAGGTTAGAACGTCAAGCACGACAGGGTGGTATTTCAAGGATGGCTCCACTGCAGCTAGCGCCACAGTTTCATAGCCTCCCACCTATCCTACACAGACGAACTCAACGTTCAGTGTAAAGCTATAGTAAAGGTTCACGGGGTCTTTCCGTCTTGCCACGGGAACGCTGCATCTTCACAGCGATTTCAATTTCACTGAGTCTCGGGTGGAGACAGCGCCGCTGTCGTTACGCCATTCGTGCAGGTCGGAACTTACCCGACAAGGAATTTCGCTACCTTAGGACCGTTATAGTTACGGCCGCCGTTTACTGGGGCTTCGATCAAGAGCTTCGCCTTGCGGCTGACCCCATCAATTAACCTTCCAGCACCGGGCAGGCGTCACACCCTATACGTCCACTTTCGTGTTTGCAGAGTGCTGTGTTTTTGATAAACAGTCGCAGCGGCCTGGTTTCTGCGACCCTCTTCAGCTATAGCTCGCACGAGCCACCAAAAAGGGTGCACCTTCTCCCGAAGTTACGGTGCCATGTTGCCTAGTTCCTTCACCCGAGTTCTCTCAAGCGCCTGAGAATTCTCATCCTACCCACCTGTGTCGGTTTACGGTACGGTCTGCGTAAGCTGAAGCTTAGGAGCTTTTCCTGGAAGCGTGGTATCAGTGACTTCGTCTAAAAGACTCGTCTCGGTGCTCGGTCTTAAAGGATCCCGGATTTGCCAAAGATCCAAACCTACCGCCTTTCCCCGGGACAACCAACGCCCGGTACACCTAACCTTCTCCGTCCCTCCATCGCACTTACGCGAGGTGCAGGAATATTAACCTGCTTCCCATCGACTACGGCTTTCGCCCTCGCCTTAGGGGCCGACTCACCCTGCGCCGATTAACGTTGCGCAAGGAAACCTTGGGCTTTCGGCGTGCGGGTTTTTCACCCGCATTGTCGTTACTCATGTCAGCATTCGCACTTCCGATACCTCCAGCAGACTTCTCAATCCACCTTCGCAGGCTTACGGAACGCTCCTCTACCGCGCATCGCTTATCGCGATGCACCCCAAGCTTCGGTTCACTGCTTAGCCCCGTTAAATCTTCCGCGCAGACCGACTCGACCAGTGAGCTATTACGCTTTCTTTAAAGGGTGGCTGCTTCTAAGCCAACCTCCTGGCTGTCTATGCCTTTCCACATCGTTTTCCACTTAGCAGTGAATTTGGGACCTTAGCTGTGGGTCTGGGTTGTTTCCCTTTTCACGACGGACGTTAGCACCCGCCGTGTGTCTCCCATACAGTCCGTCTCGGTATTCGGAGTTTGCAATGGTTTGGTAAGTCGCGATGACCCCCTAGCCATAACAGTGCTCTACCCCCGAGAGGATACATATGAGGCGCTACCTAAATAGCTTTCGAGGAGAACCAGCTATCTCCGGGTTCGATTAGCTTTTCACTCCTAATCACACCTCATCCCCTACCTTTGCAACGGGAGTGGGTTCGGGCCTCCAGTCAGTGTTACCTGACCTTCACCCTGGGCATGACTAGATCACCCGGTTTCGGGTCTACTGCCCGCGACTATGCGCCCTTATCAGACTCGGTTTCCCTTCGCCTCCCCTATACGGTTAAGCTTGCCACGAACAGTAAGTCGCTGACCCATTATACAAAAGGTACGCAGTCACTCTTGCGAGCTCCTACTGCTTGTACGCACACGGTTTCAGGATCTATTTCACTCCCCTCTCCGGGGTTCTTTTCGCCTTTCCCTCACGGTACTGGTTCACTATCGGTCGGTCAGGAGTATTTAGCCTTGGAGGATGGTCCCCCCATGTTCAGACAGGGTTTCACGTGCCCCGCCCTACTCGTCTTCACTGGTATGGCCCTTTCAAATACAGGGCTATCACCTTCTATGGCCAACCTTTCCAGGTTGTTTTTCTAAAACCATACCAGCTTAAGGGCTAGTCCCCGTTCGCTCGTCACTACTTAGGGAATCTCGGTTGATTTCTTTTCCTCCGGTTACTTAGATATTTCAGTTCACCGGGTTCGCTTCCAGCAGCTATGTATTCACTGCAGGATACTGC
>NZ_CM161520.1:0-175000 GCF_056725265.1 Xanthomonas sp. NCPPB 2250 | reverse complement strand
CTTTTTTCTTGCCGTCAACACCTTTTTGATCAGGTGGTTGACGCCGCTTCTTCGTCCAAACCCGAAGGCTTTTCCTCGAAGCGAGCCGGCCATATTAGCCGACTTTTTCACGCTGTCAACACCCGATGTTCGCTAGGTGTTTCCGGCCCCGCCTGCCTCTGTCGCGCCGAAGCTCGGCAGTTGCGTAGCGGGCCGCGCAGTTTAATGGCACCGAAAAAAAGGTCAACCGTTTTTTTGCGCGCCCTGGCAGTGCTGCGTGCTGCCCGGCTCTCCTCTCTACTATCTAGTAAAGGCGCGGCACAGCCGATCGCCGGCGTTTGCCCGAGAATGCAGGCTGCGCTCCACCATGGAACTCCGCATGATCGCTGCTGCCCGCTCGCCCTGGCGCGACGCTTCACTGCCTGCGCTGATCGCCGGCTTCGTCACCGTGCTGGTCGGCTTCACCAGTTCGGCGGCGATCGTGTTCGAGGCCGCGCGCAGCGTCGGTGCCTCGCAGGCGCAGATCGCCTCGTGGATGTGGGCGCTGGGGCTGGGCATGGGCCTGACCTGCATCGGGCTGTCGTTGCGCTACCGGATGCCGGTGGTCACCGCCTGGTCCACGCCCGGCGCCGCATTGCTGATCGGCAGCGGTGGCGGACTGCCGCTGTCCGATGCGATCGGCGCCTTCGTGGTGGTGGCGGTGTTGTCCACGCTGGCCGGCTTCTCCGGTCTGTTCGAACGCCTGCTGCGACGCATTCCCTTGTCGCTGGCCTCGGCGATGCTGGCCGGGGTGTTGCTGCGCTTCGGCCTGGACGTGTTCGTGGCGATGCAGCACCAACTGGCCATGGCGCTGGCGATGTTCGCCACCTACCTGCTCGGGCGCCGGACCTTCCCGCGCTATGCGGTGATCGCCACCCTGCTGGTCGGCATCGCCGTGGCCGCGGGCAACGGCACGTTGCACCTGGAGGCGGCGCAGCTGCGCCTGGCGCAGCCGGTGCTGGTGTGGCCGACGCTGTCGTGGCAGGCGCTGTTCGGGATCGCGCTGCCGCTGTTCGTGGTGACGATGACCTCGCAGAACCTGCCCGGGGTGGCAGCGATCCGCGCGTCCGGCTATGCGGTGCCGATCTCGCCGACCATCGGCTGGATCGGCGTGGTCAATACGCTGCTGGCGCCGTTCGGCGCCTACGGGCTGAACCTGGCGGCGATCACCGCGGCGATCTGCATGGGCCGCGAGGCACAGGAGGATCCGCAGCGGCGCTACATGGCTGCGGTGTTCGCCGGGGTCTTCTATCTGCTGATCGGCGTGTTCGGCGCCACCGTGGCCGCGCTGTTCGCGGCCTTTCCACGGGAACTGGTGATGGCGATCGCCGGCATCGCGCTGTTCGGCACCATCGGCAACAGCCTGGCCTCGGCGCTGCGCGAGGAACACGAGCGCGAGCCGGCGCTGATCGCGTTCCTGGTCACCGCGTCGGGACTGTCGCTGTTCGGTATCGGCGCGGCGCTGTGGGGCCTGCTGGCCGGTGCGGCGACGCTGGCGCTGTGGCGGCGCAGCCGCTGAGGCTGCGCCGCCACACCGGACTCAGCGCGGGTCGCGCAACTGCAACAGCCAGTGGCTGGGCACGCCGGAATGATCGGGCAGCGGTTCGAAGTCGAACTGGCGGTGCACGGCCGCAGCGCCGTCCACGCGCAGCGGCAGGGTGACGTAGGCGGCTCGGCCCTGCCGCAGCAGGGTGTCGATGCGCTGGGTCTCGGCCAGCACCGCCTCGCTGGCGTACAGGCGCCCCAGATCGCAGCCGATCAACTCGGCGACTTCGCGCTCGTACAGGGCGGCAAAGGCCTCGTTGACGAAGGCCAGGCGGCTGCGCCGCGCGCCCTCGCCGCGCTCGACGATCGCCACCGGCTCGCGCAGCCGCGACAGCGAGGCCTCCAACAGGGCGAAATCCTGCTGGAAGCGCTTGCGCTCCATCAGTTCGATCAACACCCGCAGGCTGCGTGCCGATTCCAGGCTGATCGGCGACCAGGGCCGCGCGCGGCCACGCACGGTCTCCTGCCACAGGTCGAAGCTCTTGCGCGGCGACAGCCGCGAGCCGGCGATGTCCTGCAGCTTGGCCAGCTGCGGATTGCCCGCCCAGTTGACCGTGCGCACCTGTTCGCGGCGGGTCCACAGCAGCGCGCTGCGCGCCTGCGGCATCAGCGGCACGAAGATGAAACCGGCCGCCAGCGGCGCCAGATCGGCCAGCGCCGGGAAGGTCTCGCCGATCTGGTCCGAATGCAGGGCGCCTACCGCGTCGTGGCGCAGCGCCTCGTGATGGGTGGACTCGATCTGCTCGCGGATCCGCGCCAGGTCCTCGGTGGCCGGCAGCATGCCGTGGCGGGTGACGTGGTCGCCATGGAACACCGCCACGCCGTCGGCATCGACCACGTCGAGCAGGTCCGAGGCCATCTCGTCGAGCATCGACGCGGTGAGCATCTCGGCGTCGTTGAAGTTGGTGATCAGCTTCTCGCGCACGGTCAGCAGCACCGACTCGGTGCGCGCGCGCGCCACCGCGGTGATCGCGCCGATGCGCCCGGCCAATGCACGGCTCAATGCATCGGCGACGTCGCGCATTTCGTGGTTGCAGAAATACGGGCGGTAGTGGTGGCAGGCGATCAGGCCCCACAGCGCATCGTTGACCACGATCGAGGCCACCAGCGTGGCGGTGACGCCCATGTTGGCCAGGTATTCCAGGTGCACCGGCGAGACGCTGCGCAGGCTGACGTCGCTCAGGTCCACCGGCGCGCGCAGGCGCGGATGCAGGGTGGGCTGGATCGGCGACGGCACGTAGCCGACGTTGGCGATCTGGCGCACGCGGTTGCGCAGGTACAGCGCGCGGGCCTGCGCCGGAATGTCGCTGGCCGGATAGTGCAGGCCGAGATACGGCTCCAGTTCCGCCGCGCGCGCCTCGGCGACCACGTCGCCGTTCCAGTCGTCGTCGAAGCGATAGATCATCACCCGGTCGTAGCCGATCAGGCTGCGCAGGCTCTTGGCGGCGCGCTGGCAGGCCTCCTCGATGCTGTGGTCGGCCTCCAGCCGGCGCAGCACCGGCAGCGCTTCGCGCAGGGTGGCATCGGCCAGCGGCGCGTCGCGCGGCTCCAGTTCCAGCAGCCACTGCTCCGGATACAGATGCCAGGCGCCGACCCAGCGCTGCGTCGCGGCCGCGGCCGCTTGCTTGAGCGCGACTTCGACATAGGCCAGGTCGCTGCGCTCGGCGGCGTCCGGCAACAGACGCGTGCGCGGATCCTCCAGCACGAGCAGGGCGTCGTAGCGCTGTCCGAGCAGTTCGTCCAGCGGCCGGCCGAACAGGTCGGCGGCACTGGCACTGGCCTGGACGATGCGCCCGTCCTGCGGCTCGATCACCAGCAGCACGCCGTGCGGCTGCACCGAGCCGGGGATATGGATCGGCTCGCGTGCGCATGCGTCCATGTCCAGGGGCACGACGATGTCGCTCATGCGGCGATCTCCAGGGCGAAGTGGGTATGGAAGTGCGCGAACATGGCGCGGGCGCCGTCGACCGCGGCCTGCTGCAGCGGCGCGGTCGGCAAGGCCTGCTCCAGGCGCTGCTGGAAGTGTCGCCAGGCGGCCGGGTCGGCATGGCCGAGTTCGAAATAGGACAACGCCGGCGCGGCGCCGGCCAGGGTCTGGCGCAGGTGCCGGGCGATCACGCGGCCGCCCAGGCGCGAGCCCTCGACCACGTAGAGCATGCCCCAACGGGTCCCGGCCTCGGCGGCCGGCGGCAGCGGTTGCGGCGCTGGCGGCGTTGCCCGCAGGGCATGCAGATCCTGCGCCAGCAGCGGGGTGCGCGGCTGGTATTGCCACTGCGCGTCGCCGCAGTCGCGCAGCCAGGCCGCTTCGCGCTGTTCCCAGCCGGCCAGCACCGCGTGATGGCGACGCAGCAGCTGCACATAGTCGGCCAGCGACAGCGCCGGGTCCACCAGCGCGCGCATCGCCGGCAGGTCTTCCACGGCCTGGTGCTGCTGCGCAGTGGCCTCGCGCAGCAGGCGCGCAGCGGTCAACGGCAGGGCGGTTCCGTCGGGAGGAGACATCATGCAGGCGACTGGTACAGCAGCCGGCCGGCCGCGACGAAAGAGGTGGTACAGCGTAACAACCGCGACCGCGCGGTGCCAGGCGAGGCCACGTGGGACGCGACGACGTCCATCCCGGCAAGCTGAGCCGTTCATGCCGGACGCGCTGCCCGCGCCGCGCCTCAGCCGCCAGCCACCCCGGCGGCCGGCACCCGCGCGCGGCGCCAGGCCACGATCCAGCCGCCGCCCAGCAACAGCGCCGCCAGCAGCCACGGCACGCCGGGGAAGTGCAGCAAGGCGTGCGGGCCGATGAAGGCGGCGAACACCCACGCGTACAGCAGCGGCCCGATCACCCCGGCCAGGCTGACCAGGCTCATCAGCGCGCCCTGGATGCGGCCTTGCGCGTCGGCGCCGACATGGCGGGTGACGATCGCCTGCGCCGCCGGCCCGGCCACCGCCCACAGCGCGCTGATCGGCACGCCGAGCAGGAACAGCGCACCGCTGCCGGCCACGCTGTAGATGGCGAATCCGATCACGCCGCAGCCCAGGCCAAACAGCAGCGCGCCGCGCTCGCCGAAGCGGCGCACCACCCGCGCCACCAGCACGGCGTTGACCACGATGCTGCACACGCCGACCAGGGCCAGCACCCAGCTGACCTGTTTCGGTCCCCAGCCGAAGCGGTAATCGGCGAACAGCACGAAAATGCTCGGGTAGACGTAGTGCGCCAGGTTGGCCAGGAAGATCACCGCGGCCAGCGCGAACACCTGCGGGTAGCGCTGCAGCAGGCGCAGCGCGCCGAACGGATTGGCATGCGCCCAGTCCACGCGCGCGGTGCGCCGTTCCGGCGCCAGCGATTCGGGCAGCACCCACAGGCCGTAGAGGAAGTTGAGCAGGGCCAGCCCGGCGGCGAACCAGAACGGCGCGCGCAGGTGCAGGCTGCCGAGCCAGCCGCCCAGCAGCGGACCGACCACGAAGCCGACGCCGAACGCGGCGCCGATGATGCCGTAGGCCTGGGCGCGCTTGTCGGGCGGGGTGATGTCGGCGATGTAGGCGTTGGCCGAGGTGAAGCTGGCCGAGAACACGCCGGAGACCATGCGCGCCAGCAGCAGCACCGGCAGGCTCTGCGCCAGCGCCATCACCATGAAGTCCACGCCCAGCCCCAGGCACGAGGCCAGGATCACCGGGCGCCGGCCGTAGCGGTCGGACAGCGCGCCCTGCAGCGGCGAGCTGACGAATTGCAGCGCGGCGAACAGGAAGCCGAACCAGCCGACCCACCTGGCCGCGGCGGCGAAATCGCCGCCGGTGAAGCCGCGCACCAGCGAGGGCAGCACCGGAATGATGACGCCGAAGGACAGCACGTCGATCAGCAGGGTGACGAAGATGAAGGCGACCGCGGCGCGGCGTGAGCGGACAGCGGGAGTCGGAGCGTGCACGGCAGGCCTCCTGGCGGACGCGGCAGTGTAATCGGCGCCGCAGCGGGCGCGGGAGACCGGAGTGGACAGCGCCGCCTGCCTGCCGGACCGCGGTGGCTGGGCTGGGTGCGGTCGGCACGATTCCGATCGCGAACGGCGGAGGTCGTCGCGTCGGGACTGAAGTCCCTCCCACAATGGTCTGCGGCTTGGCCGGTTGCAGGTGGAGGCCGATCCCCTCTTGCATCGCCAGTCCAATTGCATCGCTCGCCGCAGGCGTAGCGCCGACTGCGACCGGCCGGGATCATCGCGTCGGGACTGAAGTTCCTCCCACAATGGGAGGTTGGCCGATCGCGCGCCGGGCTGAAGCCCCTCTCGCATCACCGCGGAGGCCGAAGGCGGACGAGCAGGTTCAGCCACGGCCGCAGAGGCCATCGCGTTGGGACTGAAAGGCACCTCCAATAACCTGCATCCGGCGCCATCGAGGCCGGATACGGATTGCACGGTGGGAGCGGCTTCAGCCGCGACCCGGCTTTACCTGAGAAGGCCCCATCGCGGCTGAAGCCGCTCCTACGGGACGCTTCCTGCGGTGATTGGGTGCCATGACGTCTGCGCGCTGGCCCGATTGCATCGGCACCACGTCCGGCTACACCGAGCGACTTCCCTCTCCCGCCGGGAGAGGGGTCGGGGGTGAAGGTCCGGCGCAGCAGCGGCGGGACGCATGCCAGCAAGGCGCACCGGCGCCGCGATCACGGCCGGGCCGTCACCGATGCCGACCGCCGGGCCGCGGTAGGCGGGGGCCGCCGTCCGGCCGCGGTCACAACGCCGCGACAGAGATCGTCTGCTGCAGCACGTGCTGAGCGCCCGGCGCCAGTTCGATCACCTCGGGTCCGGCGTTGGCCGCTTCCAGGCACACGAACTGGCGCCAGTGCGGGCCGACGTCGGCCATCTTCTGTGCGCCGGCCTCGCCCGGGTTCCAGGCCACCAGCGTGCGGCTGCCGGTGGTCGCGATCTCGATGCGGCGCTGCAGGCCCGGGTCCAGCAGGGTGTAGCGGCCGCCGGCGCCGGTGTAGATGCGGTCGCTGCGGCCGGGGTCGCGCGGATCCTGCAGGCTCCAGTCGCCGTGCTGGCGATGCGGCGTGGCGTAGTTCTCGAACTTGTCCAGGTAGTCCAGGCCATCCAGGCCCTTCACCCGCACCTGGGTGGCGTCGGCGACGCGGAAGTAGTTGTGCAGCGCCTGGGTGAAACGGGTCGGCGCGGTGCCGACGTTGTCGGTGACCAGGCGCTGCTCCAGGGTGGCGCCGATGCGCAGTTGCATGCGCAGGCGCAGCGGCAGGTCGTCGAAGTCGGGCGGCGCCAGGGTCAGCACCAGGCTGCCGTCGGGCTCGCGCCGCGCATCCTGCAACTGCCACGGCACGGTGCGCACGAAGCCATGTGCGGGCACGGCGTCGCTCTGGCCCTGGCGGCCGAAGTACGGCCAGCACACCGGGGTGCCGCCGCGGATCGGGGTCGGCGTGGGCTGCGCATCCGGCGACAGCCACAGCGCATCAGTGCCACCCTTGGGCACGAACGACAGCACCTGGCCGCCGAACAGGCTGATCGCGGCGGTGGACTGCGGGGTCTCCACCAGCAGCGAGGGATAGCCGTGGAAGTCGCCTGTGCTCAGGCCGGGGACGTCGGACATGGGATGGATGCTCCGTGGCGCGGGGGATTGGGCGAAGGCTGGGTAAGCGGCCGGCAGCCGAAATGCGGTGGGTGGCTTGGCGCCGAATGGCGTCGTTGCGGGCGGCGTGGTGGGTGCCGGCATCGGTGCGGGCGCGGGCGACGCTGCCGGTGCAGGCGGCTGCGGCGTGGCCGGTGTCGGCGTGGGTGCCGCGGGCGGACTGCCCGCCTCGCGACGCAGTGCATCGAGAATGCGTTGCCCGGCGCGACCGTCGGCCGGCTGCAGGCCCAGGCGTTGCTGCTCGGCCTGGATCGCGCGGCGGGTGGCGGTGCCGATGGCGCCGTCGGCCTGGCCGATGGCGTGGCCGCGCGCCAGCAGCAGGGTCTGCAGTTCGCGCCGCTCGGGGCGGCCCAGGCCGGGGTCGTCGGTCGGCCAGGCGGCGACCAGCCCCGGCTTGCCGCGCAGCCGGTCGGACAGCAGCGTGATCGCCAGCGCATAGCTTTCGGCGGCGTTGTAGGCGTAGATCGCGTCGTAGTTGCGGAACACCAGGAACGCCGGGCCATGCACGCCGGCCGGGATCAGCACCGCTGCCGGCGTCTGCGCCGCCAGGGCGGGCAGCGCGCTGCCATCGGCGGCGGTCAGGCCGCGCGCGCGCCAGTCCGACAACGGCCGGCGCTGGGTACGCCCGGCCAGCGCCGGGTCGAAGCCTGCCGGCAGCTTCACTTCCAGCCCCCACGGCTGGCCGCTCTGCCAGCCGGCGAGCTTGAGATAGTTGGCGGTGGAGGCCAGCGCATCGGGAATGCTGGCGACCAGGTCGCGGCGGCCGTCGCCATCGCCATCCACGGCGACGCGGGCGTAGGTGCTGGGCATGAACTGGGTATGGCCGAAAGCGCCGGCCCAGGATCCGGTCAGGCCCTCGGGCCGCAGGTCGCCGGCCTGCAGCAGCTTCAGCAGCGCGAACAGTTCGCTGCGGAAGAACGGCTGGCGGCGGCCTTCGCAGGACAGGGTCAGCAGCGACACCAGCAGCGGGCGCTTGCCGGAGATGCGGCCGTAGTCGCTCTCCACGCCCCACACCGCGACCACCGTCTCCGGGTCGACACCGTACTTCTGCGCCACCTGCGCGAGCAGGTCGCGGTGCGTGGCGAGCATGGCGCGGCCGTCGTCGATGCGCTGGCTGTCGACCAGGCCGGCCAGGTAGTCCCAGATCGGCGTGGTGAATTCGGGCTGGGCATCAAGCAGCGGCAGCACGCTCGGGTCCGGCTGCAGGCCGGCGGTGAAGCGGTCGAACGCGGCGGTGGTCACGCTGCTCTTGGCGGCCGCCGTGCGCAGCGTGGACAGGCAGCCGACGAACGCGGGGTCGGGCGCCACGGGCGGTGGCGCGGGCAGGGTCTGCGCGGCGACGCAAGGCGCGGCCAGCAGCAAGGCCCAGGCGAAACGCTTCATCGGAGTTCCTCGCCAACAGCAGGCCGGACATCATAAACAACCGTGGGGAATGGCTGCTCACGTGGCACGACGCGCCCGCGCGGTGGCGGTCGTGCCGGGGTCGTGAGCCGGTGTGGAGCAGCATCGCCACCTGCCCCGATCCCGGGGCGCCGCGGCACGGCGCTCATTCAATGCACCGCGACCACGCGGTTGCGGCCGCCGCTCTTGGCCGCGTACAGCGCCTCGTCGGCACGCTGCACCAGGCCGTTGGCATCGTCGGCGGGACGCAGTTGGACCACGCCGATGCTCACCGTCGGCTGCAGGTCGGGAAACGCCAGCGCGGCCTGGACGCGGAAGCGCTCACGGATGCGCTCGGCGATCGGGGTGGCCTGCGCCGCATCGAGGCCTGGCAGCGCGATCACGAATTCCTCGCCGCCGTAACGGCCGATCAGGTCGTCGCCGCGCAGCTCCTCGCGCAGCGCCTGGGCCAGCGCGCGCAGGCCGTCGTCGCCAGCACGGTGGCCGTAGCGGTCGTTGAGCCGCTTGAAGTGGTCCACGTCCAGGAACATCAGCGCCAACGGTTGCCGCCGGCGCCGGCTGGCCTGTTTCAGCACGGTCAGGCGCTCGTGCCAGGCGCGGCGGTTGAGCAGGCCGGTCAACGGATCCAGGTCGGCCAGTTGTCGCGCCTGGTCGCGGTCGCGGCGCAGCGAGGTACTGCGCTCGGCCAAGCCCAGCGACAACACCAGTGCCTCGAACGCGCCGGCCGCCAAGGCGGCCTCTTCGCTCCAGGTCCAGTGCGCCACCATGCCGAAGCCCTGCAGGCTGCCGAGCGCGGTGACCACCAGCAACGGCGTCCAGCCGAGCAGGAACAACCGTGCATAGCGCGCGCCGCGCCACGCCGCCGCCACGGCGACGCCGAGCAGCAGCGGCCCGCCGAGGATCAGCAGCGGGTTGACCAGCGCCCGGCCGAGCGCGTCCAGCCACGGCAGCGGCAGCAGCGCCGGCAGCGCGATCAGCGCCACCAGCAGCGCATAACCGCGCAGCCAGCGCCGCGCGCGCGGCAGGTACTGCTCCAGGTCGGCGAAGCGTTCCAGGAACAGCACCGCCGCCACGATCGACGTGGCGACGCCCAGGCGACCCCAGAACCGCGCGGCCTGGCCGAGCATTTCCAGGCCCAGCGGATGCACCACGTAGCCGGTCTCAAGCGCCATCACCAGGCCGTAGCCGAGCACGTAGACGGCGTAGTACAGGAACGTCGCCTCGCGCAGGCGCCAGGCAAACACCAACGCCATCGCCGCCATGCTCAGCATGATCGCGAAGCTCAGGCTGGCGACCACCAGCCAGCGGCCGTCCTGACGCAGGTAGTCGGACTCGCTGCGCAGCTGGAAGCGCAGCGCACCCGCCATGACCCCGCGCTGGTCCACCCACAGCCGCAGCGGTTGCCCGGCGGGTGGGGCGACGTCGACGCGGAAGCCGAGACGGCCATTGCCGGGCAACGCCTGCGGGTCGTCGCGCATCAACCCGCGCTGCTGCGGCGCCGCGCCGGCGACCGGTGCAAACAAGGTGACCCGCTGCAAGGCAGGACTGGGCACCTCCAGCACCCACGGCGCCGGCGGCCATGGCCCCTGCGCCGGCCACAACAGCACCCAGACGCCGGCCTCGCCGCCTTGCAACTTGGTCAACCGGCTCGGATCGAAACGCTGCAAAGCCGGATCGGCGGGCGATGGCGGCACCCCGCGGTCGGCCGCGGCGACTGGGCGCCAGGCGCCTTCCAGCGCCGGCATGGGTGTGGGCGCCGCCATGGCGCCCTGGCTGGCGAGCAGCAAGCAGCCGCAGAGGAATGCGTGGCCATGGCGACGCCAGCGGCGCAACCGGGCGAAGAGCGCGGGAAACTCGACAGGCGTCACGACGGCAGGCTCGGTGGACACGACACCCCGTCTCGGCCAACGGGCGGAACTCCGATGCCGCGCCTGGCCATGGCGTCAGTCCAGCGCGTCCAGGTAATACCAACGGCCGTCTTCGCGTACGAAACGGCTATGTTCGGTCATGCGCACGGCACTGCCGCCGCCGATGCGATAGCGGGCGAGGAAGGCGACCTCGGCGGTGTCTGCGCCGGTGTCGACGACCCGCTGCACGGTCAGGCCGAGCCAGGTGGTATGCGTATCCAGTGCAAGATCCGCCGGGCGCGTGGACGGATGCCAACTGGCGCGCAGGTAGTCGGCGTCGCGGCGCACGTAGGCGCTGTAGCGCGAGCGCATCAGGCTTTCGGCATCGGGCGCGGCGGCGCCGGCGTGGTACGGCCCGCAGCACTGCGCGTAGTCGCGCGGACGGCCGCAGGGGCAGGGATCGGCAAGGCGCGGGGCGGACCGGGACATGTGCCGATTGTGCCGGCTGCGGCGACACGGCGCACGCCGCGCACGCGTCGCGGCCGGTGGCGGCTATGCTTGCGGCCCCTTGCGCGGAGCGCCGGCGTGCTCGAGTCGATCCCCACCGAACTGCCCTGGCTGCTGTGCATCGCCTTCGTCGCCGGGCTGGTGGACGCGGCGGTGGGCGGCGGCGGCCTGATCCAGTTGCCCGGGCTGTTCGCGACCTTGCCGCAACAGGCGCCCGCCGTGATCCTGGGCACCAACAAGTTCAGTTCCATGGCGGGCACCGGCACCGCCGCCTGGCGCTACGCGCGGCACGTGCGCCTGCCGTGGCGGCCGGTGCTGTATGCGACCGCCGCCGCGTTCGTGTTCGCCTTCCTCGGCGCCACTGCGGTGAGCCTGCTGCCGAAACAGGCGGTGCGCCCGCTGATCCTTGTGCTGCTGATCGCGATGCTGGGCTACACCCTGGTCAAGAAGGACTTCGGCGCGTTGCACCGCCCGCGCCACATCGGCCGCCGCGAACTGGCGATCGCGCTGGCGATCGGCGCGGCGATCGGGTTCTACGACGGCTTCTTCGGGCCGGGCACCGGCAGCTTCCTGATCTTCCTGTTCATCCGCTTCTTCGGCCTGGATTTCCTGCGCGCCTCGGCCGCGTCGAAGGTGGTGAACCTGGCCACCAACCTGGCCGCGCTGTGCTTCTTCGTGCCCAGCGGCAAGATCCTGCTGGCCGCGGCGATGCCGATGGCCGTGGCCAACGTGGCCGGCGCGGTAACCGGCACGCGGCTGGCGCTGCGCGGCGGCACGCCGTTGATCCGGCAGTTGTTCCTGGTGCTGGTGGTGGTGCTGATCGGCAAGATGGGCTGGGATCTGCTGCACTGAGTGAAGCGCGGCGCGGCGCGATTGCGTGCCTGTCCCCCCAACGTGGCCGGCGCGGTGACCGGCACGCGGCTGGCGCTGCGCGGCGGCACGCCGTTGATTCGGCAGTTGTTCCTGGTGCTGGTGGTGGTGCTGATCGGCAAGATGGGCTGGGATCTGCTGCACTGATTGCAGTGCGGCGCGGCGCGATTGCGTGCCTGTCCCCCCGACGCGGCGGCCGCGCGCGTACCCGTGGGCACACGCGCGGCCGCCAGCACCGCTTAGCCGTCGCGGCGCCTGGCGGTCGGCGGCGTCTTGCGGACCGCAGCCTTGGCCGGCTTCGCAGGTTTGCCGGCTGTGGCGGCTTTTGCGGTCTTCGTCGAGGCCGCGCGCGTGGCCGGCCGACTTGCGGTGGACGGAGGTGCAGCGGCCGCAGCCGCAGCGGACTTGCGTGACGCCTTTACCGATGGAGCCTTGGCCGCAGGCGTCGCGCCAGCAGTGCGTGTACGTTTGCCGGACGTCGCTGACGGCGTCTTGAGCGTGGTCGGCTGTTGCAAGCTGTTACTGCGTCCAGCGCGCGCCTTGCCGGATGCGCGCGCCGGCGTGGCAACGGCGTCTGCCACAGCGGCTGCGCCGGGCTCAGCGATGGTGGCCGCTGCGTCAGCGGCCGACGGCGGCACATCGGCGCCAGCCTGGTCCACCGCCGCGCCGGATTCCACAGCAGGCGTCGCCGCCTCGTTGCGGCTGCGCTCGGGCAGCTTCAGACGATGCGCCTGTTCGTCGTATTCGATCAGCAGCACGCCGGAGTTGTGGCGGCCGCTGATCTCGACGAAGCAGGCGCCACCGATGAACGGCTCCAGCGTCATCACCGACTTCAGCGGCGTGGCCACCACCATCTGGAAGCCGAAGTTCTCGAAGATGTTCATCGCCAGCGCGGTGAATTCGTTATCGGCCTTGTCGAAGGCCTCGTCCAGCACCACCGCGGCGTAGCGCGGCAGTTCGCCGTCCTCGCCGCCGAGCTGGTAGCGCAGCGCCGCGGCCAGGCAGGTGGTGGCCAGCTTCTGCCGCTGGCCGCCGGACTTGCCGGCGCCGCTGCGGTAGATCTCCACCTGCGCACGGCTGTTCGCGTCCAGTTCCACGCCGACGAACTCCACGTGCTGGCGCACGTCCAGCACCTGCTCGCGCCAGCGCCGCAGCTCCGGCTCCTGCGCACCGAGCCGCTGCACCAGGCCGCGCAGCATGGCGAACTGCGCCTCGGCCAGCGCACGATCCTCGGTCTGCTGGTGGCCGAGCACGGCGCGCAACTGCTGCTGGAACTCCTGCACCTCGAGCAGGCGCCGGTCGCTGACCTCGATGGTCAGCAAGGTGCCGCGGTTGAACGGCACCTGTTCCAGGCTGGCGTTGACCTCGTCCATGCGCTGCTTGATCGCCTTGTGCGCTTCGGCGGTGTAGCGCTGCAGGGCCAGCAGGTTGTTCTTGCTCTGGGTCTGCAGCAGGTCGAAGAAGCGGCCTTCGTGGCGCGGCAGGCCGTCGCTCTCCAGGCGCTGCAGGCGCGCCAGGAAATCGTCGGCGCTGGCCAGGCTGACGGTGAAATCGCCGCTGTCCTCCGGCCACTGCTGGCAGTAGCGGCGGAAGCAGTCCAGCACCTGCTGGCTCAGCCGCGCGTCCTGCGCCTGGCTCTGCGCCAACTGTTCGCCGAGGCCGCGCTCGACGCTGCGCAGATGCGCTTCCAGGTTGTCCAGGCTCAGCGGCGGCAGCGCCGCCAGCCGCGCGTCCAGGCCCGCCACCTGCGCCGGGCCGATCACCGCGGTGGCCACGCGCGCGGCGCAGGTCTCGCGCTGCGCTTCCAGGCGCGCGCGCTCGCGGCTCACCTGCGCGCGCTCCAGGCGCACGTCCTCGTAGGTGCGGCGGGCCTGGTCGCGGCGCGCGCGGACGGTGGCGATCTGCTCGCCCAGCGCGCGCAGCGCGGTATCGCCCTCGCGCAACTGCAGCAACTGCTCGGCGATGTCGCTCAGGCGCTGCAGCTTGGGCGCGACGTCGATCTCGTCCCACTCGCGCTCGGCCAGGGTGTGCGCGGCCAGTTGCCGGCCCTGGTCCTGTTCGCGCTGCTTGCGCAGGGCGGAGACGTCGGCGTCGCAGGCGGCAATGCGCTGCGCCAGGGTCTGCCCCTCGCGCTCGAAGACCTTGAGCTTGTCGCGGTTGTCGTAGCCGAGCAGCCAGCGCTTGCGGTCGCCGACGGCGTGGCGGTCGTCCTTTTCGTAGCGGTCGCCCGGATGCTTGACCTGGCCCTCGCGGGTGATCGCACGCTCGGCATCGCGCAACTGCGCCACGGTGTCCACGCAGGTGTAGTCGAAGCGCCGCGCCAGTTCCTGGCGCAGCCACGGGGCATAGGCATGGTCGCGCAGCTCCAGCTTGCGCAGCAGCGACTTGGCATCGGGCTCGCGCTGCTGCAGCGGCGCGTTGTGGCGCACCCGGAAGTACACCAGGCGGGTGCCGAGCTGGGTCTTGTTGACCCAGTCGGCGACGCTGGCGTAGTGGCGTTCGTCGACCAGCAGCGACTGCGCGAAGCCGTGCAGCACGCGCTCGATGGCGCCACGCCAGGCGGCCTGGTCGGCCTCCACCTGCACCAGCTCGCCGACGAACGGCAGGGCGGCTTCGGACAGGCCGGTCTCGGCGCACAGCCGCGCGCGCAGCGCCTGCATCGGCGCGGGAATGCTCGAGGGCGCCTTCAGCAGCGCCTCGATCTCGGTGCGGATGACCGCGAAGCGACGTTCGTCCTCGCGGCGCTCGGCCATGCGTTCGGCGATCGCCTCGTCCAGGCTGCTGGCCTCGCCGGCGACGCCGTCGCGTAGCGCGCGCGCCTGCGCCACCTGTTCGGCGAAGCCGCTGGCGCTGCCGGCCAGGCCCATGCCGAGCTGGCGGCAGGCCTGTTCGACCTGGCTGCGGCGGCGCATGCGCTCGTCGCGCTCGCGCTCGACGCGGCCACGTTCGCGCTCCAGCGCCTCGACCTGCTCGCCGCCCTGCGCGCGCTGCTGCGTCTCCAGCTCGGCCAGGGTCTGTTCGTGGTTGTCCAGCGCTTCGCGGCGCTGCCCTTCCTCGCCGGCCAGGCCGCGGTCCTGCGTGTCCAGTTCCTGCAGGCGCGCGTCCAGCAGGGCCAGGCGGCGCTGCTCGCGGTAGCCGTCGATGCCCAGCTGCAGTTCGCGCAGCTCGCCGACGCCGCGCCGCAGCGCCAGCAGTTCGGCGTGGTAGTCGCGCGCCGGGGTCAGGGTTTCCACCTGGCGCCGCGCGGTCACCACCGCGTGGTGCGCGCCGTCGAGTTCGGCGAAGTCCTCGACCAGGCGGTCGGCCGCCTCGAAGGTGCGCGGCTCGTCGAGCATGAAGCTGCGCAGGAAGGCGTTGAGGTCGCCCAGGTTCTTCGCCGACTGGGTCTTGTGCAGCAGCCGCAGCGCCATCTCGTTGCCGATGCCGAGCAGGTGGCGGAAGCGTTCGGCATAGCCGGCGAAGCTGTCGAAGTGGTGCACGTCCTCGCCCAGGCGCAGCTTGAGCCGGCGCAGGTCCAGGTCGAAGCCGTCCAGTTCGGCGGCCACGTCGAAGCCGCGCGGCACCACCATGTAGTGCTTGCGCACGTCGGCCGCGGCGGTGCCGCTGCCGGCGATCCAGAACAGCCGCACCAGGCTCACCGCCTGGCCCTGCGCGTTGCGGTACTCCAGCGCCAGCGCCGACCAGGTCGCGCCCTTGCGCAGGTACTGGGTGGCGATCTCGCCCGAGGCGCTGTCCTGCTGGTCGGCCCAGGCGCCGCGCACGTAGGACACCAGGCTGCGGTCGCGGCCGCTGCGCTCGGCCTCGCGCGCGGCGGCGTTGAAATCGACGATGCTCGGCGGCGTCAGCAGGGCCGACATCGCATCGAGCAGGGTCGACTTGCCCGAGCCGGAGCGGCCGACGAACAGGAAGCCCTTCTCGGCGATCGGCACGTCGGTCAGGCCGTTGAAGGTGCCCCAGTTGTGCACCTGCAGGCGGCGCATGCGGTACTGCTGCGCGCGCTGCTCGGCCAGGGTCTCGGCGAACAGGGACGGGGCGACGGGGACGGTGGACGATTCGGACAGGGACGTCATCGGGAACTCATCGGAAAACGGGGACGGCCGCCATGGCGGCCGGCGCTCGGGGCAAGGCCGGCGCTAGGCGTGCGCGACGTGCGGACGCAGACCGGTCACGGCGCCGCCTCGGCCACGCCGTCGCGCAGGCCGCGATAGGCCGCCGACAGCGCCTGCACGTCCTCGGCCGAGAACAGCAGCTTCAGCGCGGGCGAGACTTCGTAGCGGTCCTCGCTGCCGCGCAGCTTGGACAGCAGGTGGTTGTCGCGCATCTTGGCGATCGCCGCCAGCACCCGCCGGGCGAAACCGGCGCGGTCGGTGGAGACGTTCTTTTCGTACACCGACAGCACTTCCAGCAGCTGCGCCTCGTCGACCACCGCGCGCTCGCCGCGGGTGTCGGCCTCGGCCAGTTGCTGGCGCAGGAACAGCAGCAGCACCGACTCGATGAAGGTCAGCGGCGCGGTGCGCAGCAACGCCGGGGTCTCCAGCTCGCCGGTGTCGGCCTGGCGCGCGAACGCCACGCCACCGTCGCGGTCCAGCACCAGCTCCAGGAACAGCTCGCTTAGCACACGGCGGACCGCGGCCTCGTGGCGCAGCAAGGCCTGCCACAGCGGGCCGTGCCGGTAAGCATCGACGCTGGGGCCGGACAGCAGCTGGCACAGCGCGCGCCGCGCCTCCAGCGGCAGGCTGCCGCTGTCGCCGGCGAACAACGCGGTGCCGGCATCGGCCGCAGCGGAAGTGGCAGCGGCCGCAGCGGCGTCGCCGGCATCTGCATCGTGGCCGTGGAATTCGTCAGACCAGTTCATTGCGTTTTTCCTTGGTGAACCACACCAGCGGGATGCGCGCGCGCCGGACCTGGCCGTCGCCGCCCTCCCATTGCACCGCTTCCCATTCGCCGTCGACCACTACGCCATGGCGGGTGCCCAGCGCCAGGTAGCCGATCACGCTGCCCAGGCCCTGCGCCGCCGGGCGCTGCCGCAGCGCCTCGCCGATGCTCAGCTGCGGCTGGCGGCCGAGCAGGTCGTGCAGGTCGTTGCGCAGGCCGCGCAGGTCGATCTCCGACTGCGCCACCAGGTCGCCGACGCTGTCCAGCGAGATCGTCGCCGCCTCGGCCGCCTGCACCCGCCCGTCCACCTGCTGGCTGCGCGGGTCGTGCAGGCGCCACTGCGACGGCGAGCGCAGCCGCGCACTGCTCAGCGGCAGCACGTAGCCGGTGGCGGCGGTGGCATGCAGGTGATCGCGCAACTGCAGCGCCTCGCCCTGTGCCTGCTTCAGCAACTGGTTGAGCCGGCGCTGTTCCAGGTAGCCGCGGCTCTGCACGAAGCCACGCAGGCTGCGCGCGAAATGCTGCATCACCTCGTGCACCTGGCCGCCGCGTTCGAGCAGGGTGCCGGTAAGCCCGCGCAGGAAGGCACGTTCGTGGCGGTCCAGACGGCGGGCGAAACCGCGCGCCAGCAGCGCTTCCAGCGCCGCGTCCAGCTGCACGCTCTGCTCGGCGTCGTTGAGCAGGCTCCAGAACGCCTGGAAACTGCGCCCGGCCTCGCTCTCGCCGATCACGTCGATGCCGGCGAACAGCTTTTCCAGCACGTCGCCGCGCGCGCCTTCGTCGTCGATGATGCGCTCGCGGAACTCGCGGTTGAGCCGCTCGAAATCGTCGCGGACCCGGCGGAAATCCTCGGTCAGGTCGTCGGACAGGCGAATGATGTCGCGGGTGCGTTCCAGCGCGCGCTTGCCGTCCAGCGCGGCCAGCTTGCCGGCGGCCACACGCTCGATCTCCGCGTCCAGGCGCTCGCGCTCGGCACGCAGCGCGGCCAGGCGCGCGTCCGGATCGGTCTCGGTCTGCCCGGCCAGTTGCACCAGCTGCTGGATCACCAGCGACAGCCGGCTCTCGGTGGCCACGCTGGCGCTGTCGCGCACGCCGGCGATGAAGCGGATGGCCTGCGCCGCCTGCCGCGACAGTTCGTATTCTTCCTGCGCATCGCCTTCGGGCAGGCGCCGCTCCAGCCAGCCCTGCGCCAGCCAGTGCGCCACGTAGGCCTGCGCGGTGCGCGGCAGTTCGCGCGACAGCTCGTCGTCCTTCAGCGCATCGAGCTGGCGCTGCAGGCGCTCGTGCAGCACGTCGGCCGGCAGCCGCCGCTGGGCGTCGCCGAGCAGGGTCTGCAGCAGGCCGATCAGCTCGGGGGCATGGTCGGCGGCGAGCAGTTTCCACAACGGCTGTTCGCGCAACTGGCGATAGCCGGCGATCCGGACATGCGGCTTCATGCAGGAACCGACCGCCACCGCATCCGCAGACTCAGCGCACGCGCTCGATGAAGCGCAGGAACTCGGCGCGGGTGCGCGCGTCCTCGCGGAAGGTGCCGAGCATCTTCGAGGTGACCATGCTGACGCCGCGCTTGTGGATGCCGCGGGTGGTCATGCACTCGTGCGCGCCTTCCACCACCACGCCCACACCCAGCGGCTGCAGCACGTCCTGGATGCACTGGGCGATCTGCGCGGTCATCTTCTCCTGCACCTGGAAGCGCCGCGCATAGGCCTCGACCACGCGCGCCAGCTTGCTGATGCCCACCACCTTGCCGCGCGGCAGGTAGCCGACGTGGACCTTGCCGATGATCGGCGCCATGTGGTGCTCGCAGTGGCTTTCGTACTCGATGTCGCGCAGCACGATCAGCTCGTCGTAGCCGGCCACTTCCTCGAAGGTGCGCAGCAGGTACTCGCGCGGGTCGGCGCGGTAGCCGCTGAACCAGTCGCCATAGGCCTCGGCCACGCGCCGCGGGGTGTCCAGCAGGCCCTCGCGGGTGGGGTCCTCGCCGGCCCAGCGCAGCAGGGTGCGCACTGCGTCTTCGGCCTGCGCCTGGGTCACCGGGGGAGTGGAGCTGTTGTCGGAATCGGCCATGGGGGAACGCCCGTAAGGGGGCTGCATGGTACCCGAGTCGCCTGGCAGCCGCCGCATGCGCGGCCTCCGCGCGGCGGGGCGACCCGGCCGATACCGGGTGCGCCGTTCAGCGTCCATCTGCTCCGCGCCCGGGCGGCACGCGCATCGCCCGGGCCGGCGCCGCGCCGGTCAGCGCCGGCGCGCGTGCATCTCGCCCTCGTGGTCGAGCCAGTTGGACCCCTTGTTGGTCAGGAAGAACATGTACACCACCAGCGACACCGCGATCACCGCCGTGGCGTACCAGACGAAGGTGTTGACGTGGCCGGTCTTCAGCGAGGCCTGGTACAGCAGCGGCGCGGTGCCGCCGAAGGCCGAATTGGCCAGCGCATAGCCCAGGCCCACGCCCAGCGCGCGGATATGGGTGGGGAACAGCTCGGCCTTCACCACCGCGTTGATCGAGGTGTAGCCGGTGAGGATGACGAAGCCGATGGTGAGGATCGCGAACGCGCTCAGCCAGTCGCTCTGCCTGGGCAGCTCCAGCACCAGGAACCAGGTATAAAGCACGCCGCCGATGCCGAAGAACACCAGCAGGGTCTTGCGCCCGATGATGTCCGACAGCCAGCCGCCAACCGGCTGCATCAGCATCAGCACGATCAGCGCGGCCAGGTTGATGATGGTACCGGCCATCACGTCGTCGCCGGCGAAGGCGGTCTGGATCATCTTCGGCCCGGTCACCGAGTAGGTGTAGAACGCCACGGTGCCGCCGGCGGTGATCAGGAAGCACAGCAGCAGCGGGCGCCACTGGTGCACGAACAGTTCGCGCAGCGAGCCGGAGGACCTGTCCTTGCCCTGCTTGGCCGCGGCGATGGACTCGGAGGTCAGCGACTCGTCCATCGTGCGCCGCAGCCAGAACACCACCAGCGCGCCGATGCCGCCCAGGCCGAAGGCCACGCGCCAGCCCCACTCGGAAATCTGGCCCTTGTCGAAGAAGTGCAGCATGCCGAACAGCACCGCCTGCGCCAGCACGTGGCCGCCGACCAGGGTGACGTAGTGGAACGAGGACAGGAAGCCGCGCCGCCCGGGAATCGCCGCCTCGGACATATAGGTGGCACTGGTGCCGTACTCGCCGCCGGTGGCGAAGCCCTGCAGCAGGCGCGCCAGCAGCAGCACCACCGCCGCGGCGCCGCCGATGCTGGCCACGGTGGGCGTCACCGCGATCAGGAACGAACAGGCCGCCATCACCGACACCGACACCGTCAGCGCCAGGCGGCGGCCATAGCGGTCGGCGAAGCGGCCGAAGTACCAGGCGCCGATCGGGCGCATCAGGAAGGTCACCGCGAAGATCGCCCACACGTACAGCGTGGCGTTCTTGTCCTCCTTGGAGAAGAACTGCGATTCGAAGTAGGTAGCGAACACCGAATAGACGTAGACGTCGTACCACTCCACCAGGTTGCCGGCCGAGCCCTTGAGCGTGTTGGACACCGAGCGGCGCAGGCTGCCCGGTGCGGCGGCGGCGGACGAAGAGGTGGATGCACTCATGCGATGGGCCTCATGGATGGACGTCACGGAGTATAGGCAGGCACTTGCGAGGATCCTGTCGCGACGGCGGCCACGCCGGGCGTGCGCGTCATCCAGCGCACTGCGCCTGCGGCGCGGCGAAGGCCTTGCTGTACATGCCCGAGCGATCGAAGCAGCAGACCCGGCGCTTGCCCGCGGCGAGCATGTCGCAGGTGCTGGCGATGCGCTTGACCCGCGTCTGCACCTGCTTGCCCGAGCCGATCCAGAAGATCCAGTCGCGCCGCGCCACCGCGGTCAGCGTGTCCCAGGCCGCGCGCGCGGGCGGATGCGCAGCCAGCGCGCGCGCCAGATCGTCGGGTACCGCCGGTTCCGGCTTCACCGCCACCGGCGCGATCTCCAGGGTCACCGTGGTGCCGACCTCGACCGCCGCGGCCGCCCGCAACGCCTCCTCGACCTGCAGCCAATGGCCACCTCGCCCATCGGGCTGCAGCGTGGCCTGAAACGGGTGCCCGGCGAACCGGCCCTCCACGCTGACCAGGCCACGCGTGGGCAGCGCGGCGCTGGCCGCCGCAGGCAGCAGCAGGAAACACCAGGACGCGTCCGGCGGCGTGGCTGGACGCAGCAATGTCGCCTGGAAGCGGATCGGGTCGGCGGCGCCGGTCATGCGCGGACCTTAGCACCGGCCGCGCGCGGTGCCATGCTGCACCTGCGCGCGGCGGCGGCGCGACGCGCTCCTGGTCTTGTCGCTCACCGGGCACTGCGCCCTGCCTGACCTGCCTGGCGGCCACCGCCACTGGAGACCGGCACAACGTCACGTTCCCCGCACTGCGCGGCGCACGCTCAGGCCCCATCCCTTCAGTTCGACCGGGCGTCGCCGCTATCCATGCGCCGGCCCGGGGACCCGCGCTATGCGCGCGTCACGCGGGCGCAGGCAACCTGCCTGCCCGTCCGCCGTCACCCACCGTCGATCCCTCTTCCTTCCCCCATTCCCCCGATCCCATGCACGCCCTTTCCAATCTGCGCATCGGCCAGCGCCTCGCGCTCGGCTTCCTCACGATCATCGTGCTGATGGTCCTGCTCACCGTGGTCGGCATCCAGCGCGTGCACAGCATCGACCAGCGACTGACCGCCATCAACGAAGTCAACAGCGTCAAGCAGCGCTACGCGATCAACTTCCGCGGCAGCGTGCACGACCGCGCCATCGCCCTGCGCGACGTGGTGCTGCTGGACGATCCGGCCGGCCGGCAGGCGACCGAGCAGACCATCGACAAACTGGCCGGGGACTACGCGCGCGCCGCCCAGCCGCTCGACGCCCTGCTCGCCGCCTCCAGCGACGCCCAGGAAAAAGCGATCCTGCAGCGCATCCAGGGCATCGAACAGCGCACCATGCCGCTGATCGCGCAGGTCCGGCAGCTGCGCGATGCCGGCGACACCGTGCAGGCGCAGGCGCTGCTGCTGCAGCAGGCGCGCCCGGCCTTCGTCGACTGGCTGGCCAGCATCAACGCCTTCATCGACCTGCAGGAAGCCAAGAACCGCCAGGCCGCCAAGGAAGCGATGGCCACCGCGCGCGGCTTCGCCCTGCTGATGATCGGCTGCACCGTGCTGGCGCTGCTGCTGGGCGCGCTGATCGCGCTGTTGCTCACCCGCCGCGTGGTGCGGCCGCTGCGGCAGGCGCTGGGCCTGGCCGAGCGCATCGGCGCCGGCGACCTGAGCAGCCCGGACACCGCCACCACCCACGACGAGGCCGGGCAGTTGCTGCGCGCCATGCAGCAGATGCAGCGGCGCCTGCACGAGGTGATTTCCGCACAGCGCGAGATGGCTGCGCGCCACGACGCCGGCGCCATCAGCTACCGCATGGACGCGCAACGCTTCCCCGGCGAATACGGGCGCATGGTCGCCGACACCAATGCCCTGGTGGATGCGCACGTGCAGACCCAGCTGCGCATCACCGAGGTGATGGGCCGCTACGCCATCGGCGACCTCAGCCAGGATATCGCCCACTATCCCGGCGAGAAGGCCGCGATCACCGCGGCGATGCAGCAGGTCAAGCAGAACCTGCATGCCATCAACGTGCAGATTCAGACCCTGGCCGAGGCCGCCTGCGCGGGCAACTTCGCCCACCGCGGCCAGCCGGAGAAGTTCGAGCACGCCTTCCGCACCATGGTCGAGAACCTCGACACCATGATGGCCACCGCCGACGCCAACCTGGCCAAGTTCTCCGCGCTGCTGCGCTGCATCGCCGACGGCGACCTCACCGTGCGCATGAGCGGCAACTTCCACGGCGTGTTCGCCGCCATGCGCGACGATGCCAACAGCACCGTGCACCGCCTCACCGACATCGTCGCGCACATCCAGCGCACCACCAACAGCATCGGTTTCGCCGCCGAGGACATCGCCAGCGGCAACCAGGAACTGGCCAAGCGCAGCGAGCAGCAGGCGGCCAGCCTGGAAGAGACCGCCGCCTCGATGGAGGAACTGACCTCCACGGTCAAGCAGAACGCCGAACACGCCCAGCGCGCCAACCAGCTGGCGCTGGGCGCGGCCGGCGTGGCCAGCGAAGGCCGCGACGTGGTGGGCCAGGTGGTGGAGACCATGGACGGTATCCAGGCCGCCTCCAGGCGCATCGCCGACATCATCGCGGTGATCGACGGCATCGCCTTCCAGACCAACATCCTCGCCCTCAATGCCGCGGTGGAAGCCGCACGCGCAGGCGAACAGGGCAAAGGCTTCGCGGTGGTGGCGGCGGAGGTCGGCACGCTCGCGCATCGTTCGGCCGGCGCCGCCAAGGAGATCAAGACCCTGATCGACGACTCGGTGCAGCGCGTCGCCCACGGCGCCACGCTGGTGCACCAGGCCGGCGCCACCATGGACCAGGTGGTGGCCAGCGTGCAGCACGTCACCGACCTCATGGGCCAGATCTCCGCCGCCTCGCACGAACAGGCCAACGGCATCGCCCAGGTCAACCAGACCATCGCGCGCATGGACGAGACCACCCAGCAGAACGTGGCGCTGGTGGAAGAAGCCAGCACCGCGGCGCGCTCGCTGGAGGAGCAGTCGGCGCAGCTCACCCAGGCGGTGGAAGTGTTCAAGGTCGGCGCCTACGTCTGATCCACGGGCACGGCGGCGGCCGTGCCGCTTCGGCTCGTCCCGCCCGCCGGCACCGGTGATCGGCCGGCAGCCCAGCGCGTGAACGCCAGGTGTCGGCCGATGCCGGCCATCGCATCGGCTGCCATGGCCGGCGCCGGCGCAAGCGTTACGATGGCGGCCTCCCACGTTCGCCCCCTCCCCGGAACCGCATGAAGGCTGGCCTCCCCGACGCCGCCGCGACGGCATGAGCCGCGCGTCGCACCGCGCGCCCGTCGCCGCCGAGACCCGCAGCGAACGCTGGCAGCGCTGGATCGCCTGGCTGCTGAGCGCGCTGCTGCACGTGCTGATGGCGCTCGCCCTGCTGTATGCGGCCAAGCCCACCATGTCCACGCCGCAGGGCGCGGCCGGCGGCAGCCGGATCCGCGTGGACTTCCTCGGCGAGAGCGACAAGCCGGCGAAGCCGCTGCCGCCCAAGCCCAGCCCGCCGCCGGCGTCCGCCGCACCCAAGCGCACGCGCGCCACCACCACCGTGCAATCCACCCTGGTCGCGCAGTCCGACGACCCGGTGCCGCCGCCCGATCGCGTCGATACCCCGAAAGCGGCGGACACGCCCACGCCCGCCCCGGTGCCGCAGCCGCGTCCGGCACCGCCGGCGCCCACCCCGCCCGCGGACGCCCCGGCGCCGAGTCCGGCGCAGACCGCCGACAGCAATCCGCCGCCGCCGACCGAGCGCCGTCCGCAGACCTGGACCGGGCGTCCGCCCGGCGCGCTCGACACCGACACCGCGCCGGACAACAGCGGAATGGCCGCCGGCCCCGGCAGCCGCGGCAACCGCCACGACATGGACGCGGCCCAGCCCAGCCTGGAGGTCGGCGGCTACCTGGTCTATTACGACCTGGGCAGCGAGAGCCAGCTGCGCACTTGGCAGCAGCAGGGCATGAAAGAGATGTTCATCCTGCTGCCCGGCACCGAGTACCGCATGGTCTGCCCGCTGGAAATCGCGCTCACCCGCGGCTCCGGCAAGTGCCGCGCGTTGCCGCCGGACTCCCCGGAATTGAAGGACATCGGCGATGCCCGCCAGGTCATCACCATGCTGCAGGTCTACCACCAGGGCGAACTGGTCTGGCGCGGGCCGGGGCCGTATCGCTGAGTTGCTGTGAGCGGGCGATTGATGCGTCCGACCTCACTGCAGTCGGGACTGAAGTCCCTCCTACAAGGAGCGGCCCTCTGTCAGCACTCCCGGCAGCACTGACATCGCGGACAAGCGACCCGCCCCTCCCGTAGGAGCGGCTTCAGCCGCGACGCCTGAAGCTTCGGGCATAGCCGACATCGCTGCCATCGGACCTGAAGGACACCTCTAGTAACGCGTTATTGCCGCGGCGGCATGATGTCTTGGCTCGATTGTAGGAGCGGCTTCAGCCGCGACGGGCATTCCCGGTAACGCCCGTCGCGGCTGAAGCCGCTCCTACGAGTGGCCTTCGTTGTTGTCAGAGATGCCCTAAAGTCCCTCGCACAACGAGCGACCAGTCTTCCGCACTGCCGCCAGCGCCAGCACTTGAACAAGGCACCAAGCGATGCGCGGACTGTAGGAGCGGTTTCAACCGCGGCTTAGGCGACTCAGGCGATGCGAAGCGAAGCCTGCACAGCGCCACGCCCGAAGCAGCCACACCCCGCACCCTCACGCCCGCTTTGCATTCGCCGCCGGCACCGTTGCTAGAGTCGGCCCGCGCCGCCGCGGCCGCCTGTCCCCCGCTTTGCGGGTCTCGCCGGGCCCGGCGCCTTTCCTCCATTGAAGGAGTCTCGACATGCCCTGGAAATTCCCCCTCGCAACGCTCGCCCTCGCCGCCGTCGCCCTGCCCGCGCTGGCCCAGTCCGACCGGCAGGTGGTCGAGGACATGCTGACCCGCTCGGCCAACGTCTGCCCCGGCCACAGCACCGACCGCACGTCGCCGGCGGTGAAGGCCGTGCCGGTGGGCGCGCTGCGGGTGATGCTCGATCGCGGCCTGGTGATGTGCCCCGATCGGCGCCTGGACGCCACCGCCCCGGCCGTGTTCTACGGCAGGCTCGGCGTGTTCGCCTGGAACCCCGAGGTCGCCGCCGGCTCCAGCGTGATCGTCAAGCAGATCGACGCAATGACCCGCAAGGACGAATACCCGTCCGACACCCTGGTGTGGGACGCCAAGGGCACCGCGCTGAAGCAGCAAACCGTGCCCGCGTTCGAACCCAAGCCCGGCGCCACCGTGCTGTACCAGGTGCGCTGACCCCGTTCCGCTGGCCCGCGCGCGGGTCGGCAACGTCGATCGCAGCCGGCGGCCCGCAAGGTCCGCCGGCTTTTTTGTGCCGCGGCGCGAGTTCCACCGCGACCGCGCACGGCGACAGACAAGACACGCCGTGACGCGCGCGACGTCGACGATGTCCTGCTCCTGTCCTTGCGTCGCCCACCCGTTTCCTGGCAGCGGACAATACTCGGATCATCAGGCGCGATTATCCATCGCCGCCCTCCGATTATCTTAAAATCAAGATTATTAACTTCTGAAAAGTCCGCTTCAGAAACGTAGACAAATTCCCGTGACGTGCACGCAGCCGGCCGAAACAGCGGAATTCGGCTGGATTCGCGCGAAACCATGCGGATCTTTCATCCTTTCCTCGTCGCCACTGTGGCGCAGCGCACGCCGCAGCATCGATGGATCGCGGGATTTTCCGACGCGATGTGTCGTGAAATTTCGTCAGGTGCGATGCGAATCAATACCGCAGATAAATATTATCTCGACGTGTCGCCAAAATAATGCGAACGACATAGTAGCGTTTGCGCCCTCCCCCACCCCCCGGGCGACCGGGATTCGACACGAGGATGTTTCCATGGCCACACAGCGGAATCGACTGGCGCTGCGCGCACTTTCCCTCATCGGCATCGCGGGCGCGTTGTTGCCCCTGGCCGCATCGGCGGCGCCGGCGCGCGGCACCGTGCTCAAGAGCAATGTCCTGACCAGCTACACCCGCCAGGCGATCGCCACGCTGCTGGCCAACGACCAATCCCCCGACCAGGCCAAGTGCGACGTGCGCGTGGCCGAGTTCACCTACGCCACCATCGGCGTCGATGGCGAACCCACCACCGCGTCGGCGGCGCTGCTGGTGCCGGGCGGCAGCCAGTGCCCCGGTCCGTTCCCGCTGGTGAGCTACAGCCAGGGCACCGAGTCGCAACGCCGCGCCGAGCAGGCCAAGGAGATCCGCGACGACAAGGGCGACGACACCATGGTCACCCACCTCGCCACCCAGGGCTACGTGGTGGTGAGCAGCGACTACCTCGGCATCGGCCAGTCCACCTACGCGTTCCACCCCTACCTGCACGCCGCGTCCGAGGCCAGTTCCACCATCGATGCGATGCGCGCCGCGCGCCAGGTGCTGCAACGGCTCAACACCCCGCTGTCGGGCAAGGTGATGCTGACCGGCTTCTCGCAGGGCGGGCATGCCGCCATGGCCACTCAGCGCGAGATCGAAGCGCACCTGTCCAACGAGTTCAACCTGGTCGCCAGCGCGCCGATCTCCGGCCCGTACGCGCTCAGCCAGACCTTCCGCGACAGCTGGAGCGGCCGCAACGCGGTGGGCGAAAACACCTTCGGCATCGTCCTGGCCAGCTACGCCATCGTCGGCATGCAGCACACCTACAAGAACCTCTACCTCGACCCGTCGCAGGTGTTCCAGGATCCGTGGGCCAAGAAAGTGGAGAAGCTGTTCCCCGGCAACCAGAGCCTGACCGACCTGGTGCTCGGAGACACCCTGCCGGGCGTGGACAAGATCCGCCAGTACTTCCAGCCCGGTTTCTACAAGGACTTCGCCAGCAACGCCAACGACCCGTTCCTGCGCGACCTGGAGCGCAACGACCTGCTCGACTGGGCGCCGCGCACCCCGACCCTGCTGTGCGGCTCCGACAACGACGCCACCGTGCCGCTGAAGAACGCCACCACCGCCGTCGCCGCGTTCAAGGCCCGCGGCAGCAACCAGGCGACCGTACTCGACCTGGGCACCGGCAAGCCCAGCGACAACAGCGCGCTGGAGCATCTGTTCACCGAAGACGCCTGCGCCATCGCCGTGCGCCAGCAACTGTTCGACAAGCTCCGCTGAGGTCGCGGCGGGCGACAACGCAGGCGCACTCCTCCCCCGGCGCCTGCGATCGTCCGTCCCGCTGGCTGCCACGCCTGGGCGCAGGCGTGGCAGTGTTTTTCTGTGCGGAGCAGGCGCTGCACGATGCGGACGACGATGCTGGGACGACGATGACCGCGCATTCTGCGCAGCTGCGCGACAGCGCGAGCACTGGCACACCTGACCCAGGATTGGGATGACGGCAGATCGGCGTGGCGATACAGGCCGCGGCAATCACCGGCCGGCACACGATCCCATACGCCTGGCCGTCACCCCGTGCCGACGCCGACGCCGCGCGGCAACATCGCCGATTGCTTTCGTCGACCCCGTGCATCGGCAACCGCGCGGCCCACGCCATGCACTGACAACGGCACCACCCAACTGGCCCACAGCAGCAGCGCGATCAAGCCCGGCGACGGCGTCAGGCCCAGGCCGATCGCCGACGGCAACGCCACCCGGAACACCACCGGCGCCAGCGTCGCCAGATAAGCGCGCACCATCCAGCGCTGGTGTCGCAGCACCTGCCCGCGCCAGATCGCCACCAACCCGACCGACCCCGTGACCAGCCACGCCAGCGCCGTGGCCGCGAACGCCGCCCGGATCGAAAGCGGCGCCGGCGAGGTCGCGATCAGCCCGACCGCCCCGATCATCGCCACCAGCATCCCCGCGAAATACACCCGCCCCACCCAACGATGCAGCCGCGGCCAGCGCCGCCACCGCTGCGTCGCGAACTGCAGCGCCCCCAGCAACAGGCCAACCGCCCCGCCACCGAGATGGCACCACAGCCACCCGCGGCGGGTGAGGAACATCGCATAGGCCGGCGACTGCAGCGACGCGTACTTCAGATACACCGAATGCACGAACTCCCCGGCGACCAGGGCCAGGGCGAGCCAGAGTAGCCACCAGGCCAGGCGCACGATTGACGTGGTGCGTGGTGGCGCCAGTTGGCGGCGCGTCGACTCGCTGCTCATTCCCTGCCCCACGCTGCGCCGGACCCTCGGCAGCGCGACGCTAGCATGGACGTCTCGGCGCCACGGAAGGCGGCGACGGGCGGCGGACAGGCTCGTCCGAGAACGCTGCCGCACACGTCGCTTCACCGATCGGCACAAGCGATCCGGCTACCGATTGCGACGCCACCACCCAGTCTTAAATGCAAATTGCGTCTCGTTTTGTAGACGACACAGTTAACAGTACAGACATCTGCCGCGCCCAGGTCTATGGTCGATCCGGGGACGGGGGTCGCATGGGACGCAGACAGGGGAAAACCGGATTCGACGCGCTGGCGGCGTTGCCGTGGCCAGTGGGAATCATGGCCGGCATCGCCGGCTTCCTCGCCGTGCGCGACGGCATCCCCTGGTGGTTCTCCCACCACGACGGCGCGTTGTCGCAGGCCATCGCCCAGCAAGCGCAAGGCGCATTCGCTCCGATGGCGTGGATCCTGCTACTGCTCTGCTGGCTGGCGGCGCTTGCCTCATTCCTCAAAGCGCGGCATCGCCGCCGCCTGCTGGACACCCGCACCACCCTGGAAAGCCTGGCCGCCGGCGGCTGGCTCCAATTCGAACTTCTGGTCGGCGAAGCCTTCCGCCGCCAGGGCTACGCCGTCGAAGAGACCGGCCTCGGCGGCGCCGACGGCGGCATCGACCTGATCCTGCGCAAGGACGGCCGCCGCACGCTGGTGCAATGCAAGCAGTGGAGAAGGCGACAGGTCGGTGTCAGCGTCGTGCGTGAGATGTATGGATTGCTGGCACATCACCAGGCCGATGCGGTGAAGATTGTTTGTGTTGGCGGCTATACAAACGATGCGGAACGGTTTGCGCGGGGCAAGGCGATCGAACTGATCGGTGGCGAGCTCCTACTGGAGATGATTCGGTTGGCTCAGACTGGTTGTACGACTGAGGCAGCTACCAAGCCCCGCATCGAACCGGCGGTTGTCTCGCAGATTAATGTCACTTCTCAATCGCCAGCATGCCCACGATGCGGAAGCGCGCTTGTGCAGCGAATCAACAGGCGCACGGGTGACGCATTCCTTGGCTGCAGCCATTTCCCGCGTTGCCGAGGGAGCGGATAGGTGGCATAGGCGGTCTAGTAGTATTTCTAACTACGCGATTATAGAAGAAAATCAATGACTAGAATACATATAGAAAACTTACGCCACATAAAGAAACTGAACTTTGAGATGCCAAACCCTGGTTTATGGATACTCACGGGAGAAAATGGAACAGGCAAGACATCACTGCTAGCTGCATTACGCCGAATTGGGTATAGCTTGGCATTTCCCGTTCACTTCAAGAGTTCCCTAATATCAGATCAATTGGATTCATACTCGGGCGCGAAAATTACCTACTCAAAAGGCACAGATAAAGTTACTTACTCGTATAGAACTGAGAGATGGGTACCAAGCCCCAAAGATGGACAGAAATTCTTACGCTCACTTGGCTACCCAGCAGTCAAGTATGTTGCGGCTGATAGCCGGCGGATTGAGCCAACAAATGACGACTTTAGCGTGCGAAGAGCTCGCAATGCGCCTGAACAAGTCATATCAGCACTAAATCAGATATTCTGCACAAGAAAATTTGACCACCTAAAAGTTATAAACACTAGGCGAGGCGTTGGAAACGAAGCCTTCCTTATCGAATTGCCAACAACAAGCGGGAAGAAGAAAAAGTACTATTCTGAGAAAAGTTTCAGCTTGGGCGAGCTATGCATGCTGCGGCTTTCAAAAACCATTAGTGAAGCCCCAAAAAAATCGCTAATCCTAGTTGATGAAGTTGAATTAGCACTACATCCAATTGCGCAAATCGAGCTAATGAAGTACCTCGAAAAAGAAGCCATTGCTCGCAACCTAACCATTATAGTCTCGACTCATTCATCAACTCTAATAAAGTCCGCGGCGAAAGCGCGCATAATTTTTCTGCAAAAAATCCAGGGAGATGAGGTCACGTGCACTGTAGGGTGCTTTCCATCGTACGTCTTGGGATCACTTGCTTACCAAGAAGAGAAGCTAGCTGATCGCATGATCTATGTCGAAGATGAAAAGGCGTCTATTATTGTAAAAGAGATCATCAATCTAACAATTGATCAAAAATATGGAGGCCCTATGCCTCTTAGGCCAACCGTTGCTGTTGTTCCCGTTGGCGGCTTCACCAATGTTCTTAGATTTTTTGACCGACAAAAGCCGTTATTGTCCAGCAATACTAAAGGATTTGTCATTCTAGATGCGGATGCTCAAGACTCGCTTGAGAACGCTCAATCAGAAGATTTACGACAACTTTATAGTACACATCAAAATATTATTAGCTTTCTACCCTACACCCCTGAGGTGGGGTTATTACAATATTTAGACCTACAATGGATCAATGTTCGAGATCAACTTCGATCCCATTTTGGAACATCTAACATTGTGATGAGACGGGGTGATTTTTCGCAAATTGATGCCAATAGCTCCCCTGAAGAACAAAGAAGTAAGGCAAAGTCAATTTGTAAAGATATAATAGTTAACTACATCGACAACTGAGTGGAGTTTCTGAGTACGAGATTGGGGTTGTTCTATTCAAACTGCTTGCAGCTCATACCTTCAACAGTAACAAAGCTAAAAGCATGCGAACCTGGGCACCTCTAATTGGATAGCAATATAGGTATAGAGCTTGGTGGTGTCGGAAACAGTGAAACAGGGGTCAGATTGCACTATTTCCATCCTCACCCGCGGCTCCACAGCCCAGCGAAATCGAACGAAAGCTGCCGGCGATGGCGAATGGTGAGCATATACACGGTGGTGGATGTCTCCACCGCCGTGTACAGCATCAAGTAGTCGCCGTGCAGGTAGATGCGCAACGCATCCGGCGCTCCCGCCGGCAATGCGGCCAGTTGCGCCAGCGCCTCGGCCGATTGCGGTGGGGTGTCCAGGTAGGGCCAGCCGATGCGCGGGAAGCGCCGCAGGTTCGGGATCACGGCCGCCCGCAATTCGGCGAGCAGGTCACCGAAGGCCGCAGCGGCATCGGCGTCCAGCAGGAGAGGAGAAACAGGGGTCAGAGTGCACTTTTTTACCAGCCTGACCTTGTCCAGAGGGGGCCGACCCATCGGACGATGCCTGAAGCTGCTGTAGGAGAAGTGCACTCTGACCCCGGTTTTCCCGTTTTCCAGCAGGTCCCATAATCTTGCCTCAAGCCGCCAATCGCTTGATCCTCGCCGGCAGATCGCCAAGCAAGCGATGCGCCTCTTCCAGTTCGTAGTCCGCCTGCAAGCTCAGCCAGAAGCGTTCGGTCGTGCCCAGCGCCGCGGCCAGGCGCACGGCGGTGTCGGCGGTGATGCCGCGCTTGCCCAGCACGATTTCGTTGATGCGACGCGGCGGTACGCCGGTGGCGCGGGCGAGGGCGTTCTGGCTGATGCCGAGCGGGACGAGGAACTCGTCGCGTAGCACTTCGCCGGGATGGATGTTGGGCAGGGATGCCATAATGAGTTGCCTGAAATCAGTGGTAGTCGACGATGACGACCTCGGCGACATCGCCGTCGTGCCAGCGGAAGCAGATGCGCCATTGGTCGTTGATGCGGATGCTGTGCTGACCACGCCGATCGCCTTTCAGCGCTTCCAGCCGATTGGCCGGCGGGACACGCAGATCCTCGAGACTGGCAGCGGCATTGAGCATGCGCAGCTTGCGTCGGGCAACCGGCTGGATATCGGCCGGCAGCCTGCGCGAGCGCTCGCCACGCCAGATCTTTTCGGCTTCCTTATCGATAAAGCTCCTGATCACACAGCCACCATAACGGCACTCGTCATATGACGCAACCCGTCATAGTGACAGGCGCCGAACTCCACACTGCTCCAGCCTCGGCAGCACGAGGAATGGCGTGCGGAGGGGGGATTCGGGCCAACCGGCGCCCGACGTGATCCCCTCCCCATTCTTGACCTCCCATACATCCAACCCACCGCATCCTCGCCCCGATTCCAACACCGGAGGCGGGGACATGATGAAGTGGATGGGAGCGGCTCTGGCCGCGGCGATGCTGGTGACCGGCTGCGCCAGGGTGGAGGGCGAGAAGTTCGTCGGCCACTGGGTCAACGTGGAATCGAAGGACGACACGATCGACATCGAGCGCAACGGGGAGTCGTTCATGGTGCGCAACACCACCCCGCGCTTCTTCACCCGCAAGCCCAAAACCGAGAGCTACCCGGCCATCTACAAAGACGGGGTGCTGCAGGTGAGCAACGACGGCGAGACGGTGAACTTCGCCATCGACGAGGCCGATGGGCACCTCAACACCGGTAGCGACGAGTACCAGCGCGTCCCGGCCAAGTAAGCGCTTCTTTGGCGTGCGTCGTCCCGGACGACGCTACGCCCAGCCTGATATCCACACTGCGTGTCGCGCGAGCGCGGCGCGCAGCATCGTCTTGCTTGCACTCGGGGCAGCGTCTGACGCGCACAATCGCGGAACTCTGAGATTCTGCCGGCTTGCGGATGGGCCTCACGCATCACACCGGCAGCATTGTTGAAGCCCTGCCCGCGCGCCGCGGATCAACTGGCTAGGAACGCGGCGCGGGCGCAGCGATGCCGTCGACGAACAACCCGATCAGATGCGCAATCCGCGTTTTCGGCGAGCCGAGTTGCTCGGTGGCCAGCGAGGTCGCGGTGGCGACGACCACGAGATCGTCGAACGAGACGTCGCGGCGGACGACGCCGGTCTTCTGCGCGCGCCGCAACAGCTGCTGTCCTTCCTTGCTGACGGCCTCGCAGCCCGGCGTGCCGCTCTGCAGTACCGCGCCGAGCGAGGCGGCAAGCCCGCGGTAGACGCTCGTGTGCAGCGCCAAGTCCTCGAGATACGCGCGCAGCGCAGCCAACGCGTCGAGCGTGCTGGCGCGCGCGTGGCTGGCCGCGGCCAGCGACAGGAAGCGGCCGCTGTAGGCCGCGGCGAACAAGGACTCGCGCGTGGGGAAGCGCCGATAGAGCGTGCCGATCCCCACGCCGGCGCGCTTGGCGACGTCTTCCATCGACGCCTCGGCGCCGCGCTCCAGGAACACCTCCTCGGCCGCCGCGAGCAGGCGCTCGCGGTTTCGCTGGGCATCGGCGCGCAGGGGGGTGTCGGTGGTCAACGGGGCTTTCCGGGATGGCTTGTGGAAACGGAGGCTACCTCCGTATAGTAAGTGGAGCAATACTCCACTTATCAAGAGAAGCGACATGGACAAGCGATTCGAGGGCAAGGTGGTCGCGATCACCGGTGGCACCGACGGCATCGGACTGGTGACGGCGAAGGCGTTTTCGCGGGAAGGCGCGCAGGTCTACATCACCGGACGGCGGCAGGACCGGCTGGACGCCGCCTTGGCGGAGATCGGCGGCGGCACGATAGGCGTGCAGGGCGATGTCGGCGTTCCCGAGGACATGGATCGGCTCTATGCGCGCATCCAGCAGGACCATGGCCGGCTGGATGTGGTGTTCGCCAACGCGGGCGTGTCCGAGTCGGCGGCGCTGGGCGAGATCGACGTCGCGCACCTGGAGCGCCTGCTGGCGACCAACATCAAGGGCACGGTCTTCACCGTGCAGAAGGCGCTGCCGCTGATGGCGACCGGCGGCGCGGTGATCCTGGCCGGCTCGGTGGCCGGCAGCAAGGGGATCGGCGCGCTCTCGGTGTACAGCGCGACGAAGGCGGCCATCCGCTCCTTCGCGCGCACCTGGACGACCGACCTGAAGCACCGCGGCATCCGCGTGAACGTGGTATCGCCCGGCATGGTCCACACGCCGGCGATGCAGACCTACCTGGAAGCCAATGCGGATGCCGAGGCGGCGTTCAAGCAGATGATCCCGTTCGGGCGTCTGGGTGATTCGGAGGAGATTGCGGAGGCGGTGCTGTTCCTGGCCTCGGACGCGTCCAGCTTCATCGCGGGGCACGAACTGTTCGTCGATGGCGGGGTCATGGCCATCTAGGGCCGCTTGCGGGCGTGTGTGGCGGCCAGCCAGAACTAGCGACTTTGCGCCGCACGCGCCTTGCCTGCAGAGAAGCGGACGTTTTCCATGACGTCTGCCGCAGGCGAATCGGGCGCGCAGTGCAACGCGCCCGCAGCAGTCAGAACAACGTGCCCTGGCTGGGGACCAGCTCATCCTTCGCTGGAGGCGTTGACGGCGGTGGTGGCGTTGGTGGCTGATCGACACGCGGCTCCGCCGCCCCCAACCGCCACGCCAACCCCGAGATCCGCGCCGCGTGCCGGGCCAGGGCGGCACGCAGCACCGGTTCGCTGGCGGCGATGTGCAGCGCGCGGCGGGCGCGGGTGATGCCGGTGTAGACCAGTTCGCGGCTGAGCACGCGGGCGTCGCGGGCCGGCAACTGCAGCCAGACTTCGTCGAATTCGCTGCCCTGGGCCTTGTGCACGGTCATGGCGAAGGCGCTCTCGTGCGCGGGCAGCGCGGCCGGGTGGAAGCCGCGGACCTGGCCGTCGCCGGCGCCGTCGAACCAGGCGACCAGGGTGCCCTGCGCGTCGCGCAAGCAAATGCCGACGTCGCCGTTGAACAGGCCGTGGCGATAGCTGTTCTCGGTGATCAGCAGCAGGCGCCCGTGGAACCAAGGCGAGGCGGCGCCGAGGCGGCGCGCGCCGCTGGCGGTCTCGGCCAGCAACTGCTCGATGCGCGCGTTGAGTCCGCGCGCGCCCTGTGGACCGGCGCGCACGGCGGTGAGCAGGCGCAAGCGCGCGGCAGCGCGCAGGGCCTGGGCCGGGTCGTCGGCGTCGCCGAGGGCGCGCCAGTGCGCGAGCAGGGCATCGCCGCCGGCAGCGAGCGGGTCGTCGACGCCCTCGTGGAACTGCACGCCGGCGAGCTGGCCGTCGCGCAGCAGGCGCAGGGCGCCGTCGGCATCGCCGCTGCGCACCGCGTCGGCCAGCGGCGCCAGGGCGAAGTCCTGGGCCTGGCGGTAGCCGCGCAGCAGGTGCACGCGGTGTCCGGCCAGGCCGCCGTGGTCGTGCGCGACCGCGCCGTGGCCGAGCAGCGGCTGCAGCGCCTGCGCGTCGTCGGCCTGCAGCGCGTCGCCGGCGCCGGCGGCCTGCAGGATCGCGGCGAGCACGTCGCCGGCTTCCACCGAGGGCAACTGGTCGGCGTCGCCGAGCAGGATCAGTTGCGCGCCGTCGGCCACGGCTTCGACCAGCTTGCACATCAGCGGCAGGTCGACCATGGAGGCTTCGTCGATCACGATCAGGTCGAACGGCAGCGGGTTGTCGGCGTCGTGGCGGAAGCGCGGCAGGTCGGGGATGACGCCGAGCAGGCGATGCAGGGTGCTGGCGCCGGCCGGCAGCGCCTCGGCCAGGGTGGGGTCGACGCCGTCGGCGAGTGCGCGCGCCACGGCGGCACGCAGGCTCTCGGCCATGCGCTCGGCGGCGCGGCCGGTGGGCGCGGCCAGGGCGAGGCGCGGCGGCGGCAGGCCGGCGGCGCGGGCCTGGGCGAGGCGCAGCAGCAGCAGGCGGGCGATGGTGGTGGTCTTGCCGGTGCCGGGGCCGCCGGTGACCAGCAGCAGGGCGCGGCGCAGGGCGAGCGCGGCGGCCTGGGCTTGGCGGTCGGATGGATCGTTAGCGGTCGGACCCTCACCCGCCCTGCGGGCACCCTCTCCCGGGGGGAGAGGGAAGAGCTGGGCGAACAGGGGTGCGAGCGCGGCGAGGTCGCTGTGCGGCAGCGGCTGCGCGGCGAGGCGGCGCAGGCCCAGGGCCAGGCGTCGCTCGTACTCGCGGTAGCGGCGCAGGTAGAGCAGGCCGTGTTCCAGCACCAGCGGGCTGTCGGGGCTGGCGGCATCTTCGGCGGCCGGTTGCGCGACCCAGCGCGAGGCGGCCAGCGCGCGGGTCCAGTCGTCTGCGTTGGGCAGCGCAGGCGGCGCGCCGTCGCGGCTGTCGAGCAGGAGGCTGGCGCGTGCCGGGTCGAGGCCGGCGTGGCCGCTGGCCACTGCCAGCGAGGCCAGGGCGGCGCCGGCCAGGACCAGGTCGGGGGTGTTCGGGTCGAGGCGGCTCAGGCTGTGCGCGAAGGCGTGGTCGAGCGTGCGCAGGGTGCCGGTGCGGTAGAGGGTGGCGAGGAGGTTGGATTGGCTCACGGGGTGTGGGCTCCGTGAGTGGACGTACCCTCACCCCAACCCCTCTCCCGGGGGGAGAGGGGCTTGAGCGGGCGCGGGGTGCCGGCGCGGTGGAGGGCGGCCAGGACGTGGGTGGGGTGGCTCACGGGGTGGGGGCTCCGTGAGTGGACGTACCCTCACCCCAACCCCTCTCCCGGGGGGAGAGGGGCTCGAGCGGGGCACCGGCGAAGAGGGTGTCGACGCCTTCGATCAGGTCTGGGTCGAAGCGCCAGGCGTGTACGCCCGGCGATGGGTCGCATGCCGCGTCCAGGCCGCGGCAGAACAGGTAGCGCACGCCGCCGAAGTCGCGGGCGTAGTCGTAGGCACTGCCCAGGCGGAAGCGCAGCCAGCGGTGCAGCGCCACGGTGTAGATCAGCGCCTGCAGGGTGTACTCGCTGTGCGCCATCGCCCGCGCCAGGGCGTCGGGGTCGTAGGCCGGCAGGCGGTTGGACTTGTAGTCGAGCACGTACCAGCGGCCGTCGTGCTGGTAGGTGAGATCGATCAGGCCGGTCATCAGCCCCTCCAGGCGCTGCCTCGTACCGAACGCCTGGCGCTCGCCGGCCACGCCGAAGCGGTGCAGCAGCGCCAGCAGCGCGTCGACCCGGGTCGGGCGCATGGCGAAGTGGAATTCCATTTCGTTGCGTCGCTGCGCGTCCGGCACCGCGGCCAGGCAGGTGCCTTCGGGCAGGGCCACGGTGAGGGTGTTGCCGACCAGGGCGGTGAGCATGGCGGTGCCGTCTTCCAGTTCGTCCTCGGCATAGCCGCCGCGCTGCAGCGCTTCGACGATGGCGGTGGCCTGCCCGGCCGGTGCTGGCTGCCCTGGCTGCCAGCTACGCCAGGCGGCGAAGTCGCAGCGCTCGAACACGTCGTGCATGGCCACGCCGAAGCGGTTGCCGACGAAGCGACGGTCGACCATGTCCACTTCCACCGCGGCGCTGACCGGCTCGGTGGCGGCGGGTTCGTCGCTGCCGCCGCTGCTGGGCACGGTGGCGCTGGCCATCGGGTCGCTGCCGGCGTCGGCGTTGGCGAGCTGGGTGAAGCTGTACACCCACCACTCCGGCAACACGCGCCGCTGCGGCACGCGCGCCGGCGGCACCGGCGGCGCCGGCTCGGGTGGCAGACGCGGCAGTTGTGCCGGCGGCGGTGTGCTGTCGAGTGCGACCGCGCCGGGACCGGCGGCGGCCTGCAAGGCGTCGAGGTCGCGCAGCATCGGCGCCAGTGCGGTGCGTTCGTGCTGCGGGAAGGCGCCGGTGGCGATCCACAGCGCGTGTTCGGCGCGTGTCAGGCCGACATAGAGCAGGCGCGCGTCCTCGGCGCGCTGTTCCTGTTTCCACGCGGCTTCGGCGGTGTCCCAGGCCGGGTCGGATTCGCCGCCGCTGCGGCTAGTGTTCCACTGCAACTGCCGCCCGCCGTGCGGCGCCGGCACCACGCAGTGGCGCCCGGGGCTGCGCTCGCTGCGGCCGATGCCGGCGTACGGCAGGAACACCAGCGGATACTCCAGGCCCTTGCTCTTGTGCAGGGTGACGATCTGCACACGGCGTGCGTCCGACTCCAGCCGCAGCTGCTGCGTTTCGTCGCTGTCGTCGGCGTTGGCGATGCGCCGCGCCAGCCAGTCGACCAGGCCATGCGGGCCGAGCGCGCGGGTGTCGGCTTCCTGCAGCAGCTCGGCCAGCTGCAAGTAGTTGGTGAGGCGGCGCTCGCCATCGACCAGGGCCAGCAGGCGCTGCCCGTGCGCGGCGCCGAGGTCGCCGATCAGCGCCAGCGGGCCGCCGCGCTGCCAGCGCTCGCGCCAGTCCAGCGCCTGCTGCTGCCAGCGACGGTGGCGCTCGCCGTCGTGGTCGAGCGTGGCGATGGCCGCGGCGTCCTCGCCGATCAGCACGGTGGCCAGTGCGGCGCGCAGGCGGCCGTCGTCGCCGGGATCGAGCAGCGCCTGCAGCAGGGCCAGCAGTTCCAGTGCTTCATCAGTGGCGAACAGGCTGCGGCGGCCGGCGGCGACCGCGGGAATGCCGGCCGCGGCCAGCGCCTGCTGGATACGCGTAGCCTCGCCATGACTGCGCACCAGCACCGCGATGTCGCCGGCCTGCACGGGGTGGCCGAGCAAGCTGGCGCTGCCGTCGCGCGCCTCGGCCAGCCAGCCGCGGATCGCCGCCACGCAGGCGGCAGTGCACAACTCGCGGGCGCGACCGGCGCTCCACGGCTTGGGCTTGCCCGGCTTGGCGGTGGCCGGCGGCGGCGGTTCCGGTGCGCACCACACGGTCAGCGCCGGGGCCGGCACGCCGCCGCGTTGCAGGTCGGCATCGACGCGCTTGCTGCCCGGCTGCACCGGGTGGAAGGCGATACCGTCGGTGAGGAAGGCCTCGGCGTAGCCGGCCTGCGCGTACAGCGCGTCGATCGCCGCCAGCAGCGCCGGGCGCGAGCGGAAGTTGTGCGCCAGCGGCGGCGCGCGTTCGGCATCCGCGGCGGCGGCCAGGTAGGTGCGCACGTCGCCGCCGCGGAAGCCGTAGATGGCCTGCTTGGGGTCGCCGATCAGGGCCAGCAATGGCGGCGTGTCGTCCGGCGCCGACAGCGATGGCGCGAGCGCCGCATCGTCCTGCGCCAGGTTGGCATCGGCCGTCGCCGGGGCGAACACCTTGCGGAAGATCGTCCACTGGCGGTCGTCGGTGTCCTGGAATTCGTCGACCAGGGCGACCGCGTACTGCGCGCGCAGCCGCTGCGCCAGGGCGGCGCCGTGCGGGCCTTCCAGCGCGCGCGCCACGCCGTCGACCAGGTCGTCGTAGGTCTGCACGCGGCGCTGGCGCTTGAGATAGGCCAGCCGCTCCGCCGCGTCGGCGCGCAGCGCGTGCAAGAGACAAATGCGACGTCGCGTACGCCACTGCGCCAGCTGCGCCAACGCAGCGAGGTAGCCATCGATGGCGTGGCCCAGCGGCGAGGCCGGGGTGCGCTCGGCGTGCTTCTTGTTGGTGCCGGCGGCCAGTTCGGCGGCGGTGAGCTTGACCAGCTTCGGATGCGGCGGCACGTCCGCCGCCGGCGCCGCGGCGAAGGCGTCCAGCCAGTGCCACAACGCGGTCAGCCAGTCGGGCTTGTAGCTGACCTTGCTGAGCACGCCGGCCTCGATCGCCGCGGCGATCGCTTCGAAACAGGCGGTGCCGTGGGTGCGGAACGCCTCGGCCAGCGCCATGCCGGCGCGCTGCGCGGCCTGCTGCAGCACGGCGCCGTCCTCGGCGGAAAAGACCGGCGCGGCCGGCAACAGCGTCGGATGCCGCACCAGTTCGCGCAGATCGATGGCCATGCCGTCAGGTCCGCCCGGCCACAGTGCCACCAGGTCCTCGGCCATCGCTGGATCGGCGGCGCGCTGCCGCCACAGGTCGGCGGCGACGTCGCGCAGCAGTTCGCGGTCGTCGGTGAGCAGTTGCGGTGCGGCGAAGGCCTGGCCGCTTTCCAGCGCATGCTCGCGCAGGACGCGCGCGCAGAAGCCGTGGATGGTGAAGATGGCGGCGAGGTCGATGTCCTCGGCGGCCTGCTGCAGGCGGCGGCGCAGGGCGGTGGGGGTTTCGGTGTTTGTGGCCAGGTGCGCGGTGAGGATGTCGCGGGTGAGGGCGACGTCGGGCGGGTCTTGTTGCGGCGTCGACGCGCTGTCCGTGCTGTCTGTCGCGGCTAAAGCCGCTCCTACGAGGTCCTGGTCGGGATCGGGGACCAGGCTGGCCGCCAGTGCCAGGCGCTCGCGGATGCGCCGGCGCAGTTCCTGGGTGGCGGCCTCGGTGAAGGTGACGGCGAGGAGTTGGCCCAGGCGCAGGCCGCGTTCGACCACCAGACGGGTGAACAGGGTGGCCAGGGTGAAGGTCTTGCCGGTACCGGCGCTGGCCTCGATCAGGCGTACGCCGTGCAGCGGCAACTGCAGGTAGGGGTCGCGGTCGGGCGCGGCGCTCATTCGGCGTCCTCCTGCGTGCCGCGCCAGCGCTGCCAGCTTTCGCTCAGCCGTTCGGGATCGAGCGCGGGGCCGGCGTCGCCCTGTTCGAGCAGACCGAACACGCGCTGGCTGGTGGCGGCGAAGTCGGCGAAACGCTGCGCATCGGCGAACGGGTCGCGTCCGCGGCCGACCAGGCGCAGTTCCGGGCTGTCCGCCTCGCTCCAGCCGAAGCTGGCCTGCCATTGCGCGGCGGCGTCCTTGATCGCCTTGTCGAGATCGCCGGCGCGCGCGGCCTGGTAGTACTTCCAACTGCTGTACGGCGCGAACGCCAGCGGCGCCTGGCGGCCGTGGCGATACAGCTGCAGCAGCTCGGCCAGCGCCTGCTGCGCCTGCGCGGCGGGCAGCGGGTCGCGGTCCATCGGATGCGGGCCGAGGCTGTCGTCGTGGTCGAAGAAGCGCACGTAGGGCACGCGTTCGCCGGCGGCGCGCAGCAGCAGCCATTCCAGGCCGTGGCGGATCGCGCTACGCCCGCTCAAGGCGCCCACCTGCACCCGTGCCACGCCCGGCGTGTACCAGCCCGGCAGGCGACCGTGCAGCGCGGTGCCGTCGAGGTCCACCTGCAACCGTGGCGCCAGCGGCGCGGCATCGCTGCCGCGCCACTGCCGGAACGCCTCGGCGTACGGGCGCAACTGGCGCACGCGCTCGTCGAGCTGGCGCCGGCCCAGCGGCCCCGACGGCAGCAGTGCACGGGCGCGCAGGCGTTCGTACAGGGCGTCGGTGTCCTCGCGCAGCACCGCTTCGAACACCTGTTGCTGCAGGCCGTACTGATCGAGCCCGCGGCTGGGCGCCAGCAGCGGTTCCAGGTCGCTGTCGGCCTGCGCCGGATCGGGCAGGCGCAGGCCCAGGCGCTGGCGCAGGAACTGCCCGGCCGGATCGAACAGCAGCCGGCGCAGGTCGTCGATGGACAGCTGCGAAGGCAGCGCGTCGTCGGCCGCGGCGGGCAGCGCGTCGATCCACGGGGCCAGCGGCTGGCGCTGGCCGACCAGGCTGTCCACCGCCGGCCGCCACTGCCGACGGTAGCTGAAACGGCGCGGGTCGGCGGCCTCGGCACCGGTGGCGCCGAACGCGGCGGCGGCGAACGGCTGCAGTGGATGCCGCACCACCAGCGCCGCGGCCGCGGCCGGGTCGGCATGGTACTGGGCGGCGCAGGCCAGCAGTTCGCCGACCAGCGGCGAGGGTTCGCGCACGCTGCCGTCGCGCGCGTCGGCGCCGAGATAGCTCAGGTAGAACACTTCCTGCGCCGAGGCGAACAGCTGCAGGAACAGGAAGCGGTCGTCCTCGCGGGTGGAGCGGTCGCCGTGGCGGCGGCGCGTGGTGCCCAGTTCGGCGGTGAGGCGGTTGAGCCCGGCGGCCGGATCGCGGCGCGGGAAATCGCCATCGTTCATGCCCAGCAGGCAGATCACCCGGAACGGCAGCAGCCGCATCGGCACCATGCGGCCGAAGCTGATGCCGCCGGTGAGCAGCGGCGCGCGCGTGTCCGATTCGCCCAGCACCGCGGCGAAGTGCGCGCGCACCACCTCGGCCGGCACCGCGTCTGCGTAGTCGGCGCGGGCGGCATCGCGCGCGAACTGGTCGATCAGCGCGCGCAGCCGCTCCAGCGCGCGCTGCTGGCGCGGCGCCGACGGACTCTGCGGCAGCAGCGCCTCGAGCAGGCCCAGCAGCACTTCGCGCCACTGCGCCGGCGGCATCGGCTCGGCCAGCGCGGCCTGGTGGCGGTCGAGCACGCGCAGCAGGCGCAGCAGCGTGTCCAGTGCGGCCAGGGCGCTGCCTTCCAGTTGCGGCCACGGCGCCACGCCGTCGATGTCGTCCTCGGCGCCGCTGGCGTGACCGAGCAGCAGCCGGTCCAGGGCGAAGCGCCAGGTGTAGGCGTCGTCGGCCGGCGCCTGGTGGCGCTGCCGGTGCGCCGCGTCCAGGCCCCAGCGCGCGCCAGCGGCGTGCAGCCAGCTGCGCAGGCGTTCCAGCCCGGCCTCGTCGAGGCCGGCGGCCTCGGCGATCGGCGCGCTGGCGATCAGGTCCAGGATCTCGTGCAGGCCGAAGCGCGCGATCGGCAGGCCGAGCAGCGCCAGGAACACCTCGGCCAACGGCTCGCTGGCCAGCGGGCTGGCGTCGGCCAACGCATAGGGCAAGGCGTCGTCACCGGCGTGGCCGCCGAACACCGCGTCCAGGTACGGCACATAGGGGTCGATATCCGGCGACAGCACCGCGATCTCTCGCGGCTGCAGCGGCGGCTCGAAGCGCGGATCGTCCAGCAATGCGCGCACTTGATCGTGCAACACCTGCAGTTCGCGCAGGCGGGTGTGGCAGGCATGCACCTGCAGGCTGGGATCGTGCGCATCCACCGCGGGCAGCGGCGCCGGCCGCGCCGGCGCGCGGCGATGGAACAGGTCGCTCTGCATGCGCCGCAGCAGGCTGTCGCCGAGGCCGCCGTCGGCCAGCGCGCGCCGGCCCGACTCCAGCGGATCGGCGTAGACCGCGATCTCGGCCAGCGGATGCACCACCTCGTAGTCGCCGATCAGCGCCATGAAGTCGCGCCCGGCCGCGCCCCAGGCCTGCAGTAGCGGATTCTCCTGCACCTGCTCGGCGAACAGGTCCACCGCCCCGCCCTCGCGGCGGCGCTGCCACAGGGTCTGCAGATCGCCCCAGTAGCCCTGCGCCGGGGTCGGCAGGTAGAAGTGCAACGTGCCGGCACGCGCCTGCGTGGCCAGCACGCGCAGCACGTCGGGGGAGATGTTGAGCACGGCGAAGGCGAACAGGCGCCGCGGCAGGCCCTGCGGCAGCGGCCCGTCCGGGCGCGCGTAGCGGTCCAGGTATTGGCCGATGCGGCGTGCGCGGTAGGCGCGGCCCGTGGCGATGCGCCGCCACAGCCGCGCCTGCGGATCGTCCGGGTCGGCGCCGCCTTCCCAGCGCAGCAGCCAGTCGCGGCGCCAGGCCTGGTACTTCTCGAACACGTTGCTCAGCTCGCCGGCCAGGCTCCACGGCTTGAGCGCATCGCCGTCGGCCAGATAGCCGGCCAGCGGCGCCAGCGCCGCGTCGCTGCCCAGGTCGCCCTGCAGCGCCGCGTACAGGCGCCAATGCATGGTCGCCATGTCCAGGTCGTCGGCCGCCGCGCCGAGATTGCGCTCCAGCGCGCGCGCGACGAACTCGCCGGGGGTGAGGAATTCCAGGTTCGCCGCCACCCCGTGCACGGCGGCCAGGGTCGATTGCAGCCAGCGCCGCATCGCCACCTGCGGGATCAGCACCACCTCCGGCGCCAGCAAGGGCTGCTCCGGCGGCGGCCGGCGCAGTTCTTCGGCGAGCAGGGCGGCCAGGGTATCCAGCGCGTTGGACGGATACAGCCGGAAATCGGGCGCGGATGGGGCAGGCATGTGCCGGGCATTGTGCCGGATGCGGGCAGGCGGCGCTGTTCCCTTCTCCCGCTGGGAGAAGGTGGCCCGAAGGGCCGGATGAGGGTACGGGCGCAGCCTCGCGCACCCAGACAGCGCGAGTCGCTTCGCGCCGGACCCTCACCCCAACCCCTCTCCCGGGGGGAGAGGGGCTAGCCGTCTCCTTCTCCCATCGGGAGAAGGTGCCCCGCAGGGGCGGATGAGGGTACGGGCACAGCCTTGTGCACCCGAACATCGCGGGACGCTTCGCGCCGGACCCTCACCCCAACCCCTCTCCCGGGGGAGAGGGGCTAGCTCTTCCCTTCTCCCACCGGGAGAAGGTGGCCCGAAGGGCCGGATGAGGGTACGGGCGTAGCCTCGGGCACCCAGACATCGCGAGTCGCTTCGCGCCGAACCCTCACCCCAACCCCTCTCCCGGGGGGAGAGGGGCTTGAACGTCAGTACTTCTTCTCGACGTTGAACATCCAGGTCTGGTCGCTGCCGCTGCCGCCGTCGGTCACGCCGCGGTATTCCACGCGCGTGGACAGACCTTGGTCGGTGCTGAACACCACGCCCACGCCCAGCATCAGCCGGTTGCGGTCGTACACGCTCTGCCCGGTGCGGTACAGGGTGCCGCCGACGATGTCGGCATAGCCCAGCGTGGCGTCGCCACGGCCCTGGAAGTCGTGCTGATACTCGAGCCGGAACTGCGGGGTCAGCCGGCCCCAGGTCATCTGCCGGCGCCATTCCAGGCGCAGGCCGAGGTTGCCGGTGGTGGTGGCCACGTCCATGTCCTCGTAACGCAGCGCGTACGGCGCCATCGCCGCTTCGCTGTAGGCGTCCAGCGTGGCGCGCGCGGCATCCACCCGCGCATACGGGGTGATCTGCCAATCGCCGCGCTGCAGGTCGGCACCGGCCGACAGCGACGCGATCCACTGGTGGCCGCTGCGGTCGCCTTCGGCCAGCGCGCCGTTGTCGGTGACGTAGCGGCGCAGGTCGTAGGACAGCAGCTGGTAGCCGACCAGGGTGTCGAAGAACAGCGTCTGGCCCGGGTGATAGCTGGCATACAGCGCCAGCGTGTACGCGGTCGACTTGCTGCGGCTGCCGTCGCGGCCGACATCGCTGTCGTCGCGGCCGAAGCCCACGCCCGCGCCCAATGCGAAGGACGAGGAGACGCGGTAATCGGCGCCCAGGCTCAGGCCATCGGTCTGGAAATCCACGCCGGCGCGCTGCGACTGCTTGTCCAGGCTGCCGGAGCGGATCGCACCACCCACCCACAGGCCGAGATCGCCTGCCGCAGTGGCATCGCGTGGTGCCGCCGACGCGGTGTCGGCGCCGCCGTCCATGGCGCCGTCGCGCAGGTCGCGGTTGGCCGGATCGCACGCTTGCGCGTCCAGGTTGCGATCGCTCTGCAGCGTGCGATCGCGCTGGCGGCATTGCGAGCCGGCCTGGAAGCTCACGCCGTTGTCGAAGCCGCGCGCACCCCGGTGGGTCGCCTCCAGGCGGCGCTGGAAGTTGTCGATCTGCGCCTTGGCGAAGCGCCGGGTCGACTCGGCCTGCGCGTCGATCAGGCCGCGCACCTGCGCGTCCTGGGTCGGGTCCGGGCGCGGCGCGATCATGAACACGATGTCCGCCTCGGCCGAGGTCGCATACGCGTTGGACAGGGTGAAGCGCACCGTGGCGTTGCCGGAGAAGGCCGGGTTCGGCACGAAGGTCAGCATGAAGCCCGGGCCGTCGTCCGCGGCCGCGGTCGGCACGCCCGCAGCCTTCGCGGCCGCGCGGGTGATCGTGGCGGTACCGGCATTGGCCGGCAGCACCGCGACCACGGCGGCCGCCACGAACGGACCGCCGGTGGCGTCGCGGGTGACGTCCAGGGTCTGCGCCTGCCCGGTCACCGCCGGCACCGTCACCGACACCGCGATGGGGCGGGCGTTGACGGTGATGGTGACCACCGCCGGCGCCGAACTGCCGCCGGCGCCGATGGCGGTGTAGTGCACGCTGTCCACGCCCACGTAGCCCGGCGCCGGCGTGTACACCAGGCGCACGCCATCGACGGTCGCCGTGCCGTGGCTGGGCGCCGTGGCGATGGCGATGCTGTCGATGCTGCCGGTGTCGTTGCCGGTGACCGCCAGGGTCAGCGCGGTATCGACGAGGGTGGCGCCGGTGTCGTTCGCCGCCACCGGTGCCGGCACCGCCGAGGCGATGGTCAGGGTGTAGGCCTGCGTGGCCGAGAAGCCGTTGGCGTCGCTCACCTTGATGCTGAAGGCGAAGCTGCCGGCCGCGCTCGGCGTGCCGGACAGCACGCCCGCCGTGGTCAGGCTCATCCCGGTCGGCAGCGCGCCGCTGACCACGCTGTAGCTGTACGGCGCGGTGCCGCCGCTGGTGCTCAGGGTCTGGTTGTACGCCGTGCCCGCGGTGCCGGCAGGCAAGGTCGGCTGCCCCGGGGTCAGGGTCGGCGCGGCGATGCTCAGCGTGTAGCTGCGGCTGGCCTGGCCGGGGACGCCGGCGGTGCTGTCGGTGACGGTGGCGGTGAAGACGAAACTGCCCGCCTGGGTCGGGGTACCGGACAGTACGCCGGCGGCGCTCAGGCTCAGCCCGGCCGGCAGCACGCCGGTGGCGAGGCTGTAGCTGTAGGGCGCGGTACCGCCGGTGGCGCTGAGCGCCTGGCTGTAGGCGCTGCCCGCGATGCCGGCCGGCAGCGCCGGCGGCGCCAGCGTCAGCGTCGGCGAGGCCACGGTCAGGGTGAACGCCTGCGCCGCAGTGAAGGCGTTGGCGTCGGTAACGCCCACGGTGAACGCGAAGGTGCCGGCCGTGGTCGGCGTACCGGACAGCACGCCGCCCGCGCTCAGGCTCATCCCGCTCGGCAAGGCGCCGGCATTGAGCACATAGCTGTACGGCGCGGTGCCGCCGCTGGTGCTCAGCGCCTGGCTGTAGCTGGCGTTGATCGCCGCTGCCGGCAACGTCGGCGGGGTGATGGCCAGGGTCGGCGAGGCGATGGACAGGGTGTAGGCGTGCGAGCCGCCGAAACTGCCGGCATCGGTGACGCCGACGACGAAGGTGAAACTGCCGGCCACGGTCGGGGTGCCGGATAGGACACCGGCGCTGCTCAGGCTCAGGCCCGCAGGCAAGGCACCGGAGCTGAGCGCATAGGTGTAGGGGGCCGTCCCGCCGCTGGTGCTCAGCGTCTGGCTGTAGGCGGTGCCCGCGGTCCCGGACGGCAGCGTGGACGGGGCGACGGTCAGGGTCGGCGCCACGATCGCCAGCGTATAGCTGCGCGCCGCCTGGCCCGGGGTGCCGGAGGTGCTGTCGGTCGCGACCAGGGTGAAGCTGAAATTGCCGGTCACGGTGGGCGTGCCGCTGAGCGCACCGCTCGCACTGTTGACGGTCACGCCCGCCGGCAAGGCGCCGGCCGTGACCGCATAGGTGTACGGGGCGATGCCGCCGCTGGCCTGGGTGATCGACGCGCTGTAGGCCTGGCCGGCGGTGCCGTTGGGCAGGGTCGTCGCCGGCAGCGACACGGTTGGCGCCGCCACCGTCAACGTGTAGGCACGGCTACCGCTGATGGGCGACCCGCCGCTGTCGGTCGCGGACACGGTGAAATTGAAGCTGCCGCTGCCGCTGGGCGTGCCGGACAGCACGCCGGCGGAACTCAGCAGCATCCCCACCGGCAATGTGCCGGTGGTGATCGCGAAGCCATACGGTGCGGTTCCGCCACTGGCACTCAGGGTCTGGCTGTAGCTGGTGCCGGCGGTGGCCGCCGGCAGCGACGTCGGCGAGATCGTCACCACCGCATCGTCGTTGAGGATGGTGCCGGTCGCGGTGGCACGCGCGATGGTGGCGTTGCTGGCACCGGACAGGGTCACGGTGAAGGTTTCGTCCGGCTCGACGGTGGTATCGCCGTTGACCGTGACGGCCACGTTCTGCGTGGTGGTGCCGGGCAAGAAGGTCAGCGTGTCGGAGCGGGCGACATAGTCGCTGCCAGCGTTGGCGCTGCCGTCGGCGGTCGCATAGTTGACCGTGACGGTCTGGCCGCTGGCGGCGCTGAGGGTGACGGGGAACGTCGCCGTGGTGGTGCCGCTGTTGCCTTCGGCGACGCTGACATCGCCGATCGAAAGCGCCGGCTGCGCGTCGTCGTTGTTGATCGTGCCCACTCCCTGCCCACTGGCAATCGTGGCGCCACTGACATTGGTGACGTTGACGAAGAAGGTTTCGTTCGGCTCGTTGAGCGTGTCGCCGATCACCTGCACGGTGAAGGTGGCGCTGCTGCTGCCGGCCGGAATGGTCAGCCCGTTCACGCTGGAGGAGACGTAGTCGGTGCCCGCGGTCGCGGTACCGTCGGCGGTGGCGATGTTGAAGCTGACCCCGCCGCTGCCGGCCGGCTGGGTGAGCGAGACGGTGAAGGTGAACGCGGTGTTGCCGGCATTGCCTTCGTTCTGCGACACGTTGTTGATCGACAGCGCCGGCTGGTCGTCGTTGAGGATGGTGCCGGTGGCGCTGGACGGCGAACCGACGGTGTAGCCGCTGCCCGCGTTGAGGCTGATCACTACGGTCTCGTCCGGCTCCACCGTGGTGTCGGGGGTGGGACTGACGGTAATCGTGCCGCTGGTCTGACCAGCCGCAATCACCAGCGGCGAATTGACCGCGGCGTAATCGGTACCGGACGTCGCCGTCCCGCCCACGCTGAAACCGATCGAGAGCGCCGATGGCGAAGGCTGGCTCAGGGAGACGGTGTAGACCAGATTATTGCCGCCGTTCTCGTACACGCTGGCCGGCGACACCGCGATGCTCGCCGAGGGATAGTCGTCGTTGACGATGGTGGCGGTGGCGCTGGACGGGTTGCCGATCGAGTAGCCGCTACCGCTGGCCACCTGGAAGATCACCGTCTCGTCCGGCTCCACCGTGGTGTCGGCGACCGGGGTGACGCTGAAGCTGGCGGACGTCGTGTTGGCCGGCACCACGACGCTGGTGACCGCGCCGGTGTAGTCGGTCCCGCTGGTCGCGGTGCCGCTCCGGGTCAGGTTCACCGTGGTCGCCGAACTGTTGGTCTGGCTCAGCGTCACCGTGTAGACGAAGGCCGTCCCGCTGTCTTCGTTGGCGCTGGACGGCGAGACGGCGATGCTGGCGGTGCGCGAGGGGTTGATGGTGATGTTGAAGACGACCTGACCGTTGTCTTGGTCCAACAGATAGAACGAGTCCGAGGTCGCGCCGTCCCCGTTGTTGGTATAGGTCACGCGCTGCGTGCCGACACCATCGAGCTGACCGGTGAGGGAGTAGCTTCCGTGCGAGGGTTGCGCGCCATCGCTCATGCCGAAGTTGTCGGGGCCATCGCAGTTACTGACGTCGAACGTCACCGACTGACCCGCGTTCACGGTCGCGGTCTGCGGCGTCGTGCAGTAGGCAGCCAGACAGACCTGCGACGTCGTCATCAGCAGCAGCGCCATCAGCCAACGCAACGTCAGGCGCACGCCGCTCGACACGGTGCAATTCGTAGACATATTTCGATTCCCCTAAATCGCGCCACCCCATGGGCGCTGGCAGCCATCCTGGTGCCTCGGACTTCGCGGAACATCGGCCCAGCAAGCATCGGCCATGCGCGTCGCGCGGCCATTGGAACAACAAATCCGGCGCCGCGTAAAGCAACAAATGCGTCATGTCTGTCTGGTTCAGCAAATCGGCGCTTGCATGTCGCCGAAGTCGTGATTAAGTAGTTCGGCGCCAGACATGAGGTCTGACGTCATCCACTCCGGGGGGAGATCCGCATGAGCGAGTTCTTCATCGGTCAGATCATGCTGACCGGTTTCGCGTTTGCGCCAAAATATTTTGCGCAGTGCAACGGGCAATTGCTGCCGATCAATCAGAACCAGGCCCTGTTCAGTCTGCTCAGCACCCGCTTCGGCGGCGACGGCAAGACCACGTTCGGCTTGCCGGACATGCGCGGACGCACGCCGATGGGTTATGGGCCGTCGGCCGATCCGGCATGGCAACCGTCTGCGATGCCGATGGGCCAGGCCGCTGGCGCGGAGACGGTGACGCTGGTGGGCGATAACCTGCCCGCACATACCCACTTGTTGGATTGCAGCAGCGGCAACGGAGACAACCGCGCGCCAGTCGGTCGCCTGTTCGCGAACAACGTCGTCAGTCCTGGTCCGGGAACGCCGCACGCGCTGTATGCCGCGCCTGGTGCGATGGTGCCGCTGGCGCAGTCCACCATCGCCAACAGCGGCGGCGGCCAGGCGCATCCGAACGTGCAGCCGTACACCACGCTCAATTTCTGCATCGCGCTGTCCGGCATCTTTCCCTCGCGCAGCTAGGCGCATCCGCATTCGGGCGCGCAGCGCGCATCGGTGCGCGTGGCGCCTCATCGACCAGGAAGCATCTCATGGGTACTCCCTTCATCGGCGAAATCCGCATGTTCGGCTTCGGCCGCACGCCCCAGGGCTGGCAGGCGTGCGACGGCACGCTGCTGCAGATCTCCGAATACGAACCGTTGTATGTGCTACTCGGCACCGCCTACGGCGGCAATGGCACCAGCACGTTCGCGGTGCCGGATCTGCGTGGCCGTCTGCCGGTCCATCAGGGCCAGGGACCGGGACTCAGCAATTACGTCCTTGCACAGCGTGCCGGCACCGAGACGGTGACCTTGCTCGACCTGCAGATGCCGGCGCATACGCATACCGCCCAGGCCACCACCGCCGCAGCGACCGCGCCAGCGCCAGCCGGGCTGTTGCCTGGCGCAGTCAACGGCAGCGTGTTCTATGCCAGCGACCTCACCGGCGCCTCCATGGTGGCGATGTCCGGGCAGAGCACTTCGTACGCCGGCGGCAACCAGCCACACGACAACACCATGCCGACGCTGACGGTGCAGTACTGCATCGCCACCACCGGCATCTTCCCGCAACAGGCCTGATCCCCTGCGCCGCGCCGACATGGCTGCGGCCCGCATCCGCTCCATCGGAGGAATCCGCTCATGACCGAACCCTATCTCGGCGAAATCCAGCTGTTCGGCTTCGACTACAACCCCTATGGCTGGGCCCTGTGCAACGGCGCGGTCCTGCCGGTCACCCAGAACACCGCCTTGTTCTCGCTGCTGGGCGTGGCCTACGGCGGCAACGGCAGCACCACCTTCCAGTTGCCGAATTTCACTGCGCGCGCCGGCTGCCAGCAAGGTGCGGGGCCAGGCCTGACCCCGCACACGCTGGGGAGCAACTTCGGCTCGGCGTCGGTGAGCCTGCAGAGTACGCAGATTCCACTGCATCAGCATGGCGTCAATGCGTTCTCGCAAGCGGACGCAACCAAGAAGGCCGGCACGCCGGTCAGCGGTGCGGGACTGTCATCGCTGAATCTCACCAACGAGCGCCCGTTCCTTGCCGTCGCCCCGGACAAGCAGTTCTCCCCAACGATGGTGATGCCCACCGGCATCGGCCAGGCGCACGAGAACCGGCAGCCGTATCTGGCGGTGAACTTCTGCATCGCGCTGCAGGGCGACTACCCGGTCTTCAACTGAGACAGGGGTGATGTCGATCGCCGCGTCGCCCGGCTTCCCGCAACGGGACGCCGGGTTCGCCGCGCCGCCCGCATTGCGGGCGCGCGGCATCGTCCTGCGTCCTGCGCAGACGGAGGATCTCGACTGGCTGCGCGCGCTGTACGCCAGCACGCGCCGCGACGAGTTGGCCGCGGTGTCATGGCCGGAACCGGCCAAGCGTGCCTTCCTGGACCAGCAGTTCGCCTTGCAGCATGCGCACTATCTGCAGCATTTCCCGGGTGCCGACTTCCTGATCGTGGAAGACGCGCACGCGCGACTGGGCCGGCTGTATCTGGACCGCAGCACGGATCCGCACGTCCTGGTCGATATCAGCCTGCTGCCGGACTGCCGCGGCCACGGCATCGGCGGCGCGCTGATCGCGCAGGCACAGGCGCTCGCGCATGCGGATGGGCGCGCACTGACGCTGCACGTGCTGCACGCCAATCCCGCGGCACAGCGGCTTTATGCTCGACTGGGTTTCGTTGCCGGCGAGGCCGGCCAGACCCATCTGGCCATGCGCTGGGATGGCGCCGGCACGCAGCCGGCCGCGCGCGTCAGTTGAACACCGCCTGATACAGGAAGCCGTCGCGTTCGCGCGCAACCGGCACCAGGAAGATCCCAATCTCGCCCAGGCGCGGATGGCGCATCTGATAGGTCTGCTGCGGAAACAGGAACGCCGAGCCGTTGCGGAACAGCAGCGAGAACGGGGCGCGCCGCGCCGCGGGCGGCGTCGGCAGCGGCCGCGCTTCGACCAGCACGAATGCGACCTCGCCTTCGTTCAACTGCGCCGAGAACGTCTCGTTCACGCTTCCTGCGAAGTGTTCCAAGCTCAACAGCTCCATCCTTGACTCCAGGTGTGGTTCGGCACGGTCGCCATGCCGGCATCGTCGCGTGCCGTCGCGACGCGCACAAGCGCTGTGCGGGCATTTGTCCACACCGCCCTTTGTCCACACCTCAAGTGCAGCTGCGCGGCGCTGGCGCGGTGGCGGCCGCCCCGAGGCGATGCGGCGTCGCCGGCGACCAATGCGCGGCCGTATGACACGCTGTTGCATGAACGGGGCGAAGCGGGCGCGCACACCGGCCCGCGCGATGCCACAATACTGCACGGGCCAGTTCGGTTAAGTTCAGCCGAACGGATCGATCCTATGTTGTATTTTCGTTAAAGGTCGCGATGGCGTCTTCCGAATCCAATCTGGTGCAGTTGTCGGGCGTGCGCATCGACCGCGGCGGCCGCGCCATCCTGCGCGACGTCTCGCTGAGCGTGCCGCGCGGCAGCATCACCGCGGTGCTCGGCCCCTCCGGCAGCGGCAAGTCCACGCTGCTGGCGGCGCTGACCGGCGAACTGGTGCCGGCCGCGGGCACGCTGGAAGTGTTCGGCAAGCCGCTGCCGCGCGGCAGCCGTGCGCTGCGCGAAACGCGCAAGAGCATCGGCGTGCTGCTGCAGGGCAACGGCCTGTTGACCGACCTGAGCGTGGCCGAGAACGTGGCGCTGCCATTGCGCGCCCACACCCGTCTGCCCGAGCCGGTGCTGCAGCGGCTGGTCGCATTGAAGCTGCATGCGGTGGGCCTGCTGGCCGCTGCCGATGCCTGGCCGCGCGAGCTGTCCGGCGGCATGGCGCGGCGCGTGGCGCTGGCGCGGGCGCTGGCCCTGGACCCGCCGCTGATGATCTACGACGAACCCCTGACCGGCCTGGATCCGATCGCCTCCGGCGTGATCATGAGCCTGATCCAGCGCCTCAACCACACCCTGGGCCTGACCAGCATCATCGTCAGCCACCACGTCCACGAGACCCTGCCGATCTGCGACCAGGCCGTGGCCATCGCCAACGGCGGCGTGGTCTTTGCCGGCACCCCGCAGGCGTTGCAGGCCAGCACCGATCCGCTGCTGCAGCAGTTCCTGCACGGCCGTCCCGACGGCCCGATCCCGTTCGATGCGCCGCAGCGCGCGCGGAGCGCCGCCTGATGGCCATCGTTGCCCCGATCCGTTCCCTGGGCCGCGCCGGGCTGTTCTTCCTGACCGTGCTGCGCGGCTCGCTGCCGACCCGCGACCTGCTGGCCGAGCTGATCCGTGAGATCTACAAGGTCGGCGCGCGCTCGCTGCCGATCATCGCGGTGGGCGGCGCCTTCGTCGGCCTGGTGCTGACCCTGCAAGGCTACCGCACGCTGCAGACCTACGGCGCCTCCGACGCGCTGTCGACCCTGCTCGGCCTGTCGCTGTACCGCGAGCTGGCGCCGGTGCTGACCGCACTGCTGTTCATCGGCCGCGCAGGCAGTTCCATCGCCGCGGAGCTCGGCCTGATGCGCGCCACCGACCAGATCAAGGCGCTGGAGCTGATGGCGATCGACCCGGTGGCCAAGGCGGTGGCGCCGCGCTTCTGGGCGGCGGTGCTGACCGTGCCGCTGCTGACCGGCATCTTCTGCTCGCTGGCGATCAGCGCCAGCTATTTCGAGGCGGTGGCGGCGCTCGGCCTGGACCGCGGCACGTTCTGGTCGGCGCTGTCGAGCAGCGTGGATTTCTGGGACGACTTCGGCGTGGCGATGCTGAAGTCGGCGGTGTTCGGCGGCACGGCGGCGCTGGTCGCGGCGTATGTCGGCTTCCATGCCGAACCGACCATCGAGGGCACTTCGGTGGCCACCACCCGCGCCGTGGTCAACGCCTCGCTGCTGGTGCTGATGTTCAACTTCGTCATGTCGGCGCTGCTGTTCCGCTGAGCGGCGCCAACGCGGGGCCGGCCGGCGACGGCAGGTTCCGCGGCAACATCCCGGTCGCGGCACTGGCGCCGCGGCCACGCTGAATCAACAAGGTAGACACGTTATGGCTCTCCGTGGTCCCCGTCTCGAGTTCGCCGTCGGCGCCTTCCTGCTGCTGGGCCTGGCCTCGCTGCTGGTGCTGGCGCTGGCTTCCACCAACCGCCAGTGGGGCTTCGGCGGCCACCGCTACGACCTGGTCGCGCGCTTCTCGCAGATCGGCCAGCTGCGTGCGCAGGCGCCGGTGAAGATCGGCGGCGTCATCATCGGCCAGGTCGCCAAGATCGACCTGGACCCGACCAAGTTCGACTCGGTGGTGACCCTGTCCATCGACGACAAGTACAAGGACCTGCCGGCCGACACCTCGGCGGCGATCCTGACCAGCGGCCTGCTGGGCGAGAGCTATGTCGGCCTGCAGCCCGGCGGCGACCCCGACACGCTCAAGCCCGGCCAGGAAATCGCCTTCACCCAGCCGGCGGTGGACCTGATCCAGCTGGTCGGCAAGTACATGTTCGGCGGCGGCAGCGCCGGCGGCGACAAGAACGCAACACCCACTGCCGCACCCTCGGCCGATTCCACCACGCCCGCAACGGAACCCAAGCCATGACGATCAAACTGCTTTCCGCCGCTCTCGCCGCCGCGCTGGCCGTGGCCGCCCCCTCCGCCGCCCTGGCCCAGGCCGCCGCGCCGGCCGCCGCCGCCACCCAGGCCGGTTCGGCCAGCAAGGTGGTGCTGGAGAACAGCACCCGCATCCTGACCACGCTGGAACAGCGCCGCAGCGAGTTCAAGAGCAATCCCACCGCGCTGCGCCAGTTCATCGACAGCGAGATGAACAAGTCCTTCGACCGCGACTACGCCGCGCGCCTGGTGCTGGGCGTGCACGGCCGCGGCGCCTCCGACGCCGACGTCAAGCTGTTCGGCGACGCGATGGCCGACAACCTGATGCAGCGCTACGGCACCTCGCTGCTGACCTTCGAAGGCAAGCCGCAGGTGCGGGTGAAGTCGGAAACCCCGCTGCCGGGCGGCCGCGGCGTCAAGGTCTCCACCGAGCTGCTGCGCAGCGGCGGCGACCCGGTGCCGGTGGACTACCTGCTGCGCAACACCGGCGCCGGCTGGAAGATCTTCGACGTGATGGTCGAGGGCGTGTCCTACGTGCAGACCTTCCGCAACCAGTTCGACACCCCGCTGCGCAACAAGTCGATCCCCGAGGTCGCGGCCGAGCTGCGCAACGGCACGCTGCAGGCGGCACCGGCGGGCAACAGTGGCAAGTGATGCGCCGCAACTGCGCCGCGACGGCGACACGCTCGCGCTGAGCGGCGTGCTCGACCGTGCGGCGGCCACCGCGCTGTGGCCGGCAGCGCTGCGCGCGCTGCCGGGCGCACGCGCGTTGGACCTGCAGGCCGTCTCGCGGGTGGACAGCGCCGGCCTGGCGCTGCTCGCCGAACTCGCCGCGCGCCTGCGCGCCCAGGGCCAGGCCGAGGTCGCCATCCATGGCGCCCCGGCCGGCCTGACCGACCTGAGCGCCGCCTACCGGCTGGCCTCGACCCTGGACTTCCACTCTCCCCCTGCGGCGAGCTGACACATGAACGTGCTGCGTATCCTCACCTCCCTGACCCTGGCCGCCGCCCTGGGCGCCTGCGCTGGCGCGCCCAAGCGCACGCCGCCACCGCCCCCACCGCCGGTGGCACAGACCGCGCCGGCCGCCGGCGACAGCGCCGCGGCTCCCGATGCGCACGCCGCACCGGCGACCGCGGACAGCGCCACCGGCATGGACACCGGCGCCGCGCCGGCATCGGCAAGCGCGCCTGCGGCGATGCCGCCGGCGAGTGCTGCCCCGGGCGCCGGGTCGGCCAACGGCACGCCGACCTCGGCCGAGGACGACTACGCCGCGCTGTACGGCGGCGACCCGTACAACCCGGTCGCCGATCCGACCCTGCCGGAGGGCGTGCCTGCACCGCAGAGCTACGATCCGTGGGAGAAGTTCAACCGCAAGGTGCATGCCTTCAACAACGTGGTCGACCGTGGCGTGGCGCGGCCGCTGGCGCGCGCCTACGTCAACGTGGTGCCGCGGCCGGTGCGGCTGGGCGTGACCAACTTCTTCGACAACCTCAGTTCGCCGCTGACCATGGTCAACCAGCTGCTGCAGGGCCGCCCGCTGCAGGCGGGGCAGACCCTGAGCCGGTTCCTGATCAACAGCACGCTGGGCATCGGCGGCATCTTCGACCCGGCCACCGACGCCAACCTGCCGCGGCGCAGCGAGGACTTCGGCCAGACCCTGGGTGTGTGGGGCTGGCGCCGCTCGCGCTACCTGGAACTGCCGTTGTTCGGCCCGCGCACGGTGCGCGATGCGTTCGGCCTGGTCGGCGACGCGCCGCTGTCGCCACTGCAGCAGATCGAGGAGGACCGGGTGCGCATCGGCCTGCAGGGCCTGCAGTTGGTCGACACGCGCGCGCAGTTGCTGTCGCTGGACAGTCTGCGCGACCAGGCGCCGGACGAGTATCAGCTGACCCGCGATGCGTGGCTGCAGCGCCGCAACTATCAGATCGAGAGCGACATGCGCGGGCACAAGCGTCAGGACGACGATCTGCCGGCCTATCTGCGCGAGGAAGAAACCAATCCGACGGTACCGGTGGACGCGATGCCGGTCCCGGAGTGGCGCGGCGGTCGTTGAGTCGCCTGCACTTAGGCAACACAAAAACCCCGGCTTCGGCCGGGTTTTTTGTGCCTGAACTTTTTTGCCACCGCGCACAGCAGCAGCGCAGAGTGGAATGGCTGTTGGATTGCAGCGGGTGACGCTGTATCCGCAGCGGACGTCGACGTGCCGTCGCTTCGCTCTTGCTTTGGCTTTGGCTTTGGCTTTGGCTGTTGCTGTTGCTTTGGCTGTTGATTTACCGGGGTCCCCTCGGCGCGGCAGCCGCGGCGGGCGAATACCCGAAGGGCGACGCGCAGGATGCGCGTCGTTTTTCGCCGGCACATGGATGTGCCGTCGAAAAATGCCCGTCGTGGCTGCGGACCCGGAGCGCGCAGCGCGGAGGGCGCGCTGCGGGGTGTGCTTGACCAGCCTTCGGCTGTGGTAAAGCGCTTCTTTTGGTTACTTTTCTTTGCACAAGCAAAGAAAAGTGACTCGCCGCCAGGCGAAAGCTTTGCTCTTGCACTTGCTGTTACGGCGGTGGCCGCTGAATCGTAGGAGCGGCTTCAGCCGCGACAGGCATCACCGATTGCGTTGGTCGCGGCTAAAGCCGCTCCTACAGACCTTCTCGCCTGACACGCAAACTTCAAGCAACAGCAAAGGCTTTCGCCCTTGCGGGCGAGTTACTTTTCTTTGCTCGCGCAAAGAAAAGGTAACCAAAAGAAAGCGCGCCCTGCCTTCGCGCCCTCCGCGCTGCGCGCTCCGGGTCCGCGTCCATCACGGGGATCCGCGGAAGGGGCATCCTGCCCCTGCCGCGGACGGCGCACGTCCTTGTGCGCCGCCCCTTCGGGGTTTTTCCCCGCGCTGGCCGCCGCTTCGGAAGGGAACCCGGTAAATCAAAAGCCAGGGCAACAGCCAAAGCCAAGCAACAGCCAAGCAACAGCCAAGGCAACAGCCAAGGCAACGGCAACGGCAAAGGCAAAGGCAAAGGCAAAGGCAAAGGCTTCGATGCTGCACGCCTTGCGTAGGAGCGGCTTCAGCCGCGACAGGCAACGCCGGACAACAAGGACATCGATCACCTCTCCGGCTCGGTCACCAACTACCTAAGCGCCAGAACAGTACCTTCAGCTCGTCCAAGCACCGCCAGATGGCCCCGAGCGCAACGCAGCTTTACACCAGCGCCGCGTCGATCGCCGCGCGCAGGCGCGGATCCTCGGCGGTGACGTCCGGGGCGAAGCGCGCGCGGACCTGGCCGTCGCGGCCGACCAGGAACTTCTCGAAGTTCCACAGCACGCCCGGCGCCGGGTTCGGTTCGATGCCGTAACCGGCCAGCTTCTCGCGCATCGGGCCCTCGCCCTCGGTCTGCGGCTGCGCGGCGATCAGCGCGCGGTACAGCGGATGCGTGTCCTCGCCGGTGACCGCGATCTTGGAGAACATCGGGAAGGTCACATCGTAGGTGAGCTGGCAGAACTGCTGGATCTCCGCCTCGCTGCCCGGCTCCTGACCCTTGAAGTCGTTGGCCGGGAAACCGAGCACTTCCAGGCCGGCGGCCTGCTTCTCGCGGTACAGCGCTTCCAGGCCCGCGTACTGCGCGGTGAGGCCGCACTTGGAGGCGACGTTGACGATCAGCAACACCTTGCCCTCGAACGTGGCGAGGGTGGCCGGCTGGCCATCGATGCGGGTCAGCGGAATGGCGGTCAGCGACGCGGACATGGGGCATTACCTCGATCGAAAGGGAGCGCCAGCATAGTCGCTGTCGGCGCAGCATGCGTAGTGCCGTGACCGCGTAACTCAGCGCACCGACAGCTAGCCTGTGCAGGCACGTAATACCCGCTTTTGCTGCGGATCATGCGCTCCCGTAGGAGCGGCTTCAGCCGCGACAGCCATGTCCGCAAAACCTGCTCGCGACTGCCGCAGAAGGAACAAGAGCCGCCGCTACACATGTGTCTCTCGTCGTGATCAGAAGCGCGCGTATCGGCCAGCGGGCGAGCAGGCGAGCGGCCTGGAGACGACAACGCATCCGCGACGTCGAATCGCATCAACACTGCAGGCACGACAAGGACATCCGCATGCTGCGCCATCTGCACAGCGCGCGCGTACGAAGCGGCCGCGCTGACCCGTCTAGGTCGCGGCGCTGCGTCCAACATGGCGCGTGCTGGTCGCATGCCATCCCGCGCCAACACAACCGCTTCGCCCAGTCATTCCACCTCGACACCCCGCCGCCGCGCACCGCAAGCCCTCACTCCCGTTCGTCGCCTGCCGCCTCTTCCGCCTCGGCATCGTCCAGCGGCAACGACAGTTCCAGCAGCGGCGCGGCCTGCGCGTCGGCCAGGGTCTCGACGCCGCGCAGGCGGCGTTCGATGGTGCGGGTCTTGCGGCTGGCTTCGCCCAGGCTCTTGCCGACGGTGCTGATCTGCTTCTCGGCCTTTTCCAGGATGCCGGCGAACTTGCCGAACTCGCTCTTGACCGCCGCCAGCACACCCCACACCTCGCTGGAGCGTTTCTCGATGGCGAGGGTGCGGAAGCCCATCTGCAGGCTGTTGAGCAGGGCGGTGATCGTGGTCGGGCCGGCGACGACGATGCGGTGTTCGCGCTGCAGCAGGTCGGCCAGGCCGGGGCGGCGCAGGGTCTCGGCGTACAGGCCCTCGGTGGGCAGGAACATCACCGCGAAGTCAGTGGTGTGCGGCGGAGCGATGTACTTGTCGCAGATCGACTTGGCCTGCACCCGGATCGCGCGCTCCAGCTGCGCGCCCGTCGCCTGCACCAGCTCCGGATCGCCCTGCTCCTGCGCGTCGAGCAGGCGCTCGTAGTCCTCGCGCGGGAACTTGGCGTCGATCGGCAGCCACACCGGCGTGTCCTCGTGGCCGCGGCCGGGCAGGCGCACCGCGAAGTCGACCATCTCGTTGCGTTCCGGGCGCACCCGCACGCCGCGTGCGTACTGCTCCTGGGTCAGGGTCTGCTCGAGGATGTTCTCCAGCTGCACCTCGCCCCAGCCGCCGCGGTTCTTGACGTTGCTCAGCACGCGCTTGAGGTCGCCGACGCCGGTGGCGAGCTGCTGCATCTCGCCCAGGCCGCGCTGGACCTGCTCGAGCCGTTCGGAGACCAGCTTGAACGAGGCGTCCAGTCGCGTGTTGAGGGTGGTCTGCAGCTTCTCGTCGACGGTGCCGCGCATCTGCTCGAGCTTGGCGGCGTTGTCGGCCTGCAGTTCCTTCAACCGCTCTTCCAGGGTGCCGCGCATCTCGCCCAGGCGCTGCTCGTTGCGCTGGACCAGGTCGCTCAGGCGCTGGCCGAGCGTGTCGGCGAAGCGTTGCTGCGCATCGGCGCCTTCCTGGCGGCCCTTGCGCGCGTCCTCGATCAGGGCCTCGCGCAACGCGCCCAGCTGCGCGTCGATGCGTGCGATCAGCTCGGCCTGCTGCTGGCCGAACTGGGCCATGCGTGCGTCCTGCTGCTGGCCGAAGGCGTCGAGCTGGCCGCGGATCTCGACCAGGCGCTGGCTCAGCAGCTCGGCCATGCGCTGCTGCGCGGCGCCGGCCTCGACCCGGCCGCGCCGCGCGTCCTCGGTGAGCGCTTCGCGCAGCAGGTCCAGGCGCTGGTCGGTGCGGGTGGACAGATCCGCCAGGTGGCGGGCGAAGCCTTCGCTGCGCGCGTCCTGCTGCCGCGCCAGGCTGTCGAGCTGCTCGCGCAGTTCGCCGCGACCGCTGCGCTGCTCCTCGCGCAGGGCCGCCTCCAGCGCGGCGTGGTTGCCCCGCCGCAGCAACACGGCCAGCAACAGGGCGATGACGGCGCACAACAGGCCGGCGAGGATCAGGAAATGGGCATCGTTCTGCATGCGGTCAGTGTAGCCGGCCGCGTCTCAATCGCTGCGCCGTGCGCCGGCGGGCGGGGAGAAAAGCTATACCTTGGTATCGCCGCCATGGCCTCATGCAGGCTGGTACGGGTCCGGACCGCATGCCAAGCTTTGCGCCACCCGCCCACTGGCCTGGCCAGTGGGCGGCGCCGCGGCATCCGACCGCGCCAGGCGTCGCGCACCGCGCGATCCATTCCCCTGACACCACCGGAGGCGAGCATGGACCCCGATCCGCATCGACGCGGCGTCAGCGCCGCATTTCCCCGCCGTTCCCCTCGCCTGGTCGCTGCCCGGCGCTGAGCCGGAAGACGCGCGCCGCGCACACGCTGCGACGTCCTCCGGCCACGCGCCGCAAGGAGGTCGTCATGTTCCTGTTCTCGCTGTTCTCCAGCCGTTTCCGCCTGCAGCGCGGCCTGCAGCGCGCGCTGCGCGCCGCGGTCGCCATGCGCCGTACCGAGGCGCTGCGCCACCTGCTCGCCGCCCACGGCGCCCGCGCCTTCGCCCTGGCCCTGTCCGCGCAGTCGCCGCGGGTCATGGCCGATGCGCTGTCGCTGCTGTCCGTGGCCGACCGCATCCGGGTCCGCGCGCGCTTGCCGCATGCGGCGCAGCGGCGCCTGCACGTCGCCGGGGCGAACGCCCCGGCCGCGCACTGGCTGCATGCCGCGCTGGCGTGGTGGCCCGGGGTGCGCTGAGCCACGCGCCTGCCGCCGCGGTATCGGATGCCATCTTGCCCCGGCATCATGCGCCACCCGCATCCGCTCACTCCTTTCCCGGAGCCGCCATGATCGCTCCCCTCGCCTACCGGAACGCGCCCTGATGGAAGCCATTCGTCTGTTCAATCTCGGCTCGCTGCTCGACACCCTGGTGAGCCTCACCGCCGCCTTCGTGCTCGGCGCGATCATCGGCTTCGAGCGCCAGGTGCGCCAGCGCACCGCCGGGCTGCGCACCAACACCCTGGTCGCGGTCGGCGCGGCGATCTTCGTCTCGCTCGGCGACCGCCTGTTCGAGATCCACGGCGGCACCCAGGGCGCGGTGCAGGTGGTGGCCTATGTGGTCTCGGGCATCGGCTTCCTCGGCGCCGGCGCGATCATGAAGGAAGGCGCCAACGTCACCGGGCTCAATACCGCGGCGACGTTGTGGGGGTCGGGCGCGGTCGGCGCCTGCGCCGGTGCCGGGCTGGTCGCCGAGGCGGTGCTGGCGGCCATGTTCGTGCTGCTCAGCAATACCCTGCTGCGGCCGATGGTGAACCGGATCAACCGGCATCCGCTGAAGGAGTCCTCGCTGGAAGCCACCTACATGTTCTATGCGATCTGCGCGCGCGAGGTGCACGGCGACGTGCGCGAGCGGCTGATCGAACTGCTGGAGGAGGCGCACTACCCGGCGCGCGAGGTCGAGCAGCATCCGTTCGGACAGAAGGACGTGGAGATCGCCGCCACCCTGTACGCCACCGCGGTGCGCGCCGAGGAACTGGATGCGGTGGTGCAGCGCCTGGAGGGCGAACCGGGTGTACAACAGGCGTTCTGGAACGCCGGCGCCGAAGCCTGACCCGGCCATGTCTGACCTCTTCCTTCCGATGCCACGCCGCCGATGATCGCCTGGTTCAAGCCGCTGCCGCCGCATCGCCGCCTGCTCGGCCTGGCCGCGCTGGGTCTGGCGCTGGGCGCGATCTTCGTCGCCGACACGGTCACCGACTATGCGGTGGCGGCGGCGCTGTTCTACACCGTGGCGATCCTCGGCGCGGTGCGCTTGCTGGCGCCGGCCGGGCTGGGCGTGCTGGCGGGCATCTGCGTGGTGCTGGTCGTGCTCAGCTTCCATCTCACCCACGCCGGCGCCTACCACGTCGGCGTGATCAACTCGGCGATCAGCATCGTGGTGGTGGCGGTCACCGCCTCCATCGCGGTGCGCATGGAGCGCGCCAAGGCCGCCGCGCACGCGGCGCAGGCGCAGTTGCTGCGGCTGGCGCGGGTGCGCAGCCTGGGCAGCCTGACCGCGTCGATCGCGCACGAGGTCAACCAGCCGCTGGCGGCCATCGTCACCAGCGGCAACGCCTGCCAGCGCTGGCTCGACCAGCAGCCGCCGAACCTGGACAAGGCGCGTGCGGCGCTGGCGCGCATCCTCGCCGACGCCGAGCGCGCCGGCGAAGTGATCGCGCGGGTGCGCAGCCTGACCCGGGGCGAAGCGCCGCAGCAGCGCGCCTTCGACCTCAACGCCGCGGTGACCGAAGTGCTGGCGCTGTCGCAGGGCGAACTGGAACGCAGCGCGGTGAGCGTGCACACCGAACTGTCGGCGCTGCTGCCGCCGGTGTCGGCCGACCCGGTGCAGATCCAGCAGGTGATCGGCAACCTGCTGCTCAATGCGATCGAGGCGATGGCCGCCACGCCGCCGGCGCAGCGTGCGCTGCGCATCGTCACCGAGCGCGAGGACGCGCGCTCGGTGCGGCTGAGCGTGGCCGACAGCGGCGAAGGCCTGTCCGCGCAGGCGCAGGCGCATCTGTTCGATGCCTTCTGGACCACCAAGCAGGGCGGCATCGGCATCGGCCTGAGCATCAGCCGCAGCATCGTCGAGGCCGGCGGCGGGCGCATCTGGGCCGAACCCGGCCGGCCGCGCGGCGCAGTGTTCTGCGTGTGCCTGCCCACCGCCAACGGAGTTCCACCATGACCGCCGAAACGACCGCGCGCCCGGTGGTGTACCTGATCGACGACGACGCCTCGATCCGCGCCGCGCTGGAAGACCTGTTCGCCTCGGTGGACCTGCAGGTGCACGCCTTCGCCTCGACCCGCGAGTTCCTGGCGCATCCGCGCGCCGACGCGCCGAGCTGCCTGGTGCTGGACATCCGCATGCCCGGGCAGAGCGGCATGGACTTCCATCGCAACATGCACGAGGCCGGGCTGGCGCTGCCGACCATCTTCATCACCGGCCACGGCGACATCCCGATGAGCGTGGAAGCGATGAAGAACGGCGCGATCGAGTTCCTGACCAAGCCGTTCCGCGACCAGGACCTGCTCGACGCGATCGGCCAGGGCATCGCCCGCGACCGCGCGCGGCGCGCCGCCGATGCGGCGCAGGCGGAACTGCAGGCGCGCTGGGCGCGGCTCAGCGCCGGCGAACGCGAGGTGGTGGAGCTGGTGGTGCAGGGCCTGTTGAACAAGCAGGTGGCGGCGCGGCTGCAGCTCAGCGAGATCACGGTGAAGGTGCGCCGCGGCAATGCGATGCGCAAGCTGGAGGTCGGCTCGCTGGCCGAGCTGGTGCGGCTGGCGGAGCGGCTGGGGCGGTAGGTCGGTTGCGAAAGCCCACGATTGCAGCGCGGCGGAACACGTCCTGACACATCGATGTTCCGTAGGAGCGGCTTCAGCCGCGACGGGCGTCATCGGGAGAGCCCGTCGCGGCTGAAGCCGCTCCTACGAGACAGAGACAGAGAGAGCGGTCTCCGCTCGATAAGGCCGGACTTGCGCCTCGCATCGACCCGCACAAGCGCCGTGCCATACCGCACCGCAGGCATAGCTTTGCTGCACTGCATTCGGCGACACTGCCGGGCTTGTCACTTCCGCACCCGAGGCCCGCATGTCGTTCCTGTTCCGGCGCAAGTCGCTCGACCTGGTCACCGTCCACGAGGCCGGCCGCCGGCTGGTGCCCTCGCTGAGCTGGCCGCATCTGGTGGCACTGGGCATCGGCGCGATCGTCGGCACCGGCATCTACACCCTGATCGGCGTCGGCGCACAGCTGGCCGGGCCGGCGGTGCTGGTGTCGTTCGCGGTGGCCGGGGCGATCTGCGCCTGCGCGGCGCTGGCCTACGCGGAGATGGCGACGATGATGCCGGCCGCCGGCAGCGCCTACACCTACAGCTACGTCGCGCTGGGCGAAGCGATCGCCTGGGTGGTGGGCTGGAGCCTGATCCTGGAGTACTCGCTGGTGGTCAGCACGGTGGCGGTGGGCTGGTCCGGCTACTTCGTCGGCTTCCTGCACTGGGCCAGTGCGCAGACCGGCATGGACCTGAACCTGCCGGCGGCGCTGACCGCCGGGCCGCACGCCGGCGGCATCGTCAACCTGCCGGCGGTGCTGATCACCTTCGCCGTGGCCGGCCTGCTGATGGCCGGCACCAAGGAGAGCGCCACGCTCAACGCGGTGCTGGTGGTGCTGAAGCTGATCGCCCTGGGCATCTTCGTGGCGGTGGCGCTGCCGGCGTTCCAGAGCGCCAACCTGCACCCGTTCATGCCCTACGGTTTCCCCAAGACGGTCGGCGCCGACGGCGTCGCGCACGGGGTCATGGCGGCGGCGGCGATCATCTTCTTCGCCTTCTACGGCTTCGATGCGATCTCCACCGCCGCCGAGGAAACCAAGAATCCCAAGCGCGACCTGGCGATCGGCATCGTCGGTTCGATGATCGGCTGCACCCTGATCTACATCCTGGTGGCGCTGGCCGCGGTCGGCGCGATGCGCTACGACGTGTTCGGCGCCAGCGCCGAGCCGCTGGCGCTGATCCTGCGCGAGCTGGGCCACGGCAAGGCGGCGGCGGCGATCGGCGTGGTCGCGGTGATCGCGCTGCCCACCGTGCTGCTGGCCTTCCTGTACGGGCAGAGCCGGATCTTCTTCGTGATGTCGCGCGACGGCCTGCTGCCGCGCGGGCTGTCCAAGGTCAACGCGCGTACCGGCACCCCGGTGGTGACCACCCTGTTCACCGCGGTGCTGGTGGCGGCGCTGGCCGGCGTGGCGCGGCTGGACGAGATCGCCGCGCTGGCCAACGCCGGCACCCTGGCCGCCTTCATTGCCGTGGCCGCGTGCATGCTGGTCCTGCGCCGCCGCGAACCCGGCCGCGCCCGCACCTTCCGCACGCCGCTGGCATGGGTGGTCGGTCCGCTGGCGATCGGTGGCTGCCTGTACCTGTTCTGGAGCCTACCGGATACCACGAAGATCTGGTTTGGGCTGTGGAACGCGCTGGGCGTGGTCGCCTACCTGCTGTACGGCCGCCGCAACAGCCTGCTGCAGCGCGCGCCGCAGACGCCGCGATGAGCCCGGCGTTCCAGGCAGCGCTGGCACGGCACATCGGCAGCGCCTACGCCCGGCAGTTGGCGCTGGCGGACGTGCTGGACGGACGCGACTGGCGCGTGGACATGGGCGCGGGCCGGGTGTACTTCGGCGAGGACCTGCAGTTCCCGATTCAATTGCTGGGCACTGCCGCAGAAGCCAGCGCCAGCTGGCTGTGGGCCTGGGCCAACACCGCCAGCAACCTGCCGCCGGCCCTGCTGGCCGACGCCAATGCGCTACGTGCGCACGGCGAGCGCGAAGGCATCGCCGAACTGGCCGCGCCGTCCTCGGCGCTGGGCGAGGACGGCGGCCACCAGATCGCCATGCTCGCCGGCGCCCTGCGCGGGCGCTGCTACTACCGTGCGCCGTACGACGGCGGCGCGCTGTTCTTCCTGCTCGAGGACGTACCGGCGGCGGTCTTCGCGCCGTGCGACGACGCCCGCGTGCTGCGCCTGCTCGGCGAATTGCCGATGCAGTTCGAACTCGACCACCGTGCCATGACCGACGGCTTCCTGGTCGATCAGGGCTACGCCCTGCAGCGCGACGCCGCGCAGACCGTGGCGACGCGCGGCAACACCCGCATCGTCCTGGCCTTCGATGCGCAGGAGCGGCTGACCGGCATCCAGGGCCAGCTGGCACCGGCGCAGGCCGCCGCGGTCACGCCGAAGCCGGCACCGGCCTGGCAGTTCTGGAAGCGCAAGCCCTGAGCGCGGCGGCGGCGTGTCGCACCTGCGCCGCCGCCTTGCCCGACGCTTACCACCAACGCAGGCCTTCGAACGGGTTCCAGCTGACGCTGCCCTTGCGCTGGTCCAGGTAGTAGGCGTAGTTGGCGGCCATGCCGACCAGCACGGAGTAGGCGATGCCCAGACCGCGGCCGATCGCATCGGGCAGGAACGCCGCGACGATGCCCACTGCCAGGGAGATGCCGATCAGCCCCAGCGCCTTGCGCCACATGCCGAGGATGAAGAAGTAGATGAACCCGAAGAACAGGGCGAAGAAGTTCATGTTGATCTTCAACCGTTCCATGAACGGCAGTGCCTTGAACGCGGCCTTGTACTCGGGTGTGGACGGAGCGCCGTAACGGTCGAAGAAGTCGAAGCGGAACTGCCACTTCGGGCTGAGCGGCGCGCGTTGCGGGAGATTGGGGGTTTCCATGGCGTCAGAATCCGTGTTGTAAACGTTTTCAGTTTACCTGAACGGGGCAGCGCGCGCCAAATGGGCGCGGCTGCCGCACCAGTTTGGTGCGGGCCTGGGGGTTGGGATTGGGGATTCGGGATTGGTAAAAGCGGGCTGGCGCGACGTCAGATCTAGCTTGTGGACGGGCTTCCCTCCTGCATTGCGACAGCCGCTGGTCGTCGCGTTGGGACTGAAGTCCCTCCTACACGGCTTGCCTGCGCGTGGCGCATCCGCTGGCGAGTACCCACGTGTGGGAGCGGCTTCAGCCGCGACGCGTGGGGCAGCGGCCTCGCGGGGTCCTGCGGTAACCACCAGCCACCGCGTCGGGACTGAAGTCCCTCCCACAAGGCTTGCCTGCGCGTGGCGCATCCGCTGGCGACATACCCACGTGTGGGAGCGGCTTCAGCCGCGACGCGCGGGGCAGCGGCCTCGCGGGGTTCTGCAATAACCACCGGTCGTCGCGTCGGGACTGAAGTCCCTCCCACAAGGCCTGCCTGCGCGTCGCGCATCCGCTGGCGACATACCCACGTGTGGGAGCGGCTTCAGCCGCGACGCGTGGGGCAGCGGCATCGCGGGGTCCTGCAATAACCACCGGTCGTCGCGTCGGGACTGAAGTCCCTCCCACACGGGATTCCCAACGCCACCGCTTGCAGCGCGCCGCCACGTCGAGGCGACTGCGGAGGCTGCTATTGCGCCCGGGAGCCGCCGAGGCGCTGGCCCAGGGCGATCGCCGCGGCCACGTTGCGCGCGGCCTGGCGCAGGGCGTCCGCGGCATCGGCCAGCGCGGCCTCGCGCGTGGACACGCGTTGCACCGCGCCGAACAGCGCGTCGATCCCCTGCGCCTGCAGATCCGCCGCGCCCTCGCCCAGGCCGCCGGCGATGGCCAGCACCGGCACGCCGTGGCGCCGGGCGATGCGGGCGACGCCGACCGGCACCTTGCCCTGCGCGCTCTGCCCGTCCAGGCGGCCTTCGCCGGTGACCAGCAGATCGGCGCCAGCCAGATGCGCCTCCAGCCCCAGCGCCTGCGCGACGATCTCCACGCCGGGCCGCAGGCGCGCGCCGAGGAACGCGACCAGGGCCGCGCCGATGCCGCCGCCCGCGCCGGCGCCGGGCATCTGCGCCACTGCCACGCCCAAGCTGCGTTCGATCGCCTCGGCGTAGTGCTGCAGCCCGGCGTCGAGCTCCGCGACCATCGCCGGCGTGGCGCCCTTCTGCGGCCCGAACACCGCCGAGGCGCCAGTAGGCCCGGTCAGCGGGTTGTCGACATCGCAGGCGACCTCGATGGTGCAATCGCGCAGCCGCGCGTCCAGCCCGTCCGGTTCGATGCGCGCCAGCGCGCCCAGCGCCGCGCCGCCCGCGGCCAGGTCGCGGCCGTGCGCATCCAGCAGGCGCACGCCCAGCGCCTGCACCATGCCGGCGCCGCCGTCGTTGCTGGCGCTGCCGCCAATGCCGATCAGCAGCCGGCGCGCGCCGGCATCCAGGGCGGCCAGGATCAGTTCGCCGACCCCGCGGGTGCCGGTCAGGCGTGGATCGCGCTGTTGCGGCGGCACCAGCATCAGCCCGCTGGCCGCGGCCATCTCGATCAGGGCGGTGCCGCCGTCCTCGCTCAGGCCGAACTGCGCGGCGACCGGCGCGCCCAGCGGCCCGGTCACCGCGCAGGCGACCCGGCACCCACCGCCAGCGGCGACCAGCGCGTCCACCGTGCCCTCACCGCCGTCGGCGAACGGCAGCAGCACGTACTGCGCATCAGGGAACACGCTGCGGAAGCCGGCCGCGATCTGCACGGCCGCCTGCGCCGCGGACAGGCTTTCCTTGAACGCGTCCGGGGCGATGACGATCTTCATGCAGCGGCGGCGTCGATCGCCGGCCGGCGCGCCCGGATCAGGCCGTCACGCACGCATCGCCGCTCGGCCTTGCGCATGCGCGGCGCGCTAGTCCAGCACGCGGCAGAACACCGCCTTGAGGTAGCGCGATTCCTGCACGTGGGCCATGAACGGATGGTCGGCGCCGGCGCCGGCCACCTTCAGGATCTGGATGGTGCGGCCGGAGAAGTAGGCGGCGCGGCGCAGCATGTCCAGGAACTCGTGCTCGGCGACCAGGCCGGTGCAGGAGAAAGTGGCGAACAGCCCGCCCGGGGCGACCACGCCCAGCGCCAGCTTGTTCATGTCCAGGTACTTCTTCAGCGCCGGGATCACCTGGTCGCGGTCGCGGGTCATCTTGGCCGGGTCCAGGATCACCACGTCGTACTGGTCGCCGCGGGCGGCGGCATCGCGCAGGTACGGGAAGATGTCGGCCTGCACGAACTTGGGCCGCACGTCGTTGAGGCGGGCATTGCCCTTGGCGATCTCGATCACGTCCTCGTCGATGTCCACGCCGACCACCTCGGTGGCGCCACGCACCTTGGCGTAGACCGCGAAGCCGCCTGTGTTGCAGCACAGGTCGAGCACGCGCTTGCCCTCCACCTGCTGGCTCAGCCACTGGCGGTTCTCGCGCTGGTCGGCGAAGAAGCCGGTCTTGTGCGCGCCGGCCGGATCGGCGCGGAAGCGCACGCCGTACTCGCTGATGATCGCCGGCTCCGGGCGCTCGCCGCTGCTGGACACCGGCCGGTAGTCGAAGCTTTCCTGCTTCTGCACGTGCTCCTCGGCGAAGCTGTAGAAGCGCGCGCCGGGGAACTGCGCGCGCAGCGCGGCGTAGATCCACTCGCGGTGGCGGAACATGCCGGCGCTGAAGAACTCCACCACCAGCAGGTCGCCGTAGCGGTCCACCACCAGGCCGGACAGGCCGTCGCCCTCGGCATGCACCACGCGCCAGGCGTCGCTGACCGCGTCCAGCTTGAGCACGTCACGGCGCAGCGACACCGCCTCGGCGATCTTGCGCGCGAACCAGGACTCGTCGACGGCGATATCGGGATGGGTCTCCAGGATGCGCACGGCGATGCGCGAGTGGCCGTTGTAGAAGCCGCGGCCGACCCACGCGCCGTCCACCCCGACCACGTCCACCAGCGCGCCCGGCTTGGGCTTGGCAGCGGGTTTTTCGACCAGTTTCTGGAAGATCCAAGGGTGGCTGGAGCGCCAGGCGTTCTTGAGGCGGACTACGGGCAGGGGACTATTCATGAACGCCATTGTAGCCGCCCCGATTGACGGCACCGCCGGCAGCCGCAAGAATGCGCGCAGAAGGGGAGTAGCTCCCGACGTTGTCGCCGTCAATTCGAGCCCGCGGGCTCCGGTGCAACGGCAGCCGGTACAGCGGCTGCGAGCGAGACCTTCGCCGCTGTGGCGAAGGCACCCTCTGGACGACATCCGTCGTCTCCGTCCGGAACGCCTCCGCCACCGCGGCCCCGAGGTTCCCTGTTCACTGACGGAAAATTCCCAATGGAAACGATAGGCAACGTGTGGTTGTGGGGCGGTTTCGCGATCGTGGTGGTCGTGGCGCTGCTGGCGGACCTGGTGCTGATGCGCCACGGCGGTCCGCACAAGGTCACCTTCAAGGAAGCGCTGTGGTGGAGCATCGGCTGGATCGCGCTGGCGCTGGCGTTCAACGCCGGCCTGTGGTGGTACCTGCGCGAGACCATCGACGTGGCCACCGGCAACCGCCTGGGCCTTGAGTTCCTGACCGGCTACCTGGTCGAGAAGTCGCTGGCGGTCGACAACATCTTCGTGTTCCTGATGATCATGAGCTACTTCGCGGTGCCGGAGGAGCAGCGCCAGCGCGTGCTGGTGATCGGCGTGCTCGGTGCGATCGTGCTGCGCGCGGTGATGATCTTCGCCGGCTCTGTGCTGCTGACCAAGTTCCACTGGCTGCTGTACGTGTTCGGCGCGTTCCTGCTGCTGACCGGCATCAAGATGTGGTTCTCGGCGGGCAAGGAGCCGGACCTGGAGGCCAACCCGGTGCTGCGCTTCATGCGCAAGCATCTGCGCCTGACCCCGCAGTACCACGGCAACGCGCTGAGCGTGACCCAGGAAGGCAAGCGCTGGTTCACCCCGCTGTTCGCGGTGCTGATGCTGATCGCGATCACCGACGTGATCTTCGCGGTGGACAGCATCCCGGCGATCTTCGCGATCACCACCGACCCGTTCATCGTGCTGACCTCCAACGTGTTCGCGGTGCTGGGCCTGCGCGCGATGTTCTTCCTGCTGGCGGGCATGGCCGACCGCTTCCACCTGCTGCCCTACGGCCTGGCGATCGTGCTGGTGTTCATCGGCACCAAGATGCTGATCATCGACCTGTACAAGATCCCGGTACTGGTGTCGCTGCTGGCGGTGGCAGTGGTGATCGGCGCCACCGTGGCGCTGAGCCTGCTGCGCCCGGCCAAGCCGGCGCACTGACCCGGCGCGGGCGCCGCGGCTGCGGATTGTCCCGCGGCCGCGGCCAGTCCCTCCCATCGGCGGCGCCTTGCCTTGGACGCCCGGCGCCGCCATCCAGGGAACATGGACACCTCATCGCTCCCCTCGCCCACGCCCGAACCCGATGCGCAGGGCCGCTTCGACCGCGCGCGGATCCTGCGTGCGTTCAATGCCAGCCTGGCCTTCGTGGCGGTGCTGGTGGCGGTGTTCGCCAGCCAGGGCCTGTTCGACTGGCGGCCCTGGGCGGTCGCGCCGCACACGGCCGCCGGCCTGCTCGGCGTACTGACCGCACCGCTGCTGCACGGCTCGCTCGAGCATCTGGGGGCCAACGCCGGCGCCCTGCTGATCCTGGGCACCCTGGCCGGCAGCGTGTATCCGCGCGCCACCCTGGCCGGGCTGCCCTTGCTGTGGCTGGGCTCGGGCCTGGGCGCCTGGTGGCTCGGCGATCCCGGCAGCCATCACCTGGGCGCCAGCGGCGTCGCCCACGGCCTGCTGTTCCTGGTGTTCGTGCTGGCCTTGCTGCGCCGCGACCGCGCCGCGATCGCCGCCAGCATGATCGCCTTCCTGTTCTACGGCGGCATGCTGGTGACGGTGCTGCCGCACGAGGACGGGGTGTCCTGGCAATCGCACCTGGGCGGTGCCGTGGGCGGCGTGGTCGCCGCGCTGCTGCTGCGCCATCGCGATCCGCTGCCGCCACGCAAGCGCTACAGCTGGGAGGACGAGGAGGACACCGACGAGATCCTCGTCGCCGACGACGAACTGGAACCGCCGCCGCCGACCCAGGTGCCGGTGCTGTGGCAGCCGCCGCCGGCGCCGCCGCGCGGGGTGGTGCTGCGCTTCCCGCCGCGCGAGGAGCGTGACGGGGGCTGAGGCGGGAAAGGCCATGCCGGCCATACGTCCGTCGGCATCCGTAGGAGCGGCTTCAGCCGCGACGGGCCTTCCCGGTAACGCCCGTCGCGGCTGAAGCCGCTCCTCCCCGCAATCGCGCGCCGCGGCATGCCGCCTCGGGCGACCTGTCCCTGCGCCGCGCCGTACACTGACCGATCCGCCGTCGCTGTCCGAGTTCGCATGCCCGTGTCGCCCGCCTGTCGTGTCCGCTCCGTCGCCGTGGTGCTGGCGCTCGCACTGGCCGCCTGCAGCGGTCCCGCGCTGCGTGCGCCCTCGCCTGCGCCGGCCAAGGCGGTGGGCTATCTGCCGGCCGCGACAGTGCCGGACAGCCTGCAGTTGCTGCCGCCGCCACCAGCGGCCGGCTCGCCCGGCGAGGCGCTGGACCTGGGGGTCAATCGCGAGGCGCTGGCCCTGCGCGGCAGCGCACGCTGGCAGCAGGCCGCACGCGATGCCGATCTGAGCTTCCCGACCGGCGCCGGCCAGTTCGCCTGCGCGCTGGGCGTGGCGATCGATACGCAGCACACCCCGCATCTGTACACCCTGCTGGAGCGCAGCCGCATCGACGCCAGTGCCGCCACCAAGGCGGCCAAGCGCCGGTACCAGCGCGCGCGGCCGTTCCTGCGCAACGAGCAGGCGGTGTGCACCCCGGGCGATCTCGACGACCTGCGCCAGAGCGGCTCCTATCCGTCGGGACACAGCGCCATTGGCTGGGCCTGGGCGCTGATCCTGAGCGAGATCGCGCCGGAGCGTGCCACTGCGCTGATCGCGCGTGGTCGCAACTACGGCGAGAGCCGGCTGGTGTGCAACGTGCATTGGCAAAGCGACGTGCTCGCCGGCCGCTTCATGGGTGCGGCCACGGTGGCGCGGCTGCACGACGACCCGGCCTTCAGCGCCGACCTGACCGCGGCGCGCCGCGAGATCGCCGCCGCCCGCGCGACCGGACAGACGCCGGCCGGCGACTGCGCCGCGGAGAACGAGGTTCTGCAGGTGCGCCCGGCCAGCGCGCTGTAAGGCGACCGCCGCGCGGCCACAGGACGGCCACGCGCACGGCAGCCGCCACCTCACGCGTCGAGCGCGTCCTCCACCGCCACGGCGGGCGACGCCGTCGCGGTATCTTCCGCAAGCCGCGACACCTGCGCCGGTCTGTGTGCGGGCGCCGGCGCGCCCAGGCGGAACAGCGCGACCGACTGGCTCAGTTGCCCGGCTTCCTCTTCCATGGCGCGCGCAGAGGCCGTGGCTTCTTCGACCAGCGCTGCGTTCTGCTGGGTGGCCTGGTCCATCTGCGCCACGGTGGTGTTGACCTGTTCGATGCCGGCCGACTGCTCGCGCGAGGCCGCCGAGATCTCGCCCATGATGTCGGTGACGCGCTGCACCGAGGCGACGATCTCCTGCATGGTGGTGCCGGCCTGGCCGACCAGGGCCGAGCCATCGGCCACGCGCTCCACCGACTCGTCGATCAGCCCCTTGATCTCCTTGGCCGCATTGGCCGAGCGCTGGGCCAGCGTCCGCACCTCGCTGGCGACGACCGCGAAGCCGCGGCCCTGTTCGCCGGCACGCGCGGCCTCCACCGCGGCGTTGAGCGCGAGGATGTTGGTCTGGAAGGCGATGCCGTCGATGACGCCGATGATGTCGCCGATGCGCCGCGACGAGGAGGCGATGCCCTCCATCGTGCTCACCACCTGGCCGACCACGTTGCCGCCCTGCACCGCGACCGCTGCGGCACCTGCAGCCAGGCGGTTGGCCTGCTGCGCGTACTCGGCGTTCTGCTTGACCGTGGAGGTCAGCTCTTCCATCGACGCGGCGGTTTCTTCCAGGCTCGCCGCCTGCTGCTCGGTGCGGCGCGACAGGTCGTCGTTGCCCGCGGCGATCTCGGCGGCGGCCGCATCGATCGCGGCGGACGAGTGCTGGATGCGGCCGACGATCTCGGTCAGACGCGCCACAGTGGCATTGGCGTCGTCGCGCATCCGCGCGAACACGCCTTCGAACTCGCCATGCATGCGCCCGGTCAGGTCACCGCTGGCCACCGCCTGCAGCAGCGAGGAAAGCGCGTTGAGGTTGCGATCGGCCGTGCTCATCAACTGGTTGAGGTCGACCAGGATCTGCCGGAAGTCGAAGTCGAAGGCGGCCTCGTCGCTGCGCGCGGTGAAGTCGCCGGCCGCCGCCGCCGCCGCCATCCGCTTGATTTCGCCATTGATCCGCAGCAGGTTGCGGCGCACGTCGTTGAGCGACTGGGTGATGACCGCGCGTTCGCCCGGCAATGCTTCCAGTTCCTGCGACAGGTCGCCGCGCGCGTAGCGCTTGATCAGCTCGACCACACGCAGGGTCACCGCGATGTGCCCCTCGACCAGGGCATTGCCGGCCTGAACCATGCTGCCGAACTCGCCGGGGAACTCGCTGGCGACGATGCGGTGGCTGGTGACGCCGGCCTCGTGCTGCGCGCCCATCTCGGTCTGTGCCTGGATCACGCGGCGCAACTGGCGCTGCATGCTGTCCATGGCCTGCAGCAACTGGCCGACCTCGTCGCCGCTGTCGATGGCGATGGGGTTGTCCAGCTTGCCCTGCGACACCGCATGCGCGGTGCGGATGGCACGCCGCAACGGACGGGTGATGGCGCGCGCCACGATCCAGCCGAAGGCGATGCAGGCCAGTGCGCCGAGCACGCCCACGATCAGGCCGCCGACGCTGGCGGCGATCGAACTGTCCACGGCGTTCTGCACGGTGGCGCGGAAGCGCGCGTCGGCGCTGTGGTGCATCGCGTTGAGGTGGGTGCGATAGCGCTCCAGCGACGGCGCCATCGCCTCCATCTGCGCCGCATCCGGTTCGCGCTGCTGCGCGAAGGCCGCGGCCACTGCCGCCGCATGCGCGTAGTACTCGTCGAACTCCTTGCCCAGCCGCGCCAGTTCCCGGGCATTGCCCGGGTCGGTCTGCTGCAGCTTCTGGTAGGACGCGTGGATCTGCGACGCGATCGGCGCGGTCGCCTTGAGCATGTCCATGTCGCCGGCCGCCGCCGCGCCGTTCAGTCCATTGATGATCTTGTCCAGCGCGGCGACGTTGCGCGTCATGGTGTCCAGCACCGGGAAGTGCACGTCGCGGATCGCCTCCAGATGCCCGTTGTTGCGCTGGAACACCACGGTGCTGAAGCCGATGTAGCCCAGCAGGCACAGGATCGACACCGCCGCCGGCAGCAGGATCTTCCAGAACAACGGCAGGGAAAGCAGACGTCTCATCATGGAGGCTCTCCGGAGGCAATTAGGGCTTGAAGACGACCTTGACGCTCGCATCCTGCGTGCCGGCATCGATGTAGCCGATCGCGCCAGGCGACGCGGCGACCGCCTTCTTGACCGCATCGTCGCCGGCCACGTGCTTGGGACGCTGCGCCTTGCCGGTGAACATCAACTGCGACCAGTACGACTTCAGCTGCGCGGCATCGCGGCCGGTGACCTTCTTGTAGAACTCCTCGCGCGCCTTGGCGCCCTCGTCCTGGTCGATCGGCGTGGCCTGCGCGCCACCCGGCAGGCTGTTGGACTTGGCCAGGAAGATCTGCGACACCTGGTCCTTGCTCAGGCTGTCCACCGGGCTCTTGGACGACATCACCACCACCACCTCGGCCTGCGCGGCGGTGCAGAACAGCAGGGCCAGCGCCGCAGCGCCGGCAATCTTGTAAGCATTCATGGTGTCGTCCTCAGAACACGAAATCGAAGGAGGCCGACAGCAGGTTGTAGCTGCCGCCAGGACGGAAACCCGGCTGGATGTTGCCGAGGCTGCCGTACGAGCCGGCGTTGTTGACGATGTGGCTGGCCTGGAACTTGAAGGCCACGTTCTCGTACACGTCCCAGCGCAGCGAGGCGGTGTAGCTGTGGCGGCCGTTCTCGGCGAGCGCGACGGCGCGGGTCATCAGCCCCAGCGGATCGGCGCCCGGCGCGATCACCGGTGCCTTCTTGTCGACGTTGGCGTAGGTCAGCGACGGGGTCAGCGCGCCGAAGCGCGCACCGGCGCTCACGTAGCCGGCGGTGGTCTTGCCGTTGAGCGAAGGCGAGTAGTCGGCGCGGATGACTTCGGCGCGCGCGAACCACGGGCCCGGATCGTAGCTGTAGCCGGCGCTGGCGAAGCTGCCGGCGACGCCGACGGTGTCCAGGCGTTCGGCCAGGGCCGGGTTGATCCGGCGGTACAGACCGAACAGGCGGTCCAGATCGTCGGTGCGGTAGTCGGCATTGCCCTTGATGTAGGCCACGCGGTAGGTGGAGGCGCCCTGGTCCAGCACCAGCGACAGGCCACGCATCGCGTGCACTTCGGCCTTCTTGGAATCGATGCGGCCGTAGAAGCCCTGCACGCTGAGCACGCTCTGGCCGACATTGCGCGTGTACACGCCTTCCACGCCGTCCATCGCCATCAGGTAGTTGTAGACCTCGTAGGGCGGACGCACCCACGGCGTGGCGTAGCCGACGCGCTGGTACTCCGACAGCATGTACAGCGGCGCGGTGATGCGGCCGACACGCACGGAGAAATCCGGGGCGAACTGGTATTTGACGTGGGCCAGGGTGACCTTCGGCGCATACGAAGCGCGCTCGGCGTACTCGCTGGTGACCTGCAGCACGCCGCTGAACTTGTCGGTAAAGGTGGCGTTGACCTGCCCAGCGATGCGCGAGTCCGGACGCGGCGAGGTCCGCTGGCTGGCACCGGCGCCTTCGGTGGTCTGCAGGTCGGGCGCGAAGTCGGCGTGGTCCTCGGTGGAATGCACCAGCCCCAGGGTGCCGAAGCCGCTGAAGGACAGCTCCGGACCGTCCTGGGCCTGGACATTGCCGGCAGAGGCGAGTGCCAGCGCACCGCTCAACAGTAAAACCTTGAATTTCATTGAATTTCCCCAGATGCATGGCGGGTTGGCGATGGCCGACGATCCGACCGCATCCCTATCCCCGTGGATGCGGCCCGTGACGGCAGTGAGCCGATAACGGCGTTCGCGGCGCGTTCTTGAGCGCTGTCATGGTTTTTACGACGAACGGTTCGCAGAACCCGGGCCGCGGTGTGTCCTGACGGCCGGCCAGCGGTGGCAGCCGCCACCCTGCCGTTGGACAGATGTCGGCCGTCGCGGCAGCCCGCTAGACTCGCCGCCACGACCCGCCAAGGACCTGCGCCCATGACCCAGTGGTACTTTCTGACCGGCAGCGAACAGACCCGCTCCGGCCCGTTCGACGATGCCGATGCAGTCACCTTCGCCCGCAACAACCCCACGGCGCTGGCCTGGAGCCAGGGCCAGAACGGCTGGCTGCCGGTGGCGCAGATTCCCGCCCTGCAGGGCGGCGCGACGTTCCTGCCGCCGGGCCTGCCGCCGCCGCCGGCCGCAGGCGGCCGCGCCGACGAGATCGACTTCCGCATCGTCGGCCACGAAATGCAGTTCGTGGAGATCGAGCTGGACCCGGGCGAGAGCGCGGTGGCCGAGGCCGGCGCGCTGATGTTCAAGGACGCGACGGTGCAGATGGACACCGTGTTCGGCGACGGTTCCGGCGGCAACCAGGGCGGCCTGATGGGCAAGCTGCTGTCGGCCGGCAAGCGCCTGGTCACCGGCGAGAGCCTGTTCACCACGGTGTTCACCCACCAGGGCCAGGGCAAGGCCAAGGTCGCCTTCGCCGCGCCCTACCCCGGCACGGTGCTGGCGATGAAGCTGGACCAGCACGGCGGCCGCCTGATCTGCCAGAAGGACAGCTTCCTGGCCGGCGCGCGCGGCGTGTCGCTGGGCATCCATTTCCAGCGCAAGATCATGACCGGCCTGTTCGGCGGCGAAGGTTTCATCATGCAGAAGCTCGAGGGCGACGGCTGGGTGTTCGTGCACGCCGGCGGCTGCGTGATCGAGCGCGAACTGGCCGCTGGCGAGCGCCTGGACGTGGACACCGGCTGCGTGGTCGCCTTCCACGCCTCGGTGGACATGGACGTGCGCCCGGTCAGCGGCATCAAGAGCATGTTCTTCGGCGGCGAAGGCATGTTCCTGGCCACCCTCACCGGCCCCGGCAAGGTGTGGCTGCAGTCGCTGCCGTTCTCGCGCCTGGCCGGACGCATGTTCGCCGCCGCGCCGCAGGGCGGCGGGCAGAACCGCGGCGAAGGCTCGGTGCTGGGCGGCTTCGGCCGGATCCTCGACGGCGACAACAACTTCTAAGACGGCATGCTTAGCCCCTCTCCCCCCGGGAGAGGGGTTGGGGTGAGGGTACGGCGCGCAGCGTCTCGCAGAATGCGTAGTACAAGCCTCCACACCCTCACTCAATCACCCGCGCAGACCACACCATGACCTCCAGTCGTGGGCGGTGCAGGAGGATGCGGCTATCCTCGCGCCGGCTCCTTCCTTCTTCTTCCTTCGCGACGCATCCATGACCGTGTTCCGCTCCCCGCGCCTGCTGCTGTCCCTGTCCCTGTTCGGCCTGCTTGCCGCCTGCGGCGGCGAACCCAAGCCGGCACCGCCGGCCCCGGTGGTGAGCGGACCCGCACCGGCGCCCACGCCGGCGGCCCAGCCGCTGCGCATCGGCATCGCCCTGGGCGGCGGTGCGGCCAAGGGCTTCGCCCACATCGGCGTGATCAAGATGCTGCAGGCCAATGGCCTGGAGCCGACGGTGGTGTCCGGCACCAGCGCCGGCAGCGTGGTCGGCGCGCTCTACGCCAGCGGCATGGACGCGTTCCAGATGCAGCAGGCGGCGGTGGCGCTGGACGAGAGCAGCATCCGCGACATGCGCCTGTTCTCCGGCGGCCTGGTGCAGGGCCAGGCGCTGCAGGACTACGTCAACGCCCAGCTCAAGGGCAAGCCGATCGAGAAGCTGGCCAAGCCGTTCGCCGCGGTCGCCACCCGGCTGGAAGACGGCGAGCGCACCGTGTTCGTGCGCGGCAATGCCGGCCAGGCGGTGCGCGCGTCCAGCAGCATCCCCGGCGTGTTCGAACCGGTGACCATCGGCAAGTTCCATTACGTGGACGGCGGCGTGGTCAGCCCGGTGCCGGTGGACGCGGCGCGCCAGCTCGGCGCCGACTTCGTCGTCGCCGTGGATATCTCCAGCAAGGCCAGCGGCAAGAACCCGGGCAGCATGCTCGGCACCGTCAACCAGTCGATCGCGATCATGGGCCAGCGCCTGGGCCAGCAGGAACTGGGCCGCGCCGACATCGTGATCCGGCCCAAGGTCAACGACATCGGCGCGGCCGACTTCGCCCAGCGCAACGCCGCGATCCTGGAAGGCGAAAAGGCCGCGCTGGCAGCGATGCCGCAGATCAAGGCCAAGCTGGCGCAACTGCAGCAGCAGCGCGCGGCCGCCGCAGCCGCGGCGGCAAAAGCCGCGCAACCGGCGCCGCCGCCGTGCGAGCCGCAGTCGCGACTGGGCCGCCTGCTGCGCCGCGACGATCCCTGCAAGAAGGACTGAAGCTTGCTCCCCTCTCCCCCCGGGAGAGGGGTCGGGGGTGAGGGTCCGACCGCCAGCACCGCTCGCGGCGCACGCAGCCCCGCCCGCACCACACCGCCGCTCAGCACCGCCACCGCAGGCGGAAACTATCAGCGCAACACGCTCCGCCTACCGCCCCCCTCTCCCACCGGGAGAGGGGCCGGGGGTGAGGGTCCGACCGCTAGCGCAGTCTCCCTGCACAAGCGGCCACGCCATTACTGCGCCGCAGCTCAGTACCGCCAGCGCAAGGTAAAGCTGAAGAAGCGCGGTTCGCCGTAGTTCTGGTAATCCAGATTGGCCCAGTACTTCTTGTTCAATGCATTGGTCACCGCCAGCGTCGCGGTCCACTGCGTGCTGAGCTGGTAGTTGGCATTGAAGTGCGCCAGCGCGTACGGATCCTGCACCACGGTGACCGGGCGCGTGGCGGCGCTGCCGTCGCCGAGCGGGCGCTGGATGTTGTAGCCGCGCACCGCGCTCTGCCAGCTCACGCCGCCGCCCAGGCTCAGGCGCTGCCAGGCGCCCGGCAAGCGCACCTGGGTGGACAGCTGCAGGTAGTCCTCCGGCAGGTTCGCGTAGATCGCGTCGGTGGGCGCGCGGGTGACCTTGGCGTGGGTGTAGCCGGCATTGAGCGTCCAGCCCGGGCGCAGTTCGCCGTTGTATTCCAGTTCCCAGCCGCGGCTCTTGGTGCCGTCGACGCCGATGTAGGCCGAGCTGCCGTCGGGCAGCGAGGCTTCCGGCTGGGTCATGTCGCGCACCGCGTAGTTGTCCTGCTTGGCCTCGAACACCGCCGCACTGAGCAGCGCGCGGCCGTCGGCCAACTGCGCCTTGATGCCCGCCTCCAGGTTGGAGCCCTGCACCGGCGCCAGCAGGTTGTTGTCCTTGTCCTTGTAGTTCTGCGGATTGAAGATCTCGGTGTAGCTGGCGTAGGTGGAAATGGCCGGGGTGATGTCGTAGACCAGGCCGACGTAGGGCGTGACCTCGTCGCTGACCCGGTAGCGACCGCTGGTGCCGGTGTAGCTGCCGTCGGCGGCGAAGGCCTGGGTGCGGGTCTGCCAGGAACTCAGGCGTGCGCCGGCGATCAGCGACAGCGGTTCGGCCAGGCGCAGCCGGGTGGAGGCGTACACGCCGCGCTGGGTGGTGCGCGCTTCGCGCCGCGCGCCGGTGCGCGAGGTGGTGATCTGGCCCACGTCGCCGTGCCAGTCGTAGACGTTGGGGATGTAGTAGCAGCGTTCGCGGCCGCAGGTGGTCCAGTCGCCCGGATAGCGCAGCGCCAGGGTCGGCGTGTTCGACTGCAGGTCCTGCCAGCTGCCGCCGAAGACCAGGTCGTGGTCGCGGCCGAACAGCGGGAAGCTGCCGGACAGGTACACGTCCAGGCCGTCGCGGGTGTCGGTGGTCTGTCCGGCGGCGGCGCGCAGGTAGATGCCGCTGCCGTCGCGCCTGGGATAGCCGCTGCCGTAGACGCGCAGGTTTTCGACCTCGCCCTCGGTGCGCGCCAGGTTGACCTTCAGCAGCCAGTTGTCGCCGAAGCGCTGTTCCAGGTTGGCGAAGGTGGTGCGGGTGTTGCGCTGCCAGCGCGCCCACTTCGGCGCCAGGTTGGTGGAGGTCGGCAGGTCGGCGAAGCTGCCGTCGGCGAAGAAGTACGGCACCGTGCCCCAGGTCGAGCCGACCGGATCGTTGTCCTGGCGCTGGTAGCCGACGGTGACCGTGGTGCTGTCGGTCAGGTCGCCTTCCAGCACCGCCATGCCCGACATCTTCTGCTCGGTGTAGTGGTCGTAGTAGTAGCCGCGGTCCTGCCAGGCGGCGACGAAGCGGCTGCGGAAGCGGCCGTCGGCGGTCAGCGGCGCGGTGACGTCGGCCTGGGTGCGGCGGAAGTCCCAGGTGCCCAGGGAGGCCGCGAACGACGCATCGAAGCTCTTGCCGGGGCGCTTGCGCAGCAGGTTGACCGTGGCCGAGGGAATGCCGGCGCCGCTGAGCAGGCCGTTGGCGCCGCGGATCACCTCGACGCGGTCGTAGAAGACCATGTCGTATTCCTGGTTGGTGGAACCGCTGTAGGTGGGCAGGCCGTCGACCTGGAAGTCGGTGATCTGGAAACCGCGCGCGAAGTACAGCGGGCGCTGGGTGTCGTAGAAGGACACGTTGACGCCGGTGACGTTGCGCATGACGTCGTTGACGCTGAACAGCGATTCCTCTTCCAGCCGCTGCTGCCCCAGCACGCTCACCGACTGCGGCGTCTCCTGCAGCGTCAGCGGCAGGCGGGTGGTGGTGGACGGCTGCGCACGGCTCGGGCTGCCGCTGACCTCGACCTTGTCCAGCGTGGTCGGCTGCACGTCGGCCGCGGCCTCGGCCTCGGCGGCGAACAACGGTGCCGAGGCGGCGGAGAGCGCGGACAGCACGGCGAGGGACAGCAGGCGGCGTGGAGCGGAGGGAAGCATGGATCGATCTCGCGGGGTGGGGCGCGGCGACGACACGATCGCGCCGCGGTGGAGGAAAGGGACAGGCGCAGCCACGCTCCACGGCGGGAACCGACGTGGCTGGCCCGGCAGGGCTGGCGGAGGGGCTGTGGCCGTGGATGGCCGTCGCAGAACGCAAATGTAAATCGTTAGCAACAACTTAACAAGGGCGGCCATGCGCCGACACGCAGTGGCACGCGCCGCTGCCGGGCCGCTAGCCGCGCGGCAGCGGCAGGCCGGCGAAGTCCTTGACCGTGCGCAGCACGAAGCTGGAATTGACGTCGGCGACGCCGGCGGCGTTGAGCAACTTGTCCAGCAGGAACGCGGAGAAGTGCGCCAGATCGCGGACGTAGACGTGCAGCAGGTAGTCCATGTCGCCGGTCAGCGCATGGCAGGCGACCACCTCGTCCCAGCCCTGCACGCTGTCGGCGAAATGGGCGATGCCGCTCTGGCCGTGCTTCTCCAGCTGCACGCGCACGAAGGCCTGCAGGCCCAGGCCGATCGCCGCCGGCACCAGCCGCGCGGCGTAGCCGGCGACCACGCCCTCCGCCTCCAGCCGCTGCACCCGGCGCAGGCAGGCCGAGGGCGACAGGTTCACCTGCGCCGCCAGCTCGGCATTGCTGGCGCGGCCCTGCCGCTGCAACAGGGCGAGCAGGCGCAGGTCGGTGCGGTCGAAGGTCGGCGATCCGGTCATTTATTGCTCTGCAACATGGCGTCTGCGCAACAATCTTGCGCCTAGCGCGCCGATCCGTGCAACTTCGCAAGCCCATTGCGCGCCCGCGCGCCTACCATCGTGGCATTCCTTTCCGGAGCGTCGACCATGGACACCGCACCGCGCCGCGTCGAACACCAGCAGACCGACAAGGGCTACGTGCCGGTCTACACCACGGCCGTGGTGACCCAGCCGTGGGACAGCTACAGCGCCGACGACCACGCCACCTGGGGCACGCTGTACACGCGCCAGCGCGAGCTGCTGGTCGGCCGCGCCTGCGCCGAGTTCCTGCAGGCGCAGGACGCGATGGGCATGAGTTCGCAGGCGATCCCGCGCTTCGACGAGCTCAATGCGGTGCTGCAGGCGACCACCGGCTGGACCCTGGTCGGCGTGGAAGGATTGCTGCCGGAGCTGGACTTCTTCGACCACCTGGCCAACCGCCGCTTCCCGGTGACCTGGTGGATCCGCCGTCCCGAGCAGATCGACTACATCGCCGAGCCGGACCTGTTCCACGACCTGTTCGGCCACGTGCCGCTGCTGATGAACCCGCTGTTCGCCGACTACATGCAGGCCTACGGCCGCGGCGGCGTCAAGGCGCACGCGATCGGTCCGGACGCGCTGCAGAACCTGACCCGGCTGTACTGGTACACGGTGGAGTTCGGCCTGATCGACACCCCCGACGGCCTGCGCATCTACGGCGCCGGCATCGTCTCGTCGAAGGGCGAATCGCTGTACTCGCTGGAGTCGGACGCGCCCAACCGCATCGGCTTCGACCTGCAGCGGATCATGCGCACCCGCTACCGCATCGACACCTACCAGAAGACCTACTTCGTCATCGACAGCTTCGAACAGCTGATGCAGGCGACCTCGCCGGATTTCACCCCGATCTATGCGGCACTGGCCGACCAGGCGCATCTGCCGGCCGGCCAGGTGCAGGCGCAGGACCGCGTGTTCCATGCCGGCAGCGGCGAAGGCTGGGCGGACGGCGGCGACGTGTGAGGTGGGGCGATGTCCGTCTCCGCCGAGCTTGACGGAGACGGACATGGCGCAGGGTCAATCGGTACCGTACTTCGGGTTGTAGGGTCCGTACAGCAGACCGCCAGGGTGGCCGGCGGAGAGCAGACGCTGGCTGGCCACGTTACCCATCTGATGCCCTTGGTCGGTGACCTGGTTGACGACCTGATTGATCGCAGCCGTCACCAACATCCCGACCAGGCCGCCACCAGCGTTGTTCTGATTTTCGCCGCTCGACGCCTGTGCCTGGCCCTGCCACAGCACCGTGCCGGTGCGAAGATCCACCAGCTTGGCGTTGGCCGAGACGACGACCACGCTGTTGATGATCTGATACACGGCACCGTACTTTTCCACGGTGATGTACAAGGCAGCGTCGGCTCCGAAGATCTCGCGCAGCTTCTCCGGCGCGATCGCCTGCGCCTCGTCGGCCACCGTGATGCCGTTCTGCTTGAAGGTCTCGTAGACCGGCGCCACCGGCATCACGTAGTAGCCGGCTTCGGCCAACGGCAGCGTGGTCACCGACAGCACGCTCAGGCTGGCGTTGACATCCGGGGCATGGCTGACCGGCGGCAGGACCAGGATCGACCGGGGCTTGCTGGCCTTGTACGCGCTGTAATCGCGGGACATCGGCTGCGTCGCGCAAGCGCTCAGCAGCAGGCCAAGCACAGCCACGCAGGCCATTCTTGCGACGTTCTTCATTGCGCGCTCCTCGCGGTGCTGGCGTTCTTCAGCAACAGATCGATGTACGTGGTGGATTCGGGGTACTGCGTCTTCTCGGCGAGGAGTTGCTGCTGGGCCTTGGCATCGTTGCCGGTTTCGGCATAGAGCATCCCCAGATGCGCCTGCAGTCCAGGCGGCGGCCTGCGGTTGGCGGCCTGCATCACCTGCAGGTCCTTTTCCAGCGCCTGGATCTGTTGCTCCGGGCTATCGCCCTTGAAATGGCTGTAGACCTGATCCTGGTAGCTGCCCCACTGGTAGAGCGATGCGCTCTGGTGGGCACAGCCGACCAGCGCGAGCATGGCGCACGCGCCAAGCCAGAACCGCTTGCGGACGTTGATGGTGTTCATGTGCGAGGGTCCGTTGCGGGTCACTTGACCGGCTTCCATGCGCCGGAGTCGACCGCGGCGGTGAGATTGTTGACAGCCTCGCGGATCGCCAGATCCAGGACTTTGCCGTTGAGCGTGGAGTCGTAGCTGGAGGTCCCGCCAAAACCGACGACCTCGCGGTTGGACAACGTGTACTCGCCGCCACCCTGGACCGAATACACCACTTCGGACGTCGCACTATCGACCACGTTCAGGCTGACCTTCGCATAGGCCTGCTGCTGCTTGCCGCGTCCGAGGATGCCGAACAGCTGCGTATCGCCGGTCTCCTTGCGGCCGAACTCGGTCACGTCGCCGGTGAGGACGTAATCGGCGCCCTTGAGTTGCTGTGCCTGCCCCTTGATCTGCGCTTCCTGCTTGATCTCGCCCATGTTGTCGCGATCCAGCACGCGGAAGCGATTGGTCTGTTGCAAGTGGGTGATCAGGATGGTCTTGGCCTGGCTACCCAGACGATCTGCGCCATCGGAAAACAGGCCACGCATGAAGGACGAGCGGTTGTCGAACTTGCCCACCGCGATCGGTGCGCGTGCGCCGGCGTAAGGCACGCTGGCCGCCGCAACGGTCTGCGGTTTGACGCTCTGATGGGTTTCGGTCGCGCAGGCCGCCAGGCCCAACGCAAGCGTCAACCCCATGGTCCCCTTGATCACACTGTTCTTCATCGATTGCCCCTTGTTGATACAGCTACGAAAAAACCATTCGCCGGCGGCCCTATCCTTGCCCAGCGTCGCTGCATGCGACAGGCATGCACGACCGCACGCGTACGACGCGAGCCGGGCCATCGGCGAGAACAGGAAACAGGCACAGCGGAAGATCGATGTCGCTCCATGACCATCCTGCGCAGGGCAGGGAAAGAAAAATCCATGTCGTCCCGCGACGCAGCGGGACCCAGCTAGGTGATGGGTATCGGCGGCGCTAGGTGGAACTTTAGAAATTTTTTGCGGGCCCGTCGCAATGCAGGCGTGCACGGGCCGTGTTGTCTCGGTCGCCGAACCTGGATGCTGCGCCATCGCGCTGCGGCACACTGCACCGCGCCAGAGATCGGCCAGTACACAGCGGAGAATAGGCAATGCGCCGATCCCGGGCCATCGACGGCGACCCTACGCTGCGCAGCGAGCGAGATCGGTGCGCCACGACGCGGCCACCCCGGATTCCCGGATGCTCCCGCCCAACGCATGTTGGCGGTCCTGTGCGTCGGGAGAACCCAAATGCTCATTTATGTCGGCCTGGACGGCGATCAGGCGGATCAGCGCGGCGCCAAGCTGAAAGCCTTGCAATCCCACTTCGGCGAAACCCAATCGCATGCGCTGACACTGCTCGACGCGGCCTCGCTATCGCCCAGCAACAAGACGCGCGGCAAGCGCCTGGTGATCAATTCGCACGGCAACGTCAACGTCTTCGCCGGGCTTGCACCGGAGGCATTCCTGCAGCAACTGCTGGCCAAGGGGCTGGGCAAGGAGTCGTTCGAGGAGATCGTGCTGATGGCCTGCCAGGTCGGCGCGCAGAGCCAGACCAACTCCATCGCCAACAACTTCGCTAAGGACCTGAAGCGCTTGCTGGTCGGCCACGGCATCCTTGCCAAGCTGTACGCGCCGCGCGGCACGCTGACCTACCTCGTGCATACCGAGCAGAAGCTGGGCCAGACGTTCTACGTGGTGGACAGCATGCATATTGCCTGCCCGGAGCGGAACTATCCGCTGGCGGAAGGGCTGCTGCTGGTGCAGTAAGTTCGCATGCCAACGCCCCGCAGATGCGGGGCGTTTGGCGAACACGCTACCGGACACACCCGCCTGGGCGTGCGCGACCTCAGGCCGCGGCGGCGTCGGCCTTGCCCAGCACGCCGGCGACGAAGGCGCGCAGGTCGGCGTCCTTGGCGTTGTCGAAGAAGCACTGCTGGAAGCGCGGGCCACCCACGGCCTGCTTGACCAGTTCCGGGTCCAGCGCGCGCAGGCCGTCCAGGTAGGACTTGGCCAGGGCCTGCTTGACCTGGGTCAGGATGCCGGCGTTGGCCTGCTGCGATTCGCGGCGCTCGGCCGGGTAGCCCATGCCGCGCTCGCCGCTGAAGGCCTTCTCGAAGATGTAGCGTACGTTGATCTCCGCGCCCCAGCCATAGCCCTTGGCGAAGGCCAGCGCCAGCGCGTTGCCGTTGTTGACCTGGGCGAACAGGTAGGCGTCGGTCGGCTCGATGCAGTAGCCGCAGAACACGCCCGGGTGCGCGTTGAGCGACATCATCGCGCCCTGGCCGGTGCCGCAGCCGGCGACCACGAAGTCCACCGCACCGGCGTTGAGCAGCAGGCCGGCGCAGATGCCCAGGTGGATGTAGGTCAGGCGGTGGTCGGCATCGCCGTCCATGCCGACGTTGAACACGCTGTGGCCCTGCGCGGCGGCGACGTCGTTGAGCTGCTGCAGGATCACCGGGTTCTTGGCGGCCTGGCTGAACTCGTTCATTAGGGCGATTTTCATGGGGGGTCCTTTGGTGAATTTGCTGAAGTGAGAAAACTGGGTTGGCTGGCTGACGTACCCTCATCCGCCCTGACGGGCACCTTCCCCCAAAAAGGGGGCCGAGGTCCCGGAGGGAGAAGGAAGGGCGGTTAGCGGGCGAGCCAGCCGCCGTCGACCGGGATCACGGTGCCGTTGACGTAGTCCGAGGCGCTGCTGGCCAGGAACACTGCGGTGCCGCCCAGGTCTTCCGGCACGCCCCAGCGGCCGGCCGGGATGCGGTCCAGGATCGCCTGGTTGCGCGCGGCGTCGGCGCGCAGCTGCGCGGTGTTGTCGGTGGCCATGTAGCCGGGGGCGATGGCGTTGATGTTGACGCCCTTGGCGCCCCATTCGTTGGCCAGCAGGCGGGTGATGCCGGCGATGCCGGACTTGCTGGCGGTGTACGAGGGCACGCGGATGCCGCCCTGGAACGACAGCATCGAGGCGATGTTGATGATCTTGCCGCTGCCCTGGGCGATGAAGTGGCGGCCGGCGGCCTGGCACATGAAGAACGCGGACTTGATGTTGACGTTCATGACGTCGTCCCAGTCCTGCTCGCTGAAGTCCACCGCATCGGCGCGGCGGATCAGCCCGGCGTTGTTGACCAGGATGTCGAGGCGGCCGAGGCCGGCCAAGGTCTCGTCGAGGATGCGCTGCACCGGCTCGATGCTGATCAGGTTGGCCTCGATGGCGACGAAGCGGCGGCCCAGCGCGGTGACCTTGGCCTCGGTCTCGGTGGGCGCGGCGATGCCGGCGGCGGCGATGTCGGCGCCGGCCTGCGCCAGCGCCACGGCGATGCCTTGGCCGAGGCCGGTGTTGGCGCCGGTGACCAGGGCGACCTTGCCTTCGAGACTGAACGGGTGGGTCATTGCGTGGACTCCTTGAGGGAATGCGGACGACGGGAATGGGAGCGGCGCGCGGGAACGGCGGCCTACTTGAGCTGGCAGATGTCCAGCACGTGCATGTCGGTGTAGTCGAGGTTCTCGCCGCCCATCGCCCAGATGAAGGCGTAGTTGGCGGTGCCGGCGCCCATGTGGATCGACCACGGCGGCGACACCACGGCCTCGTTGTTCTGCACCACGATGTGGCGCTGCGCGTCCGGCTCGCCCATGAAGTGGTAGACGCGGTCGTTGGCGCCGAGGTCGAAGTAGAAATAGACCTCGCTGCGGCGGTCGTGCAGATGCGGCGGCATGGTGTTCCAGACGCTGCCCGGCTTGAGCACGGTCAGGCCCAGCAGCAGCTGCGAGGACTGGCAGGTGGCCGGCACGATGTACTGGTAGATGGTGCGTTCGTTGCTGGTCTCCAGCGCGCCGCGGTCCAGCGCCACCGCCTCGGCGATCGACAGCCGCTTGGTGGCGAAGCGCGCGTGCGCCGGGGTCGAGGCCAGGTAGAACTGCGCGGGCGTGGCCGCGTCGTCGGAGGCGAACACCACCTCGGCGCTGCCCATCGCCACGTACAGGCCGTCCTTCGGGCCCAGCGGATACGCGGTGCCGTCGACGGTGACGGTACCGCTGCCGGCGCCGACATTGATCACGCCCAGCTCGCGCCGCTCCAGGAACGGGTGGCCGGCGGCCGAGGCCGGTTCGGTCTGCGCCGGCAGCGTCAGCGCCCGCGTGCGCGGGGCGGCGCCGCCGAGCACGAAGCGCTCGTAGTGGGTGTACTTCAGGGTCACCGCGTCGTCGACGAACAGGCCATTGAGCAGGTACAGGTCGCGCAACTGGTCGTTGCTGGCGCCCTTGATCGCGTCGGGATGGGTCGCGTAGTGGGTCTTGCAGTACAGGGACATGGGGCGCTCCAGTGCAGGCGACGGCATGTGGCATGCCCGCCACGGAGGACAGTCTAGCGGGTCTGGTAAACCGGTGTCATTCCGCAGTGCACGAAGGGCCGGGATTGGGGATTCGGGATTGGGGATGGAAGGCACTGCGCCGCGCGTGCGGCGCAGCGGCTCAGCGCGGCAGGGGTTGGCCGACGTCGATGCGGTTGCCGTCGGGGTCGGCGAAGACGAAGCAGCGCAGGCCGAAGTCGGCATCGCGGATCGCCTTGATGATGCGCACGCCCTGCGCCTGCAGGCTGTCGTACAGGGCCGCGGCGTCGTCGACCATCAGGTGGGCGACGTTGCTGGTGCTGCCGCGGTGGTCGGGGCGCAGGGTCAGGTGCAGTTCGGCGTCGTCCTTCTTCAGGATCACGAAACCGACCGGGCTGCCGTTCTGGAACACGCTGCGGAAGCCCAAACAGTCGGTGTAGAAGGCGACGGCGCGGGCGACATCGGCGACGGGCACGGTCGGCGCCAGGCGGCCGAAACGGACCGCGACGGGGGCGGGGATGGGGGACGACATGGCGAAGGCTCCTCGCAGGAAGGCCGCGCGGGTCCGCCCGGGCGGTGCCGGAACGGAACGGGCCTTCGATGGGCGGAGCGGTGTCCGCACGGTCGGCGGCAGTGTAGACCGTTTGCGACGGGTCGGGAGGCGGGGATGGGACACGTGCCCTGGCCGACATGTGGGTATGACGCATGGATGGCGTTGAAGCGCGCACGCCCCGCGGTCAGCGGGCGCTTCACTGCTTGCTTGGGAACGGCTCCCGGTCTCCTGGGAATCGTTCGCCGCGGCAGTTCGGTTCTTGCGCGTCGCGGCTGAAGCCGCTCCCACAGGGGCTTGCGGCGAGCCCGCCGGGTGCACTGTGGGAGGGACTTCAGTCCCGACGACGGAGGGTGTCAGGCGGCTTTCAGCTTCGCTTGTCGCGGCCGCTTGACCGCTAACTCCAATGCGCCTGACACCCGTATCGCAGGTCGCTGACGCCGCTCCCGCAGCGACGGATCACGATCACGGATCATGCCCGTCTCCGCTAGCGCCTGGCAGGCCAACACCCCGCTCGCCACCACCACTCGCGCCAGCGTGTCGCGCGCGCGGCAACTCGCCGCGCCGCCGCGCTCAGTCTTCCGGCGGCTGGCAGGAGTCGCGCACGATCAGGTGCGGGCGCACGCTGGCCACCGCCAGCGACGGCGTGCCCTCGGGCTGGATCAGCATGGCCGCGGCGGTGCGGCCGGTGTCGCGGGTATGCCGGCGCACCGAGGTCAGCGAGGGCCACAGCCGCGAGGCCAGCGGGCTGTCGTCGTAGCCGATGATCGACAGCTGGCGTGGGATGTTGATGTTGGCGCGCAGGGCGACCTTGTACACGCCGGCGGCCATTTCGTCGTTGCCGGTGAAGATCGCGCTGGGGCGCTGCTTGCCCAGCAGCAGCTTTTCCGCCGCGGCCACGCCCGATTCGAAGGTGTAGCCGGCCTCGACGATGCGCGCCGGCGGTAGTTCGATGCCGCGCCGGGTCAGCGCGTCGATGAAGCCGGCGGTGCGCTCGTGCGCGGAGCGGTAGGCGCTGGGGCCGGTGATCAGGGCGATGTCGCGGTGGCCCAGCGACAGCAGGTAGTCGGCGGCCTCGGCGGCGCCGTCGCGGTCGTGGGTGACCACCATCTGCGAGGTGTCGTCCAGCGGCAGCGAGGCGATGCGGGTGTAGCGCACGCCGATGCCGGCGAGCATGTCCGCCAGCGCCTGGTCCTCGGAGGCGCGCGGCACCAGGATCACCCCGTGCAGCTTCTGCTGCTGCACGAAGCGGCGCACGCCCTCGATGTAGCCGGGACTGCGGCTGTCGCAGGGATGCACCACCAGCTCGAAGCTGGAGCCGCGCAGCGCGTCCAGCGCGCCGTACTGCATGTCCACGATGTACTGCGCGGTGGGGTTGTCGTAGACCATGCCGATCAGGAACGAGCGGCGGAACGCCAGCCCGCGCGCCAGCGGGTCCGGCGCGTAGCCGACCTCGCGCATCAGCGCCTCGACCTTCTCGCGGGTGTCTTTGCGCACCAGCGGCGAGTTGTTGATGATCCGCGACACGGTCTTCTTCGACACCCCGGACAGGCGCGCGATGTCGTTGATCGTCGCGGCCTTGCCGTGGGCGGAAGCGGGAGCATCGACGGAACGGGGCTTGTTCGGCGCCATGGACGGAAAACCGGGCGAAAGAAAGGGGATTCTACTGGGTGTCATGTTCGCTCCAGCGCACGGTCACGGAAGCGGTGTAGGCGCACCGCCCCGGCGACCGGCCGCGGCGCCGCCAAGGCCGGCAGCAGCGATCGGCGCGAACGGCCCGCGGTCATCCGCCTGGCGCGACCCGGCGCCGCCGGGCCGGCTCAGGCGCGCAGCGCGCGCGGCAGCCACAGCGACAGTTCCGGGAAGAACGCCACGATCAGCAGCACGCACAGCGCCGCCAGCCAGAACGGCCAGATGGTGCGCATGCTCTGGGCCACGGTGATCTGCCCGATCGAGGTGCCGATGAACAGCACCGAGCCCACCGGCGGGGTGATCAGGCCGATGCCGCCGGCCAGCACCATCACCAGGCCGAAGTGGATCGGATCGATGCCGTAGGCCTTGGCCACCGGCAGGAAGATCGGCGTGCAGATCAGGATCTTCGGCGCCAGGTCCATGAACATGCCCAGCAGCAGCAGCATCACCACGATCATCAGCAGCACGGTGTGCTGGCTGTGGGCGATGGACTGCAGGAAGTGCACCGCCGCCGCCGGCACCTGCAGGTAGGCCAGCAGCCAGCCGAACACCGCCGCGGTGGCGATCACGAACAGGATCACCCCGGTGGTGCGCGCGGCATGCGTCACCGCGGCGAAGAACTCGGCCCAGCGCAGCTGCCGGTACAGCAGCGCGGTGACCAGCAGCGCGTACACCACCGCGATCGCCGCGCTCTCCACCGCGGTGAAGATGCCGGCGCGGATGCCGACGAAGATCAACGCCACCAGGCCCAGGCCCGGCAGCGCCCCGACCAGGCGCAGCGCCACCGCGCGCCAGCCCGGGAACGCCTCGGTGCCGTAGCCGCGCGAGCGCGCCACCGCGTAGCCGGTGAGCATCATCGCCGCGGTCATCAGCAGCGCCGGGACGATGCCGGCGGCGAACAGGTCGGCGATCGACAGGCCGCCACCGGCCGCGGCCGAGAACAGGATCAGGTTGTGCGAGGGCGGCACCAGCAGCGCCACCAGCGCCGCGGTCATGCTGACGTTGACCGCGTAGTCGCGGTCGTAACCGCGGTTGATCATCTGCGGAATCATGGTGCCGCCGACCGCCGAGACGTCGGCGATGGCCGAGCCGGACACGCCGCCGAAGAACAGCGAGGACAGCACGCTGACCTGGCCCAGGCCGCCGCGCATGCGCCCGACCAGCGAGGACGCCAGCGCGATCAGGCGGTCGGAGATGCCGCCGCGCAGCATCAGTTCGCCGGCGAAGATGAACAACGGGATCGCGATCAGCGACGCCGAGCCGCTGCCGGCGGAGATCTGCTGCACCAGCACCACCGCCGGCAGGTCCAGATACAGCAGCGTGGCCAGTGCGGCCGTGCCCAGCGCATACGCCACCGGCACGCCGATCAGCAGCAGCACCACGAACAATCCCAACAGGATGGCGATGGCCATGCTCAGTTCCTCCCCACGATGGTGCCCGGGCGCAGCACCCGCCAGGCCTGGTACAGCGCGAACACGCTCATCAGCGCGCCGCCGATCGACAGCGGCAGGTAGTTGATGCTCTGCGGCATCTGCGCGCCGGCCATCTTGATGTCCAGCCCGTCCAGCAGCAGCACCGCGCCCCACCACGCGATCACCGCACCGATGGCGGCCACCAGCAGCGGGCGCACCAGGTCGATCAGGCGGCGCAGGCTGGCATGCAGCGTCTCGGCCAGCAGGAAGAAGCCGAAATGGCGGCGGGTGTGCACGCCGGCGGCGGCGCCCAGGCTCATCGCCGTGCTCAGCAGCAGCAGCGTCACCGGCTCGGTCCAGCTCGGCGAGTCGTTGAGCACGTAGCGGGTGAACACCTGCCAGCCCTGCACCACCACCAGCCCGAGCAGGGCGGCGGCGGCGGTGCCGATGGCGAGGTTGGCGATCCGGTCCAGCAGCCGCTGCAGCGGCGGCACCGGGAGGGCGGGGGCGTGGTCGGTCATCGGCATGGGCTCAGGCGAAATCGCGGATGCGGCGGTAGAGGGCTTCGATCTCCGGCTGCTGCCGGTACTCGGCCAGCAGCGGCGCGGCGGCCTTGCGGAAGGCCGGCATGTCCACCTCGTTGATGGCCACGCCGTAGTCGATCACCTGCTGCCGCGCCTGCGCCTCGGAGGCATCCCACAGCCGGCGCATCACCGTCACCGACTGCCGCGCCGTCTGCAGCACCAGCGCGCGCTCGTCCGGCGTCAGCGTCTCGAAGCTGCGCCGGGACATCACCAGCACGTCCGGCGCGTACGAGTGATCGCTCTGCGACCAGTAGTGCGCGGCCTCGAAGTGGCGGCTGGACTGGAAGCTGCGCATGTTGTTCTCGGCGCCGTCGATCATGTGCGTTTCCATCGCCGAGAAGGTCTCGCCCAGCGACATCGGCGTCGGGTTGGCGCCGAGCATGCGCATCAGCTTGAGGAAGATGTCCGAGTTCGCCACGCGCAGCTTGAGCCCGTGCAGGTCCTTGGGCTGCCGCAGCGGATGCTTGGTGTTGTAGAAGCAGCGCGCGCCGGAGTCGTAGATCGCCAGTCCGACCAGGTCGCGCTGTTCGAAGCTGCGCAGGATGCTGTCGCCGACGTGGCCGTCGATCGCGCGGCGCAGGTGCGCCACCGAGTCGAACACGTACGGCAGGCACAGCGCCTGGGTCAGCGGGAAGGCGTTGTTCAACGCACCGGAGTACACGCGGGTGATGTCGATGGCGCCGAAGCGGGCCATGTCGATCGCCTCCGCCTCGCGACCGAGCTGGCCGGAGTGGTACTCGCGCAGGCGCAGGCGGCCGCCGGTCTTCTGCTCCAGGATCTGCCCGAACCAGCGCACCGCCTCCACGGTGGGGTAGTCGGCCACGTGCACGTCGGTGGCGGTGAGCAGGCGCGTACCGCTACCGCCGGCCTGCGCCAGCGCGCCCAGCGGCACGCCGGCCGCGGCCGCCGCGGTCAGGCCCGCGCCCAGGAATCGTCTACGAGTGATCATGCTGCGCCCTCCCGCGCGTCATTGCCGTCGCAGCCTAGGCCGCGACCGCCCTGCAGTGAAGTTCGCCGTAGCCGTCGAAGCGGATCGTCGCCTGCTGGCCGATGGCGATGTCGTGGATGCCGGTGGCGTTGCCGGTGGCGATCAGCTCGCCGCGGCGCAGCGGCCGGCCGCGCCTGGCCGAGCGCGCCAGCGCGAACGCGAACGCCGCACGCAGGCCGCCCGGCAACAGCGTGGCGCCGCCGGTGCCCACGCACTGGCCCTCGATCCAGGTCTCGGCGCGCAGCGCGGTCTCGTCCAGCGCGGTCCAGTCCGGCACCTGCGGCCCCAGCAGCAGGCCGTTGTTGTTGCCGAAATCGGAGATGACCACGCGCGGCCCCAGCTGGTTGATCGTGGCCAGCGGGCTGCTCGCCACCTCGACGCCGACGAACAGCGTCGCCGGCACCTGCGCGGCCTGCTGTGGAGTCCAGGCCAACTGGTCGGCGGGCACGTCCGCGTCCAGGCGCAGCACGTACTCGGCCTCGACCGCGCCGAAGCCGCCGTCGAACACCGGGATGTCCGTTGTTCCACCGGTGGCATTCCACAGCGCAGCGGCGAAGATCGGGCCCAGCAGGCGCTCGTCCCCGGAGTGGTCGCGACGCTCGGGGGCGATGTAGCCGACCTTCCAGCCGACCACGCGGTCCGGCCATTGCGCGATCGCCAGGTCCTGCACGCGGTAGGCGGTCTCCAGATCGTCGGGGATGACACCGGGGAAATCGGGCAACGCGCGGCCCTGGCGACGGGCCTGGACGAAGCGGGCCGCGATGTCGGCCAACGCGGGCGGTGGCGTCTGCGACGGGCCGGAAGGAAGGCTCAAGGGCATCTCCGCAAGGAATGTGGGGGATCGGAATTGCTGCGCCGCGCATCGACAGCGCGTTGCGCCGTTGTATATGGTAAACCGGTGTCATTGGCAATGTGCGGTGCGGCAAAAGGCCGCCTTTGGGGCGGCCGGGATTCGGGATTGGGGATTCGGGATTGGTCAACGGCAAGGGCAAAAGCAAACACAACAGCAACGGCGGTGGGACGGCGCGTTGGTGGTGTCGCACCGTGTCGCAGACTGAGCGCTAGCCCATGCCACGACCGGCGAGGAACCAATGAAACTGCAGTCATTCCACGAACAGGCGTCCCACGCGGATGTTCAACACGCGACAAGCGGGCGGTCGCCAGCCGCTGGTGCCCGCCGTCCCGGTATGCGTGTCTGGACCGCATTGCTGGTCGTGGCCGGCGCACTGTGCTGTGCGCTTGCTCCCGGCGCGGCCGCGGCGGCCGACCGCCCGGCCAGCGAGAGCGCTGCCGAGCTGGCGGCGCGGCTGCCGCTGTGGTCCGGGCCGGCGCCGGGGTCGACGGCAGGCCCCGAGCAGCCGCGCCTGGTCGAGCGCAGCGACGACCCGGCCCTGCCCGATCGCGCGCTCAGCGGCCGTTACCAGCCCTACCTTGTGGTGTACCGGCCGAAGCATCCGAACGGCAGCGCGCTGCTGGTCGCACCCGGCGGCGGCTATGCGCGTGTAGTGCTGGACAAGGAAGGCACGGCGTTGGTGCCGATCTTCGCCGAACAGGCCGGCATCACCCTGTTCGTGCTGCGTTACCGGCTGCCCGATGCGGCCACCGACGGCGCCGTGGCGCGCGACCAGCCGCTGGCCGACGCGCAGCGCGCGCTGCGCCTGATCCGCGCGCACGCCGCCGATTACGGCGTTGACCCGCACCGCACCGGCGCGATCGGCTTCTCCGCCGGCGGCCACGTCGCCGCCAGCCTCGGCACCCGCTACGACGACCCGGTATACCCGGCGCGCGACGCGATCGACCGGGTCAGCGCGCGGCCGGATTTCCTGTTGCTGCTGTACCCGGTCATCGACATGGGCAGCGGCACCGCGGCGCACACCGGCTCGCGGCTGCGGCTGCTGGGCCGCCATCCGGACGCGGCGACCATGGCCGCCTACTCGCTGCAGAACCGGGTGCATGCCGGGATGCCGCCGACCTTCTTGGTGCACGCGCAGGACGATCCGGTGGTACCGGAGGAGAACAGCCTGCTGTTCTACCAGGCGCTGCGCCAGGCCGGGGTGCCGGCCGAGCTGCACCTGTTCGCGCACGGCGGCCATGGCTTCGGCACCCGCGGCATCACCGGCCTGCCGCTGGCGGCATGGCCGCAACTGGCACTGGGCTGGATGCGCAGCGTGCAGGACGATCCGCGCGCCCGCGCGCCGATCCCGCCACCGGCGGGCACGCCGTGAGCCCGTCCGTGAGCGACCTCTCCACCACGCGCCACCGCCCGCCTCGCCCGTCCCACGCACGCGGCCGGACCGCAGGCAATCGCAAACGCGGCCACGCCGCCACACCTCTCGCGTCCCCGATCGCCTAGCCAGGACACCGTCCACGCATGACCGCCCGCCCTCGCCTGCCCGCCCCGCTCCCCACCGCGCCCGACGCGGCCGCCCCCGACGACCATGGCCGCCGCCGCTTCCTGCGCGACGGCGCGCTCGGCGCGCTGGCCTTGAGCGGCGCGCTGCCCGGTCTGGCGCCGGCCTCGGTGCCGATGCGGGCGGCGCCGCTGGCGCGCACCCGCAGCGGCCGCATCCGTGGCGTGCGCGAGCAGGGCGTGTGCGTGTTCAAGGGCATTCCCTACGGCGCCGACACCGCGCCGCGACGCTTCCAGCCGGCGCTGCAGGAACGGCCCTGGCACGGCGTGCGCGACTGCAGCGCCTATGGTGCGTCGGCGCCGCAGCGCGGGTCCGAGCCGGTCAGCGAGGACTGCCTGTTCCTCAACGTCTGGACCCCGGGCCTGCGCGACGGTGCAAAGCGTCCGATCCTGTTCTACATCCACGGCGGCGCCTACAACAACGGCTCCGGCAGCGACCCGCTGTACGACGGCGTGCGCCTGTGCCAGCGCGGCGACGTGGTGGTGATCAGCGTCAATCATCGCCTCAACGCCTTCGGCTATCTGTACCTGGCGCCGTTCGGAGGTGAGGCCTATGCCACCTCCGGCAACGTCGGCCAACTCGACCTGGTGCAGGCGCTGCAGTGGGTGCGCGCGCACGCGGCCGAGTTCGGCGGCGATGCCGGCAACGTCACCGTGTTCGGCCAGTCCGGCGGCGGCGCCAAGATCGCCACGCTGATGGCGATGCCGGCCGCGCAGGGCCTGTTCCACCGCGCCTGGACCATGAGCGGGCAACAGGTCACCGCCGCCGGGCCGCGCGCCGCCAGCCAGCGTGCGCAGTTGCTGCTGCAGGCGTTGCAGTTGGAACCATCGCAATTGGACACGCTGCGCGCACTGCCGGTGCAGCGCGTGCTCGAGGCCACGCGCATCCGCGATCCATCGCGCGCGGAGGACACCGCGCTGTACCTGGGCCCGGTGCTGGATGCGCAGGTGCTGCACCGGCATCCGTTCTGGCCGGACGCGCCGCCGCAGTCGGCGCGCATCCCGATGGTGATCGGCAACACCCATGACGAGACCCGCGCCTTCCTCGGCCACGATCCGGCCAACTTCGCGCTGAGCTGGGACGCGCTGCCGGACAAGCTGGCGCAGGAGCAGTACGTGGACCTGTCGCCGCAGGTGGTGATCGCCGAATACCGCCGGCTGTATCCGCACTACACGCCGAGCGAGGTGTTCTTCGCCGCGACCACCGCCGGCCGCTCCTGGCGCGGCGCGGTGGAGGAAGCCGAGGCGCGTGCGCGGCAGGGCGCGCCGACCTGGGTGTACCAGCTCGACTGGGGCTCGCCGCTGGACGGCGGCAAGTTCGGCGCCTTCCACACCCTGGACATCCCGCTGGTGTTCGACAACATCCGCCAGCCCGGGTCGCGCACCGGCGACGGCGCCGACGCGCAGCGCATGGCCGATGCGATGAGCGCAGCGTTGCTGGCCTTCGCTCGCCATGGCGACCCCAACCACGCCGGCCTGCCGCGCTGGGCACCGTATTCGCTGGCCCAGCGCGAGACCCTGCTGTTCGACACCGATAGCCGCCTGGCGCACGACCCGCGCGGCGGCGAGCGCCGGCTCTATGCGCAGGTGCCGTTCGTGCAGCGCGGGACGTTGTGAGCCGGCGCGAGCTTGTGCTTCTCCTGCGCAAGCGCATGGGCGTGCACCGGCGTGCTCACAAGCTGGCGTAGAGGTAATAGAGCTTCGACGTCCGGGTATCGTAGGCCAGCATGCTGACCTCGTTCACTTCATGCCAGGACGGATCCGCAGGACTTGCCTCGCTCGATTCGATCCGCAGGAACGACAGCAAGAAACGCGGCGAATCCAGCTCCGCCTCTTGCGGAAGCCACGGGCATTGCGGCGAATCGTTGAATCCCACGGCCGTGCGCAGCGCCTGGGTTTGCAGTGCGTCATGCATTCCTCCGCGCCGCCAGTGTCGCCGGGCCGCCTCGCCGGCCCAGAACGCATCGGGAATCTTCGCCACATCGGCCACATAGAAGTACGACAGATCGCGCTGCATCGGCGCATCCGGCGGCTTGCATACGTGCTGCATGCGGCGTATCCGGGTGACCCCATCCAGCCCGGCCTGGCGCATCTGCTCGCGCATGTGATCGGTCTGGTCGAGACGGTCGAGGTAGCTGGAAACCGGATTGGGAGGCAGTAGCGTCAGCGCGACATACGCTTGCGCCAGCGCCGCCGTGACGATCGCGAGGATCAGCAGGACTGTGCGCAGCATGCAACGCCTCCATCGAACGGCATCGGGGAACGGGTCGGCGGCGACCATCGCCAGGCGCGCCCGGCCACTGCCGAGCATGTCACCACCCCGTGTCCTCGGCCAGCACCACGCGGTTGCCGACGGCGCGCGCGGAATCCAGCAATGCCTCGGCCCGTTGCATCAGCGTGGCCGGCGTGTCCTCGGGCGTGGCCAGCAGCGCACCGACGCTCACCGTCAACGGCGGTGCATCCGCCGCATCCTGCGCAATCGCCATCACCTCGACCATGTCGCGCAGCGCAGGCGCCACCTGGCGCAGGTGCGCGCCGCTGGCGTCGTACAGCACCAGCGCGAAGCGGTCGGCGCCGATGCGCATGGCCACGTCCAGCGGCCGCAGCAGGCACTGCATGGCCTCGGCCACCTCCAGCACCGCGCGGTCGGCGGCCCCGGCGCCGCTGCGCTGATTCAGCGCGGCGAAGCCGTCGAGTTCGACCAGGATCAGCGCCAGCCCGCGCTGCAGGCGCCCGCGCTCGGCCAGCGCCACCGCCAGGTGTTCGTCGAAGCGGCGGCGGTCGCCCAGGCCGGTGAGCGCGTCGCGCAAGGCCTCGTCGTCGCGCACCCGCCGCTGCAGGAAGCCTTCGCGGCGCGAGTGTTCGCGCAGGTAGCCGCCGACCGCACCGACCGGCACCGCGGTCCACAGCAGCCACTGCAGGCGCAGGTAGGCATCGTGCGCCGCTCCCTCCAGCAGCAGATGGCCGGCCACGCCGCTGATCGCGCACAGCAGCAGCGCCACCGCCACGCTCTGCCACAACGCCATGCCCAACGGGAAGAAGCCGGCCACGATCACCAGGGTCATCACCGCCGCCGCATAGCGCAGTTCCTGCGGCGGGTAGCCGATGCTCGACAGCACCAGCCCGGTGCCGCCGACCAGCAGCAGCAGCGCGGCACGGCCAGGGCCGTGCGTGTCGGCACGGTGGATCGCGGCCGCCACCCACAGCAGCGCCAGCAGGGTCGCCACGCGCACCGCCACCGCATAGCCGAGCAGGCCGCCGCCGCGCCAGCCGAAATGCATCGCGTCCCAGCCCAGCAGCAGCAGCGCGATCAACACGCCCAGCGAAGCCGCCACGCGCTGCGCGAAGCCCAGCGTGGCGGCGGTGTAGTGGCGATACGCCCGTTCCAGCGGAGGATCGAAACGCAGCGCGGCGAATCCCTTGCGCAATTGCGCCGCGTAGGCCTCGCCCGGCGGTGCGTCGTGTGGCTCCTGGTAACGCTCGTGCATGCAGTCCCCTGTCGACGGCAACGCGGCGCGAAGTGCGGATCAGGTCACATCAGATCGTGTCACCCGATTCGGTTTCGCGCGGACGCTGCGGTGCCCACGTCGAGACCATGAAAAAGCACCGGCGCGTGATTGTCCACTTTCGGGACGATCGGTTGCGTGACAGCGGCACCCTACCGTGCCGCATGGCGCGGCGCGTCAGCGCGGCGGCGGGAACGCCCACACGCTGTGTGGATCGCCACCCTGCCCGCGGCGATACGCGGCGCGCGCCATCTGCCAGTAGGCCCAGGCCAGCGCCAGCGCACAGGCGTCGATGGCCAGCAGCGTGCCGCTGCTCCACGGCGCCACCCAGCCGGCGGCGCCGCGCAATCCGGCCAGCGGCACCAGCGCGGTCAGCACCGCGCAGGCCAGCAGCAGTTCGTAGGCGCCGCGGGCGGTGGGACGCAGCAGCGCCCAGGCCACGCCGAGCGCGAACACGGCGTAGTACGCGCCGCGCTCCATCCCCGGCGGCAGCAGGCGGGCGGCCACGAACAGTGCCGACACCCCGGCCACGCAGCCCAGGCAGACGCCGGTGGTCAGCCGCGCCATGACGTGGGTGCGCAAGGGCTGAGCGACCTGGCGGCGCTTGCGCCGCGCTTCCACCCACAGCAGGTTGCCGCTGTAGAACAGGAACGCGCCGCCGAGCCCGAGCAGGAAGTACAGCCACTGCAGCGGCCAGCGCCCGTAGTCGCCGAAGTGCAGGGTCTGCAGGCCGCGCAGCGCGGCCACGCCCGGCGACATGGTCTGCGGCGACAGCACCCGCAACACCTTGCCGTCGGCCGCGCGCAGCGCCACGCCGCCGAGCGTGTTGAGCCGGCGCTGCTCCTGGTGGCCATATAGCTCCACCTGCGCGTTGGCGTCGCCGGCGTCGTGGAAGGACAGACTCTCCGGCACGAAGCCGGGATTGGCTGCGCGTGCCCGCTTCACCAGCTCGGTCACCGGCAGCATCGGCGTGGCCACTTGCGCGGGCTGCACGTGCGGCGCCAGTTCGAAGTCCGGCTGCAGCACCTGCATCAGCTTGCCGTCGAACACCAGGTACTGGAACGGCGCCAGCAGCAACACGCCCAGGGTCAGCACCGCGCCGGACCAGGCGAAGATCACGTGGAACGGCAGCGACAGCATGCCGATGGCGTTGTGCGCGTCCTGCCACAGGCGCTTGACGTTGCGGCCGCGGCGCAGCGCAAACAGGTCCTTGAGCAGCACCGGCGCGTACAGCACCACGCCGCTGACCAGGGCCACCCCGTACAGCAGGCAGACCACCCCGAACAGGTAGGTGCCGAAGGTGCGCGGCAGCCCGGCAGTGAAGTGCAGGTCGTACAGGAACGCGACGAAACCGCTGCGCTGCGGCAGCTGCACCGGCTGCTCGTCGGCACCGGGCTGGAACTGCACCATGCCGCCGAAGGCCTGCTGCGCAGCTGGCCCGAACGCGAACAACTGCGGCTGCGTGCGGCCCTCGCCAGGCAGCATCAGCGTGTACGACTCGGCCAGCGCCGGATGTCGCGCCAGCACCGCATCGGCCAGGGCCTGCGCGGCCTGCTCCGGCGGCAACGCCGGGGCCTGCACCACGGCCGGGCGCGGCCACTGCTCCAGGTCGTGGGTGAACACATTGATCGCCCCGGCGTAGAAGGCGATGAACAAGGCCATGCCGGCGAGCAGGCCCATCCAGCTGTGCGCCGACAGGAACTGGCGCAGGGTCGCGGCCTTCATGCGCTCACCTGCACGAGGTGGGTGGCCTTGAGCAGGTAAAGCGCCAGGTAGCACAGTGCGGTCGCACCGCCCAGCCACAGCCACGCGCGTGCGCCGCTGCGGAACACGAAGGCCAGCGACATCGCGCCGACCCACAGCGGGAACACCAGCAACAGCCACGGCAGCGTGTGCACCTGCAGGTCGCCCGGCCACAGCAGCACGCACAAGCCGATGACGCCCACCGCCAGCGGCAGGCCCAGAACGATCGCCGCCAGCCACCTAGCCCACATCGGTGTCGCCTCCATGCAGGTGCCGCCAGGCATCCAGGTACGGCAGGGCTACCGCCGCGAGCATTGTCGCGCTCAGCGCGGCGAAGACGCCGGCCCACACGCCCAGCGCCGAAATCGCCGCACCCAACGCGGCCACGCACAGCAGCGAGCCGGCCACGCGCAGCGCGCGCGCATGCCGGCGCCAGGCCGGACGCAGCCGCTGATGCGCGGTGGCCAGGTAGAACGCCAGCGCCGCCAGCGCGGCGGCCAGGAGGTAGACCGCGGTCGCGACAGCCGACATCACCAGCGCGCCTCGAAGCCGATGCCGACCACGCGTGGTGCGCCCAGCAGCGCGATCGGATCGCTGGCCCAGCGGTACTGCACGGAGTGCCGGTCCAGCAGGTTGTTGGCGAAGATCCATGCGCTCCAGTCCAGGGTCTCGTAGCCGAGCTTGGCGTTGACCAGGGTGCGCGAGGCCAGTTGCACCGCACCGGCACCGACGTCGGTGTAGACGCGGTCGCGGTAGCTGGCGTTGAGGTTGGCCAGCCAGCCGTCGGCGAAGCGCCAGTTGGCGCCCAGCGCGGCGGTCCAGCGCGGCGCGTAGGCGAACGCGCTGCCGGCATAGTCGGTCACTTCGGCGCCGACGATGGTGGCGAAGCTGTCGTAGCGGGTGTGCGAGAAGCCCAGCGAGCCGTACCAGTCGAACGCTTCGTCGACACGGTGACTGAGCTCCAGCTCGCCGCCGTACAGGTGCGCGCGGCCGGCGTTGACGGTGTTGTAGTCGTAGCTGTTGAGGCCGAAGTAGGCGGTGGCCTGCTTGTCCTTCCAGTCGATGTAGTAGGCGTTGGCGTTGAGGGTCAGGCGCCGGTCCAGCCACTGCGAGCGCAGCGCGGCCTCGTAGTTCCAAGTGTATTCCGGGTCGTAGGCGAAGGCCTGGCTGCGCGCGACGTTGAAGCTGGAGCCGCCGGAGCGGTAGCCGCGCTGCACCACCAGGCTCGCCGACAGGTCCGGGTTCCACTCGTAGCGCGCGCCCAGCTTCGGCAGCAGCGCATCGAAGTCGCGCGTGTTCCACGCCACCTCGCCGCTGGCCGAGCGCACGATGCCGGCCACGCCCTGGTTGATCGCGGCGATTGCCCGGTACAGCGCGGTGCCGCTGGCGGCGAATGCGGCCGGGTCCGGATACACGCCGGCGAAAACGGCCGCGGTGTCCGAGGCCATGGCGTAGCGCTGGCGGTCGTAGCGCAGGCCGCCCAGCAGCGAGAAGCCGCCGGCGATGCGCCACTGCCCGTCGGCGAACAGCGCGCGGTTGCTCGAGCGGCTGGGATTGGCGGCGCTGTAGTCCACCGGAATCACCGGCAGCACCTGCGCATAGCGCGCGGCGATGGCACTGGCGCTGGCGGCCGGGAAGCCGGCGCTGCCCAGCAGGCGTGCGATGGTCGCGGTCGGGGTGGCGACGTTGGTCAACGAGCGCGCATCGTTGTCTTCCACGTGCCGCGCCCAGTACGCGCCGATCAGGCCCTGCAGCGCCGTGCCCTCGTAGCGCAGGCGCAGTTCCTGCGAGGCGGTGGTGGTGGCGATCTGCCGCTGCGAATAGGCGGTGTTGGCCGGGCCGCGGTCCAGGTCCCAGGTGCTGAACGAATCGACCTTGTTCCAGGCGCTGACCGAGGACAGCGACCAGGCCTCGGCGAGGGCGTAGTCGGCCTGCAGGGTGACGATGTCGCTGTCGGTGCGGGTGCGGTCCGGGGTGTTGTTGGTGGCGTAGCGGTGCTGGAAGTAGTCGGGCAGGTCGGTGCGTACGTAGCTGTACATGTACGGCCCGGTGCGGTGCGCGCGGGTATAGCCGAGCTGCACCTTGAGCCCGGGCAGCGCCGACGGCGTCCACAGCAGCTTGCCGCGGTAGATCGCCGAGACCAGCGCGTCGTCGGAGGCCTGGCGGGTGAGGTTCCAGTTGTAGCCGGCGAAGCTGCGTTGCTCGGCCGAGACCCGGAACGCCAGTTCGTCGGCGACGATCGGCCCGCCGACGGCGCCGGCCAGGTTGCGGTCGGACGGATCGGAAGCGAGCACGCGCAGCTTGCCCTGCCAGTCCATGGTCGGCTCGGCGGTGCGCAGGATCACCGCGCCGGCCAGCGCGTTCTCGCCCTGCAGGGTCGATTGCGGGCCGCGCAGGATCTCCACCTGCTGCAGGTCCCACAGGCTCAGCGGCGCCCAGCTGATCGCGGTCTGCGGCAGCGCCGCGCCGTCCAGGTAGATGGTGGCCAGCGGTGCATCGCCGCCGCCGTCCATGTCGCGGATGCCGCGGATGCTGAAACCGGCATCGCCGTAGGTCTGCGCCACGTTGGCGGTGCGGTTGAACACCTCGTAGACGCTCTGCAGGTTCTCCTGCTCGATGCGCGCTTCGGTGGTGACGGCGACCGAGCTGGTCGTGTCCTGCACGCTGCGGCCGCTCTTCTCGCCGGTGACGACGATCTGGTCGAGGGTGGTGGGATCAGGGGGCGGCGCGGCATCGGCGGCGGCGGCGCGCGTTGGCGGCGCCCAGCTCAGCAAGACGGATACCACACACAAGGACAACACAGACGGCGCGACGCGCATGCACCACTTCCCCCGAAAGACTCACGGTTGAAGGCATGGCGGCGGCTGTGCCTGGCTGCCGGACGCGGCAGCGCTGGGCGCGGACTTTAGCAGAGCGGGGGCGGGGCTGCCATGGGATTTGGGATGGGTGGCAGGTTTGCCGCGGGCCTCAGGCGTCGGGGTCGGCGTCGGGGTCGGCGTCGGCGTCGGGGTCGGGGTCGGGGTCGGGGTCGGGGGTCGGGGGTCGGGGGTCGGGACCTCGGGCCTCGAGGGCTCGGGCGGTCGTAGGAGCGGCTTTAGCCGCGACCGGGCTTTACCGTGGAGGTCGCGGTCGCGGCTGACGCCGCTCCTACGGTTCTTCTTGTCTGACACTCATGCTTGAAGCAACAGCAAAGGCTTTCGCCTTGCGGCGAGTTACTTTTCTTTGCTCGCGCAAAGAAAAGGTAACCAAAAGAAGCGCTTTACCACAGCCGAAGGCTGGTCAAGCGCGCCCTGCCTACGCGCCCTCCGCGCTGCGCGCTCCGGGTCCGCGTCCATCACGGGGATCCGCGGAAGGGGCATCCTGCCCCTGCCGCGGACGGCGTACATCCCTGTACGCCGCCCTTCGGGTTTTTCCCCGCGATGGCCGCCGCTTCGGAAGGGAACCCGGTAAATCAGAAGCAACAGCCACAGCCGCAAGCCAGAAGCGAGAAGCGAGAAGCGAGAAGCGAGAAGCGAGAAGCGAGAAGCGAGAAGGCTATGGCTATGGCTATGGCTATGGTCAGAGCTAACAGCAACTTACTGCTGCGAAAACGCAAACGGGCGGGAGGACTCTCGTCCTCCCGCCCGCTGGCGCCGGCCTGTGCTGCCGGTGTGGTGCTACGACGTGCTGCGATCAGTGCCAGTGCAGGTTGAACGAGACGCCGACGATGCGCGGTTCGTTGTAGACGGCCGCCATGTAGTTCTCGATCACGCCCTTGAGGTTCTTCTCGTTGGTGATGTTGCGGGCGAACGCGGCCACTTCCCATGCGCCGTAGTCGCCGGTGTAGCCCAGCTTGAGGCCGCCCTCGAAGTTGCCGTTGGAGGTGAACTCGGTGGAGTCGTACAGCACGAAGCTGGTGTAGCCCTGCTTGTTCCAGTCGGTGGCGACGAAGAAAGCGCCGCCGTCGTTGACCGGGATGTCGTAGCGCGCGGCCAGGTTGACGTTGTACTTGGGCGCGTTCGGCAGCGGGTTGCCGTCGATCTGGGCGAAGGTGTTGTTGCCGATGCGGATGGTCGGGTCCTTCACCGTGCACACCACCACGCCGTTCAGGCCGCACACCTGCGCATACACGCGCTTGTCCTGGATCTCGCTGTGCAGCAGGCTCAGGCCCGCGGTCAGCGACAGGTTGGGGATCGGGCGCCAGTCCAGGTCCGCTTCCATGCCGTAGGCCTTGGCCTTGTCGGCGTTGAACAGCACGCCGTTGCCGTTGGAGTCGTTGCCGTTGAGCTGGATGTCGTCGACCGTGTAGGTGAAGCCGGTGACGTTCAGGCGCAGGCGGTTGTCGAACAGGTTGCTCTTGATGCCCGCTTCCCACGACAGGATGGTTTCCGAGTCGGCGGTGGTGAAGTCGGAATTGAACACCGCCGAACGGCCCTGGATGGTCGGGCCGCGGAAGCCGCGGGCGACCTTCGCGTACACGTTGACGTTCGGGTTGATCTCGTACATCGCGCTCAGGTCCCAGCTCGGCTGGGTGTCGGCCAGGCGCACGTCGCGGCGGCCCTTGTAGGTGACCACGCCGGCCGCGGTGTCGGCGGTCTTGAGCAGCTTGGTCTCCTTGCTGTCGCGGGTCTGGCGCACGCCGGCGGTCAGGGTCAGCGCGTCGGTGACCTTGTAGGTCAGCTGGCCGAAGCCGGCCCAGGAGGTGTTGCTGTTGTGCAGGCGCACCCAGTTGTTGGGATTGCGCGCGGCGGTCTGCAGGAAGTAGGCGCGCTGGTAGAAATCGGTGGTGTCCTTGCCGTCGAAGTAGAACGCGCCGGCCTGCCACTGCAGCGGGGCGTCGCCTTCGCTGGCCAGGCGCAGTTCCTGGGTGTACTGGTCCAGGTCGCGCACCTGGCCCATCGACTGGCCGTAGCCGTTGGGCACGCCGTTGACCGGGAAGTTGGCCGCGGCGCCGCCGTCGGTGTCGCCGCGGCTGTAGCCGGAGGTGGTCTCGTAGGCGCTGATCGAGGTCAGCGAGACGCCGCCGAAGTCGTAGATCGCCTTCAGCGAGGCGCCATGGGTCTTGTACGCCTGCGGGTTGTCGTGGGCCTCGTCGTAGGCCACCTGATCGCGCGGCACGTCGACCTTGTTCGAGCCCTTGCGCAGCGCGCCACGCAGGAACAGGGTGGAGGTGCCGTCGTAGTCGCGGGTATGGAACGCACCCAGCAACGAGAAGTTTTCGCTCGGCTTCAGCAGCAGCTGCAGGCGCGCGTTGCGGTCGTCGTAGCCGCCCATCGCGTCCTTCTTCGGGGTAACCGTGCCGTCGGCGCTGGGGCCGGTGTAGGTGTTGTCCACCCAGTCGTCGCGGTGCTGGTACAGCGTGGACACGCGGAACGACAGCACGTCGTTGATCGGGCCGCCGATGCCGCCGTCGACCGAGACCGTGTTGTAGCTGCCGTAGCTGGCGGTGACGCGGCCGGTGTAGTCGTCGCTGGGCTTGATGCTGTCGAACTTGACGATGCCGGCGGTGGTGTTGCGGCCGAACAGCGAGCCCTGCGGGCCGCGCAGCACTTCCACCTGGTCCACGTCGTAGACCGGGTTGGACTTCAGCACCACGTGTTCCAGCACCACGTCGTCCTGGATGATCGACACCGGCTGCGAGGCGCCGAGGTAGAAGTCGATGTTGCCCAGGCCGCGGATGTAGAAGCGCGGGAAGATGCGGCCGGTGGTGGTCTCGGCGTAGAAGCTGGGCACGCGACCGGACAGCGCCAGCAGGGTGTCGTCGCCACCGGCGGTGAAGTCGCGCATCGCCTCGCCCTGCACCACGCCCACCGACACCGGCACGTCCTGCAGGTTCTGCTCGCGGTGCTCGGCGGTGACGATGATGGTATCCAGCGAGGTCGCCGCATCGCCATTGCCGGCGACATTGGCCGGGCGGGTCTCGCTGCCGGCCAGCGACGGCGCGCTGTCCTGCGCGGCGGCGGCGGCGGCGACCGAGGCCAGCACCAGGGCGGCGCAGGCCTGCGCCAGGCGGGTACGGGCCGGCGCGGCGCGCGCGGTCAGCGGCCGCGGGGAGAGATGGGGATGCAGCATGTCGGATCCTTGTGAGCGCGCAAAATCGAGTCCGTTCGGCTTGCGCAGCAGCCCGCGACGGCATACGCCAGACTGTGGCGCAGCGCGGCACGATATGTCGTCTGTGTTGCACCGCCATTGCAATGACGGCGTGGCGGCCACGGCGAGACGGTGCGTGACCGCATCACGTCACGCCACGCCCTCGCAGCGGACATCCGCGGACCTCATGCATCGCGCCGCCGGCGGGTTGGGCCTGCGCGGCACCACGCCGTGCACACACCCCGGCCACAGTCGATCGACGTGGCGCAGCCGATGCTGCCTCTGTCGTGCGCCACACGTCCGGGCCATGCGGCCCGACGCCGCCGCGCCGCTCTTGGAGACCCCGCATGCGCCGGATCCTGTTCGCTCCCCTGCTGCTGACGCTGGCTGCCTGTGGCCGCGACCGCACAGAACCCGCCACACAGCCGCCCGGCGCTGCCGAGAGTGCCAAGACCCGCGTTCTCGAGGCCGGCGCCAAGGCGCTGCAGGACGATGGCCCGGCTGCAGTGCTGGACATCCATCTGGTCGGCTTCCACCCGATGCGCGACCACCCGCACCAGCAGATGGAAGCCCACCACTTCTGCCGCCAGGTCAACGAGGAGTTTGCCCAGTGCGCCCTGTTCGACGGCGACACCGCGCAGGCCAACCTGACCGGCGTGGAGTACATCATTTCCGAGAATCTGTTCCAGCGACTGCCGCCGGAGGAGCGCCGCTATTGGCATCCGCACAACGGCGAGATCCTGTCCGGGCAGTTGTCCGCGCCCGGCCTGCCGCTCGCCGCGGAGAAGGCGCTGATGCGCAGCAAGCTCAACAGCTACGGCAAGACCTGGCATACCTGGCATTCGCGCGACGGCGCGAAGCCCGGCGATGCCCTGCCCCTGGGCGAGCCCATGCTGGCCTGGTCGTTCAACCGCGACGGTGAACTGCAGCCGGACCTGCAGGCCCGCCGCGATGCCATCGCCCCGCACCGCAGCGCCGAACTGCGCGCCGACCGGCAGGACCTGACGCCGCTGGCCAAGCCACAGCAGGGCGTGGACCTGCTGCGCGACGCGTTTCCCGCGGCGACGCCGATTTCCGGGGTGGTGGAGGCGGGCACGCGGGAACGATAGAACCCGCTGTGCCATTCAGGCCGAAGCGTCAGGTTCTGCGCGACGGTATGCCACGTGCTGCAGGGGCTGCAGCGGCGCCGGCATCGGCACGGCGACATGCGCTTCTTCGAGGTCCCAGCGCGCCGGAAAGTCCGCGATCACCTCTGTGGCGGCGCACGAGCAGCTTTCGCGCGGCGCTTCCATCGGTGGGCCGTCGTATTCGAAGCGCAACCGGACCACCCGGCGCGCCTGATCGGCCTCGATCGAGGCCTGCCGCAGTTGCGGGTGCACCTCACCGAGCAAGGCGCGCTGCAGGCTCAGCAATAACGCGGTACGGCTGCCGACGTCATCCATCGTGCTTCCCTCGTCTACGCCGGCGGCGTCATTGCGTGCAGCGCTGCGCCGCAAAGTCGGCCAGGCGTCGGGTGAGCGTTCCTTCCTGCCAGGCGATGTCCAGAATCACCCAGCGACCGTCCTGGCGGCCGAGCACCACCGTGTCCGTCCACTGCAGGCCGTCGACGGCCAGGCGGGCGCGTACCTGCGCGGTGTCGCCCTTGGCCTGTGCGGTCGTCGAGACCAACGCCGTCGGTTGGTCCGGCCACAGGAAGAAGGGGCTCTGGTCGAGCATGTGCGGCTTGACGTCTGCAGGCACCAGTTTGGCGCAGGCCGCCTCGTAGGCGCGCTGCGCCTCCAGCGCCGCGAACAGTTCCCGCCCCAGCAGATGCCGCACCTGCGCAACGTCGCCATCGGCGTGCTCGGGCGCGATCGCCCAGGCATAGAACGTCTGGACCGTGCGCGCCGGCGGCTCGCCCGCGATGGCGGCGAACGCGCTCAGCCACAGGCTTATCGCACACAGAAAACGCATTGCCCTCATGGATCGCCAACACCTTGAGCCGCCAGGCGCGGCATGGCGATCCTCGGTCAGCCGCTGCACGCCGTCAATGCGAGCGCTGCCTCGTGCGCCAGCGGCCGGCGTGGCCGCAGCAACCAGATGCCTAGGAACAGGAGACATCCGATCTCACCGGGACGCCAACCACGTAGGGGCGGCTTCAGCCGCGACAGGCTTTACCGGGAATGCCCGTCGCGGCTGAAGCCGCTCCTACGAGGCCACGACACATGCCGCTCAATCGCAGCGAAAGCGCGTCGCCAGGGCATCCTTCAGTCGCTGTCCACCCCGAGCACGCTCAGGCGCAGCGGCGGTGCATCCGGCGTGGTCGGCGCATGCGCCAGGGTTCCGGTCACCCGCACCACCTGGCCGACGCCTTCTTCGCGCAGGTGCGCCGCCTGGTCCGCGGTGACCGCCAGCCGCAGCTGGCGCACCTGCTCGTGCCGCGGCTGGCGCCCATCCGCCGACGCCGCCACGCACAGCGGCTGCGGCAGGATCAGTACCTCTTCCTGGGTCGCTGCCGCACCGGCAGCGGCAGCGGCGTCCGGATGCGCATGCGTGTGCGGGGCAGTAGGCGCGGCGGCGTCGTTGGGCGACGGCGCGAGGGTACCGGACAGGGTGACCTGGGTCGGGCCATACGGCAGGCAATGCTTGGGTGCCGCCATCAGCTCGGGCGAGGTGCCGATCAGCAGCAACGGGAACAGCGACAGGGTACGAATCGGCATGGTGGCACGCGGATGGAGAGGGGCCGCCGAGCATACCCAAGCGCGATGGCGCGTGTGCTGCAGTCCGCGCCATCGCGTCGGGCAGCCGTACCGGCGGTCAGGATTCGCGTTCGACCACCACGTCGGTGAACCGCGGTTCCGCCGCGATCAGCGCATGCAGCCGCGCAAAGCACGGATCGTCGTCGCGCATCGCATGGCGGCCGAGCAGCCGTTCCCAGAACGAGCGCTCCTTGTCGATCTGCAGCATCCAGGTATGGTTGCCGTCGACCTCTTCCTCGGCGTAGGCGCCGACCAGGTAGGTGCGCCCCTGGCATTCCGCTTCGGACGCCCAGCCCCAGTCCTCCGGGTCCGGCTCGGACAGGACCATGGCGTCGCCCACCCGCACGCGCAACCAGTCCAGCAACGAACTGCCGCGGATCGGATTGATGGGATTCTCCGGCTCGGCGCTCACCTCGAGCAGGCGGGAGCGGAAATGGATGACAGGATGCATGCGGCAGCTTGACTCTCGAACGATCGGGGGGCGGACGCGCGCATCGGCGCGGCTGCGTCATGGCGCGCAGGCGCGGATGGGCGGTCCCGGAGGGTAACGCACGCGCGGCGGTCCAGGTGGACAGCGGTGCGGCACGTCATGTAGCTCGTGCGGCCTACGCAGGCGCCTGCGGCACGCAGAGACGGCACTCGCAGCAGCCAGCGACCAGCGCCGGACACCATGGTGCCGCAACCGGCCAGATCCATTGCAGCATGCCTGCATGACAACTCATCGCATCCGCCGTAGACAGCACGCGCGCCCAGAGACGCCCTGAGACCGATCGCAGCGCCACGCCATCCACAGGGCGGGCGGCGGTTGTCGCGGTTGCACTGAAACGGCCGCGACGCGGCGGCGGCACCGCGTCATGGTGTTGGCTCCGGCTCCGGATGCAGATCCGGCTCGAACGGGCGATCGGGCAGACGTTGCCCACACCACGGACAGAACTGCACACAGATCGCGTCATTGAGGTACCAGGTCGGATCCTCGCCACGGAACAACTCGAACCCGATCCGCACCACCCTGTCCGGCTTGGTCACTGCCTCGAACATGCTGAAGCAGCAGTAGCGAGCGACGCGCTCGCGCCACGCCCCGCTCTCGGGAAACTGCGCCTCCAGCCAGAGCGCGCTCCAGGCCTGGCATGCCGTGCATTGCGCCAGATGCGACAGCGCAGCGTAGATCGGTGGATCAGGAAAGTGCTCCTCTTCCACCTCAATCAAGCCTTCGAGCGCCATCACCAGTTCGGGCCTTTGGTGAATCTGATCGCGCAGCGCCGACAGCGTGTGTCGGGTGATGAAGCAGGTGCCGGAATGTGGCATCGGTGCAATCCGTTGCAGTCCAAGGCGAGAAAGCGTAGCGCGGTGTGGCCGCTTCGAGGTTAAGCGCCCGCCGCGCTCCACAGCGCATAGCCCAACAACCCCAAGCCCACCAGGGAAAACCCGCCCCAGAACGCCGCCGCGTCGGCCGAGACCACGCGTGGGGCCAGATAGGCGCTGCGCTTGCCGGATTTGCTGCGCCGTTTGCTGCTCCACGGTTCGACGCTGTAGTAGCCGAACGAGAACGTCGGCACCACGAGCATGCCGACGACATAGCACAGACCGTAGAGGACGATCTCGACCAGCGGGCGCAGGACCACCTCGGTCAACAGGCTTGCGGGCATGGTGTCACCTGATCCAGACAGAAGTGATGTGCGGCGTTGGTCACGCCCCTGCGCCGAGGCTGCATGCGATGCTCGCCGAGCGGCCACTGGCCGTCAACGGCCCACGCCCCAGATCAGCGGCTGCCGCTCAGGAGTCGTTGCACCAGTTCGAATCCGAGCACCGACATCGACGGATAGCGCGCGTACTCGTCCACCGACAGCATCCGCACGAAGGTGTCGCCTTCGTGCAAGGCGCCGGCGATGTGGAAGGTCAGCAACTCCCTGGCGTCGTCGGGCAACGGCGCGTGGCCGACGATCCGCCATTCGCCGCTCCTGAGTTTCTGGGTGCCGGCAAACAGCAATCGGATGTCCTTGTCGCCATCGCGCACCGGCAGCGGCTGTGCCGGCGACGCGCCAAGCGTCGGTTCCGATGCCTGCTGTTCCAGCACACAGAAACCGACCACCTTGCGATAGTCGCCCTGCGGCGCCCACAGCACTTGGCAGAGCGCGTACGTCCCCGCATCCAACGGGATCGCGAAGACATCGCCCGCCCGGTACTTCACTGCCATTCCATCACCCTCTGAAATCTGGACCGCGGCAAGGGCATCCTCGCGGCGCGCCTGATGGCAGCCACCTTACAGGTCGAGGTGTTCTTCGGCATCGCTGCGGCTGGCCGGCGCGCATGGGTTACGGAGGCCACGCCACGCAGCACAGCAGCAGTGTCCGGCGGGCGGCAAGAGATCCTCGCCTGCTAATTCGCTCGCCACCGGTTCACCCGGCATGCACCACACTATTGACCCACCTCTGGAGCGACTGTGATGCACAAGACCTGGCTGCTTGCCTTGTTGGCGGTTCCCGCACTGGCCTACGCGGCGCCGGACGAGGACAAGGCGATGTGCCGCAACGGCGGCTTCCCCATGAGTACGGCCGGGTTCTCGCTCGCCAAGGTCGCAGTACCGCGCCTGTACCTGCTCAACGACGACAACGGCTGCCCGGCCAAGGGCGAGGCCGCGTGCCGGCAGCGCGCCTATGTGGTCAAGGACGACACCGTGATCCTGGCGCAGCGCCAGGGCGGCTTCGTCTGCGCGTTCTACCCCAACAAGGTCGGCGGCAGCGCCGGCTGGGTGGCGGCGTCGAGTGTGCAGCCGCTGCCGGCGACGGCCGCGCCGAAGCCGCAGGCCTGGGTCGGCCAGTGGCACGACGGCGACAACGAACTGCAACTGCTCGCCAACGGCGACGGCACCATCACCGCCAACGGCGATGCCTACTGGCCCAGCGCCAACCCGACCCCAGATCAAGCGCCTGGTGGGCCGCACCTTGGCGCCGTGACCGCGCGCGGCTTTCCGGAAGGCAATCGGCTGGAGCTCAGCCAGGACGACTGCAAGGTCCGCCTGCAGCTGGTCGGCGACCTGCTGGTGGCTTCGGACAACCTGGAGTGCGGTGGCGCCAACGTCAGCTTCAATGGCGTGTACCGGCGCAAGGCGGCGAAGCACTGAGGCGAGCGTCTGCGGCTTTCGCGGTGCATGTGATCCGGGCGGCGACGTCGTGCCGCCCGGGTTGTTGAAAGCGTACCTTCAGATGCCCGGCCATAGCCCTATCAAGCGACTCCGCCAGGCGTCGCTGCCCAGGAACGCAGAGACCACATGGACGCTGGCGCCGATCGCAAGCAGCACGCACGCGCCCGACCGTACCGGAGACGCAGGGTCAACGCCCACGCAGAACGCGGCAACACCAAGCAGCGCGCCTGCAAGCAGGCACAACGCACGTGCCGATCGACGACTTGCGTGCGACATCCCCATCAGCCATGCCTTGCAAAATCGCTCGGGTTCACGTCACAACCTCACGCTTTGCGCGACCAGGTCCGCAAAGACCCACACATCGCCCTTGTCGTACGTCTCGGGCGCTTCCGTTCCGCCCAGCGTCGGATACGGTTGCGGGATATAGATCTGCCCGGGCTTCAACGGGCCAAGACGCGCCGCGATCGCCCGTACATGGTCGCCGCGCAACACATACGCCTCGAAACCCGGATCGCGCAGGATGGCCGCCTCGAACGCCGCGGTGGACGCATGTGCGCCATACGACTTGCCGGCGGCCTTGAACGGATGCAGCACCGCGTAATCCTGGCTGGCCGGATCATGCAGAAAGAAGTGGCCGAGGCTCGAGTAACCGACGACGACGGTATACGCCGGGAACGCGTCCGCCCATGGGCCAAGCACTTCGTGCGATTCCGGCACGATCAGGTGATACAGCGCGACGTTCGTCGCGTCGGCGCGCTCTGCACTCTGGCTCATTGGAAACCTTGCTGCGATGGCGCGCCAGGATACCAAGCCACGCGCATCCGCCTGCTGTCAGCGTGTTCACCTAGGCCTTGGCAGTGGCTCCGTAGCACTTGGCCGATCCATCCAGGAAGAACTGCACGTCGCGCGCCTGGCACCAGGCCTCCAACTCGGCCTTGAACACCGGCCACAGGTCGCGCGCCCACGCAGGTGCACTCTGCGCCCAGGCATGCTCGGTGGGCACGTAGACCGTCGGCACACCCATCGGGAAATCCAGCACGAACTCGCCGCCCGGGCCGGTGCAGACGAGTTCTTCCTTCCAGCGGGGTTGGAATTGGAATGTGGTCATGCGTCCGTTAGCGGCAGATGGATGCGATCTCGCACGAACAAGGTACTGTGCCTATCTTCCGCCATGCTCAAGCAGCAGTTGCAGGATGGCCGGGGAAGCCATGCCGCGTGCAATTCCCGTTGGGGTCACCGACTCTCCTTCCAGAAGATTAGGATCTGCCCCATATTTCAGTAGCAAGCGAACGAGGTCGGCGTTCCCGTTCCTCACTGCCAGTGCGAGTGGGGAGCTGAACTCACCTGGAAGGCGAACGCACTCTGTGATCTGCGCATAGCCACGACCGTTTGGGTCCGCGCCGCCTTCAAGCAAAAGTTCTACTCCTGTCCAATCCTCGAACGCCACGGCCCTGTTGAGGAAGTGATACTCGTACGCGGCTTTGCAGCGATCTTTGGCGAAGAGGTCTTTGGCATCGACGGCGGGTGGCGACACGCTGAGCGCCAACACGGCGAGTAGAGAGACCCTTTTCATATTGCAAGTTGCCTCTTTTGAGTCGATCCGCGCGAATTGTAGTTGGTTTGAATGAATTCCAGTCTATAGGACGGAACCACATGACTCCAATCAATACACTACGACTTCTCCAAACGACCGCCCAGTTTGCACAGGCCGCCAACACGCTCTTGGTTCAGTAGAGGCGCCAGTCCCAGCCTTCAGCTCAGCGGCACAGCGCTGGTTGACTACCAGGTGGTCGCGCATGGCTCACCATGCCCCGCAACTTAGTTTGCCCTTGTACGTCTTGCCGCGCACGGTCAAGGTCGTGTCCGGCCCAGCTCCCCTTAGCCTGAAGCTCGGTGGAAGCGAGGGATCGCCTGGATTGGCGTAGGTCAGGTCGATCCTGCTAGCGCTCTGATCCAACGCAACGACTTTGTAGGAACCTTGCGGAAGAATGCGTGGCCCATTCTTGTCTTGAATGAGGATCCCACCAATCTTGTCGTAGCCAAGAAATTCCAGATCCGGCACTGGTGCGCCGGGCGGCGCATAGAACGCACACATCGTGCTGCTGGCCGCGGCTGAGGACGCGGCCAGGAAAAGCGCAGTGACAAGGACAAGTCGCATCTAGCCCACCTTTGCCGCTAATCCCGAACGATCAAGCCCGCGAGCGGGTATGGGTCGGATACGACACTTTAAGCATCGGTCACCAAGAAGCAACTGCTTCCCGCGAATATGCAACGAAGGGCAGCCTGCAATGCCAGGTACTCCGGCGGTGTCAACTGGAACACGATCGTGAGAAGCCCCAAACCAGCCAGTGCCACCGGCGAATCTGGGACGAATGTAATCCGCGCGTAGCCAGGGCTGAGCAGAAACTGGGAGACGCCGCCATAGCCCGAGGTCTCCTGGCCACACCATTCGACATGATAGGTGGCCATCCTCAACGCCACGTCCTGCTCGTCGAACGAGAATGCGCGCTGGAGCAGGAGATAGGTCGTGGTATCGAGCGCTTGGTCGGCGAAGCCGACCAGATGGCACTCCCCCTCTGGGTGTTCTACAGCGATGCTGCTCGCTTGAAGTACGAATGACGACATGCCGATGCTCGCTCCTCATTCGCCATATTCCACAGATTAGAAGAGGCCAAGAGCGAACTCCCAAGAAAGCGTGCTCTGAGCCGTATTTTCCGCATAGGCTATTCAGCGCGGTTGAAGCGGTTCATCGTGATCGCCGGCTCGCCGTTGATGTTCAACCAGACCACGGTTTCGGTCATCGTCTTGCCGTCAGGGGCGACGGTGTAAGTGCGTGTCGTGCGTGGCATTCCCTTCAAGTAGAACGCCGCGACCATCACGTTCGGCGCCGGCAGCCATACGGCCGTGGTGTCGACCGTCGGGTAGCCTTTGCTTGGGGCTGCGGTTCCGTCTAGCGGATAAATGGCGACGGCATGGATGTCATGCCCATCGCCACCGACGATGTCGGCATTCGTCTGCCACTTGCCCTTGCCCACATCGCTGTAGGTGAGCGTGGCGCTTTTCGGCCGCTTGTCGGGCGGCACCGGCATGCTTGCGACATCGAGCACCCATTTGCCGAGCAATGGGGACTTGGAGGATTGGGTGAGCGCGGGCGCGCTGCAGGCCAGGCCCAGGATCAGCAGCAGTACGGCGAGATGCTTTTTCATACTTTCTCTCCAGCGGCTTAGGCGCATTGTTGCATAACCTTGTCGTAGCGGTTCTCAAGTCATCGGACACAAGAAATTCCGAGATGACACGAATCATCGCTGCATGCGATCTCTTTCCCGCGTAGGAACGGCTAGCGCCACGCCGAGTAGGTCGTTACATGGGTGCGTTCGAGTCGTCCCTCCGCGTCCGTGTCCATCTCGATCACGTAGCCCGACTTTCGCAGCAACGATTCTTCGGTGGCAATGACGCATCGCCGCCGCCGGGGTGCCGTTTCCTGGCAGGCGTCGAAGAAGTAGTCGCTTGAACCGACGACCGTCGACCCAGCAAGATGGCGGTCAAGTCCGTACTGCAATTGCACTGCGTCATAGGTCCGATAGGGACGGTCGAACGGCAAGCCTGACGCGGTGTACACCAGCTGCCATGGCGTTTCGCAGGCACACGGCATCGGCGAATAGCCGAAGAGCATGAATCCGGCGACACACGCCACGATGGTCGCGGCTCCAAGCGCTTTGATATGTCGCTTCATGTCGTGGGTGCCTGGATCGATCTGCAAGGCGGTGAGGTTGGCATTTCATCATTGCAGGGCGTTTGATGCATATGCGCTAACGCAAGCGTGTCGCATCATACTGGCGATGGCGCCGCTCACCACTTCCCAAAGTAGGACGAAATGTCGAAGTAGACCTCGCGCTCCTCGCCGGAGGGCAGCACGATCGTGATGAGGTCCATGGCCGACGGCTCAAACAATAGCGACTGCGATTTGATGCGCGCGCCGGGGTAGTGCTGATCGAGCCATCTGCGTTGCGCCGCGATGCCGGCGCCTTCGCTGTGCGCCGCGGACAGATCGACGGGACGGTCCGGCGATGCGCCATCCCCATGTGCGACGGCGGGCCGCGGCGACGGCGCGGAGTGACATGCCGCAAGGCCCGCCAGCAAGACCAAAGACAGCAGCCCGCACTTCATATCACACCCCCTAATGTGATCGACCAGACAGCTGGATCAGAGTAGACCTGTCGGCTCACCGCGCACAATAGCGCGTAGTCTGGCTAGGAACTCGCTTGATGCATCACTCGATCAACTGCGCACCTGGTCCCGCAGCCTTCTCCGCCGGGCGTCGCTAATGGCATTGCCACGCAAGCGCACAATCGTCCGCGAACTTCCAAAAGTGCCGCACACAATAAAGTGAACTCTGACCCGTATTTTTCCAAGCGACGCGCGACAGTGCGTGTACCTTGAACGGGATGTTAGGTATACACGACCGTTGAAGAAAGAAGGGGATACATATCGGACATGTCCTTGAGGCACTTGCATATCAATTGCGCATCCGTGGGCATGCGCAATGAAAACCGCTGCCAGCCGTCTAGAACTAGTTGCTCAGGCATTTCTACCAGACCGGTGATGGCGTCCCAAAATGCATTCCAATTGCGGCCATACCAGCTAGGGAAGCCGAGCGACTCCATGAGAAGGGCATGCAGATCCTTCGCGGACGTTACGTTTCCAAGCTCAATTCGAATCACAGGAACGCGTGCCATGAGATTTGCTTGGTATCTAGATTAAGCCACGCCGCGAAGTGGCGTCGGTTTGAATGAGTTGTTAGGCGCCGGAGTCATGCTGCAGCTCTGAAAATGAGATCTTGGAAGTCTTGCAGACGATGTGCACCGCCGTAGGCGTTACCAGCATTGTACATCGCCAATGACTCGTCTAGCCCCTGCTAATCCCGCCACCATTGTCCGCATTTGGAAAATCTTGAAGGACAAGCGCTACGCCATTGAGTATAGCTGGGGTCAGAACGAACTTTAAAATCGTCGCGCATGCAAAGTGTACTTTGACCCCTGTTTTCCCGCTGAACTGCGTACTTGTTGCCGCTGCCTTCTCCGCTGGGCGTCGCTAGTAGCACTGCCACGCAAGCGCCCACTCGTCCTCCTTGCAGGGCGCCGTTCCGCGTCCGAAGTAGCCGACGCCGCCGTCGCCCCACATCCAGTGGCCCTTGTCCGTGGAGTCGATCTGGAAGACGAATTCCGGCGACGCGGGATGGCGCTTGAAAGGCGCCCAGAAGATCTCGGCCTGGATCAGCGTCGGCCATCCTCCCAGCTTGAAGCCATCCAGGTTCCGGAAGAGATCGTGGTAGCGCGCTTCGATGTCTGCCGGCAGATCCATCGGCGCATCCTCCCAGCGCGGGTAGTCGTCATGAAAGACATGCGGCCGCATCGGAAATGCGCTGATAGGCGAATCGGTATTCCGTGGCGCCAGCGGGACCAGTCCATCGAGCCGCTCGTAGGCCCGCAGACACCACCCTTCCCCGTTGGGCGTATCGACCGGGAGCGTATCGGGACCGATGAACACCGCATTCAGTGCGATATCCGCGAGACGGGCCGGCCGCAGCGGCAGGTCGCTGACGTTGATCTGACATAGCGCGTGCATCGGCCGTCCCGCCGTCTCCGGCCATGCCTCGCCCGGCGCGCAGACGTTCACGCGACCGAACCAACTCGCCAGGGGATCGTCGGGTGGCCGGAATCCCCCGATCTCCAGGATGACACCCGAGCGGGCGAGTTGGGTTTTGAGGTCATCAGCCGTTGTCGTCACGTATGCGTCTTCCGTGCCTCATTCAGACCGGGCCATTTTTCCCGGCTTTGCGTCCAGTAGAACAGGGAGCAGTGGGCATTTCCAAGGCAAGTGCGCTCGGATCCCGTTTCCGTGATACGTCGGGGTTGAACGCGTTGTTAGGCAGCCCCCTGCGTAAGGAGACGCTCGTAGACGCGTAGATCCGCATCCGAGAAGCAACAGAAGACGACCTCGTCGAAGCCCGGTCAGGCGCCGTGGCCTTCACTGTCGTCGTTGCCACTGTTGCGGCGGCTTCGATGGGGTAGTCATAGATGCCGGTTCTGATGGAGGGAAACGCGATAGATCGGATTCCGGCGCTTGCCGCAACCTCCAGGCTACGCCGATAGCAAGACGCAGGGAGATCGGGCTCCGCGTTCGAGCCGCCCTGCCACACTGGCACAACCGTGTGGACGATGTGCCGTGCCGGCAGCTTGTAGCCGCGCGTGAGTTTTCGCCTCTCCCGTCTTACATCCACCGAGCAACCGGCACTCGTGGACCAGCGCAGGACCTGCGGCGCGATGGATCGCCCCGTCAACGCCACCACCGCCAAGCAAGGACGAATTCGCGGCGTTGACGATTGCATCGAGCGCGAGCTTGGTGATGTCGGCTTAAATGGCGTGGATCAGCATGGGCGGCATTCGTTAGGGAAAACCGCTAATTTAAGCAGCCTTCGCGCCCGAAACGCGTGATTGAATGTTCGGCCTTCCCGGCATAGGTTCGCTTGAACGCATCGCTAGGCGGCAACTCAACATTCTGAATCATCATCGGAGTCGTTGTGCCAGCAAATGAATGTTGGTGGCTTGCCCGTGTCCCGGAAACAGGCGAGGGCTCGCTCTATCGTTGCGAGCGGCAGCGCCCATGAAGCTGGATATGAGTCGACTTGGCCATTGGAGAGTTTGTATTCGATCATTGCGTCAAGCAGACCGGAATAGGACGGATTGCGTGAACTGAAGCCCGGATCTTCAGGCGAGGGCAAGAACATCAGCCAGCCGATGTCGCCATTGATGAGAGCGCAAAGAGACGCCCCATTTGGTGCCGATTCCCAAATCTCCCGGCAGTTGGTGTGACTCAACATATGGAGGCTAACACCTGACTTTGAGCGTCGCTGCAATGCTGCTTATGTTTGCATGAATCGCTACGTCGCAGTGCCCCGGGGTCTCCTGCGCGAAAGTATGCCAGCGATGAGCATGACGCCCCCCAGGAGGAGAAAAAGATAAGGCAGATGGTCCGGCCAGGGTAGCTCCGTAGGGACCGCCCGAAGGAACGGATGGGAAGCCCGTCCGTCGCTTGGCAACATCAGGGAGATCGGAAGCTGATGCAGAATGAGCGGCGTGCCAGCTAGCCCGACCAGCGCGACTAGCGCGCCGAGCGCTATTACCAGGTTTGCGACGACCTTGTTCATGCGGTCCAGCACTTCAGTTGTGCCAGCTGGCGGAGCAGGTTCGGTTTGAATGAGTTGTCAGCCGCCATTGCCATCACCGAAGTAGTTGTAACAACCGGCGGCAACCAACACGACTGTCAGCGCGATGATGCCGATGCCCTCGATATCTAAGTTCGACCGAAGAAGCTTACGACGCCAAGAGGGGACGAGCAGGCATGGCGACACTACCAGCAGCCCAGCGCCGAGGCTAGCCAAGCCGAGCCCGAGGTTGAACTGCCATGATTCCCAAAGCTGGCTAAGCATGTGATGTGACACCTAGCGCCTGAACTAAGCGGACCCGCGCAGTGGCTTCGGCATCGGCTCAAGTGAATTGTTAGGGGCCACTGTTCGGCTCCAGCAACGATGCTACATCGAGGTATTCCTGCGAAGGAGACTCAAGCTGAGGATTGGCAAGCCAGTAGACTTCTCCGTGGATGCGAAGCATGGCCCAGTGCCACGCGTGCACTCTGCCCGCTCCACTTCGCGTGTCATTTTGTCTCTACTCGATTCAAAGCCGACTTCAGTGCAGTCCAGTGCCAAACCGAGTTGTCTATTCTCACTGCACATCCCGGGTTCTCAAGTAGTCGAATACTCGTAGTAACTCCTTCTTTCTGCAAGATCGCCTTGGCGTCGCTAAGCAAGCGCTTCTCACCTGTGAGCCAACAATTGAACTCGGAGGATACGAGTTGCATTGCTCTCTGGAGTGAGCACTCCAGTCTTTGTCGCAGGCGAATCACGCCCGCCTTGTCGCGTTTGTCGAAGTCCGGGCCTAGCACGTAGTGATTGCTACCAGCCGTTGCAGCATCACATTTATCTTGAAGGTACTCATCAACACTCTGACCACTACCGACGGTTTCAATTTCACCCGATGCAGTACTGACAAGATGAGCATTTACGCCAACATAGCATCGCCCGTGAATACCTCGCAGGACAAAATCTTCGCTGTTTGCGCGAATGATCCAGTAGTCACCCCCCTTTGAAAGCGCGCAGGATTGAATAACAAAATGGTCCCTTCCTTCGCGAGAAGCTTCGCAGCGACGAAGGACTAAAGCTTTGGCTTGCTCTGCTTCGATCATTAGATTGCCTAACGCCTGGCTTAAGCCGCCTCGCGAAGCGGCATAGGCTTGAACGAACGGTTAGCGGCAATGAAGCATGGTCCGTGCCCCCGAGCATTGCCGCCGAGAGCCGAGCATGGCATAGATCCCGATTGGGTGCGTGCCGGAAGTGGTGGCCGATGGATGTGTGACCGGGGCCGAAGACAATGAGCGCGGTAGGGCAACGAAGCCGGAAGACGAAGCGGATGGCTGTTCGATGGCGCAAGGCGAGAGGACTCCCCCAGAGGTAGAATTGCGGTCAGAGCCGACTTTCAAAGGTACCGAACAAGAAAGAGCACTCCGACCCCTGTTTTTCGAGTTATCAGGGGTGGCTCACTCTGACCCAGTTTTTGCCCAGTTTTGCCGAAGGCGCCTCGATGGGGGGTATCACTCAGCCTTGAGTCGCGGCACACTCACTAAGGAAGATGAATCACAGATCCAGTAAATAGCCCGTATCAGCTGATTCTTCATCTTCATCGTCGTTGTAGTTGAATTCAACCTTGCTTTGGACGACGATTTCATCCATGACGCTTTGCAGCCGACCGGACTTGACCACGATGTCGAAAGCAGACACTAAGTCTTTCACGTTGATGACTTCTTCAACAGCCTTCATATAGGTATCGACAACAGCCTCAATCTTGTACTTCGCTACCGCTTGAGCACGTATAGCGGCCCGGATCTGTTCAGCCGTCTCATCCGACTTAACAACAAAGGTGATGGGGAAGCGCTGTACCTTGTCGATGTCGAGGAAGTACTTGTTTACGTCGATGGTTTCCGTTACTTGGAAGAAGCGCCCTAGCGGCTTCATCACAAAGTCGATGCCACCGTCGTTCGCGTTGGTTCGACCCGTCTTGTAGAGCACCAAGAACTCTTCGGCGATCGTTTCCTTTGTATTGCCAATCCAAACGGTTTCCTGGCCGAACTTAGCCTTTAGAACGGCATAGCTGACTATTTCGAAGACGCGGGCATCGACATTTGGTGCGAGTTGGTCAACCACAAACTCCATGGCTTGTTTTGGGTCTTGCTTACCAATTTCCGCAATTTGTCGGCAAGTCTCTAGAAATCCTTCAAAGGCTGCCCGCTTTGTGGCTACGTAGGCATCGATGATGTCGATGACAGCGCGTGCAATGTTGTAGGTGTTGTCATTCCCATCTTTATGGCGCACTACCACCTGCAGGAGATCTTCCTGTATCCAGTAGCGCTGCGTCGCCACATCGCGAACGATGGGAGGCTTGCCCACAGATGGATAGAACTTTTTGAACTCATCGTTCAAGCGCGAGTTGAGAGCGTGGTTTTGTAGCTTGGAGCCGAAAGGTAACTCGCGCTGCCGGCGGAACAAATCGGAGAAGCGAGCCCCTTCGTACTTGGAGTAAGGGGCACCAGCTTTTCCATCAGCGAAGCCTTTCTTGATGTAGTCCTCAACCACGACATAGAGCGCGTAGTGGTTAGCAAACGCTCCTCGCGCTTTAGACCCACGGTTGGCCGCTTTAGTCTTGTTGTTCAAGTAGCCAAGAATAGGGCTGCTTGTGAAGACATCAATTGCGTAATCCCCGAAGTGCTTCTTGAGTATATCGAGAATGCTGGGCGTAAAGGCGTGATGGACACTATCAAACGTCGGCATCGAATAACCCTGTTTGTTCTTCGGAGACTACTACGCCCTTTACGCCGTTTCCATTCTTGCGAAGGTAGGCTTTATCCAGAGCATGCAGCGCCTCCCCGTTGAAATGGGTAGCGATACTGAGCCGGCGGAGGCCGATTTTTACGTACTCGGCTTGTGACTCGATGCCAATCGAGCGACGACCGAGACGTTGCGCCACTGCGCATGTTGTGAACGTGCCGCTGAAGGGGTCAAGAACCGTGTCACCAGGGTTCGAGCTGGCTTTGATGATGCGCTCTAGCAGCGCCTCGGGCTTCTGACTTGGATGCTCTTCGTATTCCGGCATCCGGTAGCGCACACGAGGTAGGTACCAGGTATTGCCGGGAACCTTGGTCGTCTTGTATGGGGTTGGAACCGCTTTCCGGTAGTCGATTAGCTTGCGCACGGCGCCAGTTCGCGCCTCGACCTCGATGTCGGTCGCATTGAAGATGTAGTTCTTCGCATCCTTCGTGCAATAGAGGATAGGCTCATAGAGAGAGCCAAAGTACTTCTTCGCCTGCACGCCCGAACTGTCGTAGTGCCAAATAATGCGAGACTGGATGTTGATGCGCTCGCGGAGCCATAGGTCGAGATAGGGCATTGCCTGCGTGCTCGTCATGACATAGAGGCTTCCGGTTCGTTTGAGCTTGCGGATGCAAGTCTCAAGCCATTGGTAGCACCATTCGGCATAGTCCAAGTCAGATGGCCAGGAGTCCTTGAACTCGCCGAACTGCTTCCCGATGTTGTACGGAGGGTCGGCAAAAATTAAATCAATGCTCGCGTCTGGTAGTGCTGCAAGGGCTGTCATGCAGTCTTCATGCACTACAGTGCTGAGTTCGTTGCTGTACGAAGTAGTCATGTGGAGGAGCGCGTCAGTATCGCAGTTGGCGTTTCTCCGCCTATAGTAGCGACTTCGTCCGTTGAGTCAGCCTGGATCACAGTCGAATCGAAGGAGCGAAGAGCACGCCGGTTGGGCCTTGTGACGCCTAATCACTTATGGACCGCCTGAACGTGGGATAACGCAATCCTCGCTGAGTCGATGAACGCCGTCAATCCGGCCGAAACATCGGTGGATCCCTGCTTCTGCATGCCTTGTGCGGCCTTCACCGCCGGACGCTATGCCGTAACTCTTTTGCTGGTGCAACCGTTACAGCCGCTTATTTGCGGATGTAGTGAAGGCCCTGCTGAGATGTCAGCACACCAGGCGCGCCGCTTTCGGTTTCATCGCAGATCCAACACATTGTTGCGTTGGGTTACCTCGGCCACCTCCCCTTGGAGTACTAGGCGCAACCGTCCGCTCTTGAGACTTGCACCATCCGGCAAAGCCAACCGCACCTGCCCCGTCTTCGGCTCCAGATCCCGCGGCGCCTCCAACGCAGGAAACGCCGCCCGCGCCAATTCCCGACCCCGCGCATCCTCCAACACCACAAACCCAGCCGGCGCATCCACATGCCCCAGGCTATGCACGGTGACTTCGATGGCATCGGCCATCACCCGCACATCCCCCCGCCCAACCCCCAGATCCGGTCGCTGCTCGACCGGCACCGCGGCAGGCGTTACCAGCTCGAACTCCATCACCACCGTCTGCTCGGCGGGGAACTCCACGTCCACCGCCCCGCTCTTCTCGAACGCGAATTCGCGGGTAGCGGCCTTGCCATCGATCTTCCCATCGCCATCGCGATCCACGCCAGCACGCATCCGCCACTGCCCGGCGGCGACATTCCACCCGGTCATCTGCGCCCGCTGCGCCTTGCCGCTGGTGTTGTAGCCGATGACGGTGAAGTGGTCCTGCCGCGGCTTGGGCAGCAGCAGCGCCACCTGCACCGCGCCTTCGGGATCGGCGAAGCGCCAGCTGACGGTGTGGCCGGGGTAAGTCTGGTTGCGCTTGAGGGCGACGCCGCCGAGGCGGGCGCGCTGCAGGTTCACGGTGGGCGATTCGACGCGGTCGCTCCACCAGTGGCCTTCGGTGTTCATGTAGAAGGTCTGCAGCTTGTCGCGGGTCTCGGCGCGGTACAGGGTTTCCAGCCAGCGCGGGTCGCCGGTCTGTTCCCAGGCGACGTGGTGGGCGAAGTCCGGGGCGTCGTCGGGGTCGGCGTCGGCCGCTGCCTTGGCCAGGCTGGCGCCCCAGCTGTCGCGCTTGCCGAGCACGTCGAGGAAGTTCTCGTTGAGCAGGGACAGGCCGCCGGGGCCGGCCTTGGCGACGCGGTAGTCGACGGGCTGGAGGTAGCGCGCATCGCCGGTCCAGCGGTACGCGGCCCAGAAGGTGTGCAGGGTGTCGGGGCCGCCGCTGCCGTCGAACAGGCTGCCGCCGCGGGTCTTGCCGGTGGCCCAGTTGATCTCGTTGGGCAGCGCCCACTGGCCCTTGGCGTCGGTGTAGGCGTGGGCCAGGTAGCCGTCGGCCAGGCCGGTGACGATGCGGCGGCTGTTGGGGTCGGCGTTGTAGCCGCCCAGCAGCAGCGCCGGGTGCAGGATCGGGAACGAATAGGGTTTCTGCCACTGCCAGTTCGGTTCGCGGTAGACCTTGCGCCCGCCGAACCAGTTGCTGGCGAACAGCAGGTGGCCCTGCGGGTTGACCTGGATGATGTTGTCGAACGCCTTCACCGTGCGCATCAGCCGTTCCACCGTCAGCGGGTCGCCCCAGTTGAGGTAGAGCATCTCGCTGTTGATGTTGATGCCGTCCTCGTAGGAATGCAGTTCGTCGGTCTCGATGGTGGAGAGGCCGTCGGTGAACATGCCGTTGCGGTAGTTGGCGTCGGACAGGGCGGTGAGCGAGGCGGTGAGCTTGTCTGGATCCACGCCCATCAGGGCGACGCCGGGCCATTGCTGGGTGAGGTCGGAATCGTCGGAGATGCCGCCGCCGAAGTCGCCGTAATCCACCTGGCGCTCGTCGATCCACCAGTTGATGTAGCGGCGCGTGGCCTTGAGGTCTTCCAGTTGCCAGAACGCCCAGCCGGGCACGCCCTTGGGCGGCTGCGGCAACTGCACCGGCAGCGGGCCCTGGTTGCCGTAGCTGATGTCGGCCCAGTACTGGCGGCCCAGTGCGTTGTCCGGGTCCACCCGCAGCAGGTCGTGGATGTCGGCATCCAGGCGCGCGTACAGGCGCTGGCGCTTGGAGGTGGTGTGTTCCTCGACCAGGAAGCCCCAGTTGTCCTTGACCTGGTTGAAACGGTCGGCGATGTGCTCGATCTTGGCCTGCTCGCGCGGCTTGAACAGCAGGCGCAGTTGCGCGCCGTCCAGCGCGCGCGCGTCGAAGCCGGGGGCGGCCGAGGCGATGCTGAGCATCAGGCTGTCGTCGGTCAGGATGCGGTCGCGCAGGTCCAGCCACAGCGTGCGCGCCTGTCCGGGCGCGACCGAGACCGACACGTCGAGCATGTCGCGGCCGGGCCAGATCGGATCCTTGACGCGGATGTTGAGCGGGATCAGGCCGTTGTGCGTGGCCGGCAGCTGCAGCGCCGGCAGGTCGATGGCGATGCCGTCCAGGCCGTCGTGCATGTTCTCCCAGCCATAGGACCAGCTACGCATCAGCGGCTGCGCGGCCGGCGCGTCGCCGAGGTTGGAAGGGATGAGCACGTGGACGATGGGCAGCGGCTGCACCGCGCTCTTGTCGTCGGCACGCTTGCGGGCGGGCGCCTTGGTCGGCAGGGCGACCACGGTGCTGCGCTCGTCCGGCGGGTAGCGCCCCGCGATGTAGGCGCGTAGCGCGGCGAGGTTGGCGTAGTCCGGGGCGATGTCGCTGCGCACGGTGTAGCGCAGCGTGGCGCTGGGGTTGGCCGGCTCGGCACCGGCGCCGACGTCGTAGGCCCAGATCTCCTGGATCGGGGTTTCCTGGGCGACGTTGGTGAAGCGCAGATGGCCGCCGCGGCGGCGTTCGAACTGGTCGACGCTGCGCACCGTGCCCTGGGCGCGCGCGAACAGCGGCGCGGGCTCTGCGCCATCGGCGGCATAGGTGGCCTGGCCGTAGGCGGCGCCGCGCAGTTCGATGCGGTTGAACGGTTCGTCGGGCAGGGCCAGGTCCAGCGCCTTGCCGCCTTCGACGTAGACGTTCCAGTCGGGCAACTGGAAGTAGTCGTTGCGGCCGGGCAGGCGCGAGCGGTTGTACACGCCAGGCCAGGTGGTCTCGGCGATGCCGTCGGTCGCCTTCCACATCCACTCCTTCAGGTCCTTGGCGTCGGCGAATTCGACCTTGCGGATGCGCGTGGACGGGGCATCCAGCGCAGGCGGTGCGCGGCCGTGGTCCCAGCCGAAGCGGTGCAGCCAGGCGTTGCGCGCGGCGCTGTCGGGCACGGGCTCGGCGCTGCGCGGTTCTTGCTGCCGGGCGAGCGCGGCGACGCCGGCGGCATCGAGCATGCGGTCGTAGACGCGGATCTCGTCGAAGTCGCTGCCGCGCAGGAAGTTGTAGCGGCTCTGCACCTGGTGCGGGGCAAGCACGCGCGCGGCCAGGCCGAGCTGGTCGAGCGCGGCGTCGAAGTCGAGCGAGCCGCCGTCGGCGCAGGCTTGCGTGCAATCCACGCGCGCGGCTTCCTTGCCGTCCACGTACAGGCGCACGCCGCGGGTCTCGTCCCAGGCGAAGGCCAGGTGGGTCCAGGCGCTGGGCGCGGGGAACTTGTCCAGCTTGAAGGAGACGCGGGTGCGGGCCAGGTTGGCGTCGGTCACGAAGGCATCGAAGCCGTGGCCGTTCCAGTCGATGCGCAGCCAGGCCATGTCCCAGCTGGTGTGGTCGGCGTAGCCGACGCGGAAGATCACGAACGGCGCTTCGCCCACCGGATAGCGCGAACGCCAGAAGAACGACAGCGTGCCGCGCTGGGTGTAGATGTTGCCGGGGGCGTTCCAGGACAGCACGCCGTCGTCGGCCCATTCGATGGCCTGGCCGGAGACGCCGGTCGGCACCAGGGCGATCTTGTCGCGGAAGTTGGGTTGGGGGTCGCCATGGGCGACGTCGGCGTCCAGGCCTTTGTCGGCGGAGACGCGGAACAGGAGTTCCGGGGCGGCGGCGGCGGCGATGGTGGGGCAGACGAGTCCGCACAGCAGCGCGAGACCGTGGAGCATGCCGCGCAGGCGCACGGGGAGTGCCGTGGAAGACCGAGGCCGGCTGTCGCGGCTGAAGCCGCTCCTACGAGGAGCCGGTGCGCGCGTAGGAGCGGCTTCAGCCGCGACGATGTGGTCGGCGACGGCGCCACTGCGAATTGCCTGTTTCATCTCGCTCCTTTGCGATCGGCGCGCACCCTGGCGGCGCGCGGCGATCTCCCTCCGCGGCCCGCGAGTATGCGGGCAGCGAGGCGTTGCCGATGCCGCAGCGCGGCACCGGCGAACGCAGTCTTCAGAACTTGTAACGCACCCCGATCGCGTACTGGCGGCCGGTCTCGCTGTAGGTCAGCGGCAGCTGCGCGCCGGTGGCGCTGGTCTGCACCCACTCGTAGTACGGCACGTTGGTCAGGTTCGACCCTTCCAGGCTGATGTCGATCTTCTCGTCGATCTTGTAGGTCAGCTTGGCGTCCACGACATTGGTGCCGCGCATGCCGTGCATGTCGAAGCCGGTTTCCGTGGCCGGCACCTGGGTCAGGTAGCCGTCGCGGTGGGTCAGCGACACGCGGCCGCTGAAGCGCTCGCCTTCGTAGAACAGCGTGGCGTTGTACGAGTTCTTCGACAGCCCGGTGAGGTCGGTGTTGAACGACAGCGCGCCGGTGCCGGTGACGTACTGGATCTTCGACTGCACGTAGGTGTAGTTGAGCTGGGTGCCGAAGTTGGCCCACTTGCCCGGCAGGAAGCTGAAGGGCTGGATGTAGTTGAACTCGGCGCCCTTCAGCTTGCCGCCCGGGGTGTTGAGCGGCACGCTGAAGACGAAGTCGTCGCTGGCCGCTGCGCCGGTACCGTCGAGCAGGCTGACCGGCAGGCCGCTGCTGGAGTACGGGGCGATGGTGCGCGCGGTCTGCACGAAGCTGTCGATGTCCTTGTAGAACAGCGCCAGGCCGAGCATCGCGCCTTCCTGCAGGTACCACTCGAAGCCGAGGTCGGCGGTCTTGGCGCGGATCGGATCCAGGTTCGGATTGCCGCCGCTGACCGTGCGTGCGCCGCCGGCCACGGCGACGGTCACGCCCGGGGTCAGGCTGCCCAGGCCCGGCCGCGTCATCACCTTGGCGGCACCGAAGCGGACCAGGAAGTCCGGGGTTATCTCGGCGACCAGGTTCAACGACGGCAGGGTGTCGTGGTAGTCGCGCTCGACCGTGGTGTTGATCAGGTTGGAGCCGACCAGGGCGTAGCCGGTGGACGACTGGTTGGTCTTCACGTAGCGCACGCCGATGTTGCCGGAGAACGGGATCGCGCCGATGTCGAAGGCGAAGTCGCCCATCAACCAGGCGCCGCGGTCCTTCTCTTCCACGCTGCGGGTGTTGACCGCGCGCTCGGCCAGCGTCCAGGTGCCGGTGCCGCTGTAGATGCCCAGCGCATCGGCGATGCCGTTGAGGTCGGGCACCGCCCAGTTCGACGGCGTGCCCTCGATGCCCTTGAGCCCCGCGAGCGCGACCAGGTCGGTCGGCACGATGCGGTTGCCGGTGGCGAAGGTCGGCACGCTGGTCTCGGACGCGCGGCGGAACTCCTTGGTGTCGAAACCGTAGTTCTTGGCCAGCACGCCGCCCTTGAGGGTGAAGTTGGTGCCCAGGTTCCACTCGAAGTTCAGCGAGCCGGTGTCGAAGCTGTTGTTGGCCGACTGCGGACGCATGCGCACTTCGGCCAGGGTCCAGCCGTTGGCGGCGGTCGGGTCGATGCCGTAGTTGAACACCGGCGAGGTGTAGCTGTTGCGGTAGTCGTAGCTGTAGCCGGCGACGTTGTTCTTGTCCATGATCACCGTGGTCTGGATCGGGTTCCGGTGCTTGGAACTGGAGGTGCCGATCTCGCCGGTGATCTTGAAGGTGTCGCTGAAGCGGTGCTCGCCGTTGAGGGTGAGCTGCTTGAAGACCGTGTTCCACTCGTCGTGGCGGTTCTCCGAGCGGATGTCGGTGTTGTCGAAGCGGCCGTACAGCAGCGCACCGGACGCCGGGTCGACGTAGCCGTCGCGCACGATCATGTCCGGCTTGCCGTTCTGCGAGCGGCCGCGGCTGAAGCTGATCGCCTCGATGTAGTGCTCGTCGCGCTTGGCGTCGATCTTCGAGTACAGGCCGTCCAGCGAGAACTCGGTGCTGTCGTTGGGCTTCCACTGCAGCGAGCCGGTGACGCCCAGGCGGTTCTGCTCGTGCTCCATCTGCGTGTAGCGCGGGATGCGCGGGCTGAACACGTTGGCGCTGTTGGCGGCGGCGAACGGCGAGGTGGGGCTGTAGCCGTTGTTGCTCGGGCCGTTGGCCCAGCGCGTGGTGCCGCTGCCTTCCTCGAGCACCTGGCGCTCGGAGTAGGCCACCGACATCAGCGCGCCGAAGGTGCCGTCGGCCCAGGTGTTGGCGACCAGCGCGGCGATGCGCGGATCGGCCTTCTGCGACATGCCGTTGTAGGTGGCCTGGCCATTGGCGGCGAAGGTGAAGCCGTCGTAGTCGAACGGCCGCGCGGTGCGCAGGTCGACGGTGGCGCCCAGCGAGCCTTCCTCGACGTCGGCCGAGGCGGTCTTGCGCACCACCATCTGGGTGAACAGGTCCGAGGCGAACACGTTGAAGTCGAAGCCGCGGCCGCGGTTGGTGCCGCCGCTCTGGTCGCTGGCGCCGACCGTGGTCAGCGCTTCCATGCCGTTGATGCGCACGCGGGTGAAGTCCGGGCCGAGGCCGCGCACGGAGATGTTGCGGCCTTCGCCGGCGTCGCGGGTGATGACCACGCCGGGGATGCGCTGCAGCGATTCGGCCAGGTTGGTGTCCGGGAACTTGCCCACGTCCTCGGCGACGATGGCGTCGACCATGCCCTTTTCGGCGCGCTTGATGTCCAGCGCCTTCTCCACGCTGGCGCGGTAGCCGGTGACGACGACGGTGTCGAGCTCGGTGGTGGCATCGGCCGAGGCCGCGGCGGGCGGCGCGGACGCCGGCGCTTCCTGCGCCTGCAGGGCACCGGCCTGCAGGGCCAGGCCGATCGACAGCGCGAGCAAGGTAACCGGTGTCTTCCGGCGTTCGGTACGTGATTGCATGTCCTCCCCTCCCAAGGGTTACATGACGGCGTGGAACTGCGGGCGCTGTCGCGAATGACACCGCTGGTCAAAACCAACGTTAACAGTTGCGAAACATTGCGGCATCTTGCAGCGCAACAGAGCGCCCGGCGACCCAAGGGTCTTTGCAGTCAATGAGATAGCGCAGGATCGCGACGCCGGCCAGTGCCGAAACGCCTGCTGCCGCACAGAAATGACACCGCTAGTCACTTTTTCTGGTCGGCGTTCGCATTTCGCGGCATGCTTGGCGTCCCTTCGGCTGCCGGACCCGCCTGCCATGACCGTTTCCCGCATCGTCTGCTTCGGCGAACTGTTGCTGCGCCTGGGCGCGCCCGGCCACGAGCGGCTGCTGCAGACGCCGCGGCTGGAGGTGCAGGTGGGCGGTGCCGAGGCCAACGTGGGCGTGGCGCTGGCGCATTTCGGCCACGCCGTCTCGGTGGTCAGCGTGCTGCCGGACAACCCGCTGGGCCAGGCCGCGGCCGGCGAACTGCGCCGGCATGGCGTGGACACCAGCGGGGTGCGCTTCGTGCCCGGGCGCATGGGCCTGTACTTCCTCAGCACCGGCGCCGGGCACCGCCCCAGCGAGGTCACCTACGACCGCGCCGGCTCGGCCTTCGCGCTGGACGCGGGCGACCGGCACGACTGGCCGGCGCTGCTGCACGGCGCGCAGTGGCTGCACCTGTCCGGAGTGACCCCGGCGCTGGGCGAACGCGGCGCGGCCGCGGCGCTGGCGGCGGCACAGGCGGCACGCGCGGCCGGGGTGCGGGTGTCGTTCGACGGCAACTACCGCCCCAAGCTATGGGAGGCCTGGAACGGCGATGCGCCGGGCATCCTGCGCCAGTTGCTGGCCCAGGCGGACGTGCTGTTCGCCGACTACCGCGACCTGGAGGTGGTGCTGGGCCACCGCTACCCGCAGGACAGCGTGCAGGCGCGGGTGGACGCCGGCGCGCGCGACGCCTTCGCCGCATTCCCGCAGCTGCAGGCGATGGCCTGCACCCAGCGCGTGGCGCACAGCGTCGACCGGCACAGCCTGGGGGCGATGCTGCTGCGCCGCGACGGCGGCGTCGCGCAGGCGCCGGCCGAGGAGCTGAGCGGCATCGTCGACCGCATCGGCGGCGGCGACGCCTTCGCCGCCGGGGTGCTGCACGGCTTGAGCCAGGGTTGGGACGACACCGCCACGATCCGCTTCGGCCTGGCCGCCGGCTGCCTCAAGCACACGCTGCCGGGCGACGTGCTGGCGCTGAGCGAGGCCGAGGTGCAGGCGTGCGTGGGGGCGACGCGGTTCGATGTGAGGCGGTGAGGCCGGGAGTGGAGAGTGGGGAATCGTGAAGGCGCTGGCGCTGCGGGGTTTGCGTGCGGATTGGCGTTGCGGTGTGGCGGGGTTTTAGTCTTGGGGGTGTGCTGGTTATTCCGGCACCACGGCTTCGCTTGTCGCGGCTGAAGCCGCTCCTACGGGTGCAGCGCGTGCTCTCGTAGGAGCGGCTTCAGCCGCGACACGCAATCGCAGGTTGGCGATGCGCGGTGCAAAAGAAAACGGCCGACATCGCTGCCGGCCGCATGTTCTTTTCGGGATTCAGGATCAACACGACTCCCGAATCCCCACTCCCCAATCCCGGCTCCTCAGAGCTCCACGCAATCGAACTTGACGTCCGGATCGACCTCGGCGTCGTAGTCCACGTCCTTGCGCTCGAAGCCGAACAGCTTGAGGAACTCGTGCTTGTAGCCGGCGTAGTCGGTGAGCTGGAACAGGTTCTCGGTGGTCACCTGCGGCCACAGCGCCTTGCAGGCGTCCTGCACGTCGTCGCGCAGTTCCCAGTCGTCCAGGCGCAGGCGGTTCTCGTCGTCGGTGGCGGCCGGCTGGCCGTCTTCGCGGTACAGGCGTTCGCGGAACAGGCGGTCGGCCTGCTCGATGGTGCCTTCGTGCAGGCCCTTTTCCTTCATGATCTTGTAGACCATGGAGATGTACAGCGGCATCACCGGGATCGCCGCGCTGGCCTGGGTCACCACCGATTTCAGCACCGCTACGTTGGCCGTGCCGCCCTGCAGCTGCAGGCGCGCGTGCAGGCGCTGCGCGGTCTGGTCGAGGTCGACCTTGGCCTTGCCCAGCGCGCCGTGCCAGTAGATCGGCCAGGTGATCTCGGTGCCGATGTAGCTGAAGGCGACGGTGCGCGCGCCCGGGGCGAGCACGCCGGCGGCATCCAGCGCATCGATCCACAGTTCCCAGTCCTGGCCGCCCATCACGGTGACGGTGTCCTCGATCTCCTGCTCGGTGGCCGGCTCGATCGAGGCCTCGATGATGGCGTCCTTGTTGGTGTCGATGGCGGTGGCGGTGTAGGTCTGGCCGATCGGCTTGAGCGCCGAGCGCTTCACTTCGCCGGTGCTCGGCAGCTTGCGCACCGGCGAAGCCAGCGAATACACCACCAGGTCGACCTGGCCGCCCATGTCCTGCTGGATCAGCTCGATCACCTTCTCGCGCGCCTGGTCGGAGAAGGCGTCGCCGTTGATCGACTTGCTGTACAGGCCGTCGGCCTTGGCCTGCTTGTCGAAGGCGGCGGCGTTGTACCAGCCGGCGGTGCCGGCCTTCTTCTCGCTGCCGGGCTTTTCGAAGAACACGCCGAGGGTGGCGGCGCCGAAGCCGAATGCGGCGGTGATGCGCGAGGCCAGGCCGTAGCCGCTGGACGCGCCGATCACCAGCACGTTCTTTGGCCCATCGTGGCGCACGCCGCGCGCGCGCGTGGCGGCGATCTGCTCGAGCACGTTGCGCTCGCAGCCGAGCGGATGCGTGGTGGTGCAGATGAAACCGCGGACTTTCGGATGGATGATCAACGTGAATTCCTCGTCGGCACAATGCCCGCGGCATCTTAATGTCTGCGGCGGGCATGCAGAAGTCCCGGCGGCAGCACACGGCGGGGTATGGAGTTCGGTGTGGGTGGGCGCGCGTGTTCGGGTGGTGTCGCGTCGCGGCTGAAGCCACTCCCACATGGGGCGGCGGCGTGGCGGTGGATGTTGTGCTGGCGCTATGGGAACCGGACTCATGGGCACCCCTTGCATCACGGCGTCGGTTGTCGCGGCTGAAGGGCACCTCGAATAACGCGTTATTGGGCGGCTCTGCATGATGTCTTGTCTCGATTGTAGGAGCGGCTTCAGCCGCGATGGGCATTCCCGGTAACACCCGTCGCGGCTCAAGCCGCTCCTAAAAGTAGCCTTCGTCGTTGTTGGAGGTGCCCTGAAGCCGCTCCTACGGCATTCAGCAATCCGCCGCCGTGTCGGATCGATGGTGTGGGAGGGACTTCAGTCCCGACGCGCTGCCGGTGGCCGCCGCGGCGCTGCCGCTTGTGCGCGCTCAGATGATGCGCAAGGTGATCGCCTTGAGCACGGCGCGGGTGCGGTCGCGGGTGCCGAGCTTGTCGAGGATGGTGGAGACGTAGTTCTTCACCGTGCCCTCGGCCAGGAACAGGCTGCGCGCGATCTCCTTGTTGGAGTAGCCGCCGGCAAGCAGGCGCAGGATCGCCACTTCGCGTTCGTTGAAGGTGTCGCGCGGGGCGTCCTCGTCGCGGTAGCGGTAGCGCGCGCGCACCGGGTCGGTGCTGACCGGCTGCAGCAGGGTCTCGCCGGCGGCCACGCGCGCGATCGCCTCGCGCAGGTCCTCGGGCGCGGCATCCTTGAGCAGGAAGCCCTGCGCGCCGGCCGCGGTGGCGCGCAGCAGCAAATCGGATTCGTCGAAGGTGGTGAGCAGCAGCACCGGCGTGCGGTCGCCGCGCGCGCGCAACTGCTGCAGCGCCTGGATGCCGTCCATGCCGGGCATGCGAATGTCGCTGAGCACCACGTCCACCGGCGTGGCCGCCACCACGTCGAGCAATGCCTGGCCGTCGTCGGCCTCGCAGGCGACGACGATGCCCTGGGTCTGCAGCAGCGCGCGCAGGCCCGCACGCACCAGCACCTGGTCGTCGGCCAGGGCGATCCGCAGCGCGCTCACAGCGGCAGCCTCGCGCTCAGTTGCATGCCGCCGAGCGGCGTGCGGCCCAGTTCCAGGCGCCCGTGCAGCGCGGCCAGGCGCTCGCGCATGCCGGCAATGCCGTTGCCCTCGCGGATGCGCTCGGCGCGGTGGCCGTCGTCCTCGATGTCCAGGCACAGCTGCTGCCGATCCTGGCCCAGGCGCACCCGCACATGTGCCGCGTCGGCATGCCGGGCGGCGTTGGTCAGTGCTTCCTGCACCAGCCGCAGCAGGGTCTCGGCCAGATGCGGATCGGTGATGCGCAGCGCCGGGTCGATCTGCAACTGCAGTTGCGGCCGCGGGAACGGTGCGGCCAGGGCACACAGCGCGGTCTCCAGGTCCACGCCGCGGTCGTCGCGCAGCGACTGCACCACTGCGCGGATGTCGGCCAGCAGTTCGCCGGACAGTCGCTCCACCGTCGCCACCTCCGCGCGTTGCGCCAGCGCCGGATCGGCCAGCAGCAGGCGCAACTGGATGCGCATGGCGGTGAGCTTGTGCCCGGCCACGTCGTGCAGTTCGCGCGCCAGGCGCAGGCGCTCGGCATCGCGGGTACTGTCGGCGAGCAGCGCGCGGGTGGCCAGCAGGTCGGCATTGACCCGCGCCAGCGCCTCGCGCGACAGCTCGGCAGTGCGCGCGTAGTGCGCGCTGAGGCCGGCGAAGGCGTGGAAGCCGGCGTAGATCAGCGTGGTCAGCAGCGGATGCCTGATCCCGGCGGCGGACAGCGACAGGAAGGTGCCCAGGTTGGCCAGCAGCGCCAGCACCAGCACGGGCCGCGGCGGCCACTGCAGCGCCACCTGTGCGACCACCACCACCAGCAGCACCGGCGCCGTGCCGACATGCGGCTCCAGCCAGACCAGGGCCATCGCCGCGGCTGCCTCGACCCACAGCGCGGCATCGCGCCAGCGACCGGGCAGATAGTGCGCGCCGAGCAGCGGCAGCAGGAACAGCGTCGCCGCGATCCAGCGCCAGACGGCCAACGCATGCGGCGCGAACTGGAACGACCACAGCACGGTGGCCACGGTCAGCAGCCCGGCCAGGCGCTTGGGTTCGATCAGGTCGTGCAGGAATCGTTGCATGGCACGGATGCTGACCGCGTGCCGACGCCGCGGCAATGGGGCAGGCGCAGAAAGTGACTTCCGGCAGGCGGACGGCATGACCAGCGGCCACTGCCGCGCCACCCCGATGGCGCCACACTGCGTCCATGCCCTGCCGGGTGCCGGACGATCGGCACGCAGGACGGGCCCGGTTCATCCACCCTGCCACGCAATGCGTGGTGCACGCCGCCACGAGGAACACCGTCATGCTCCTGACCCTGCGCCATCCGGATCTGCTGTTCATGCTGCTCGGCCTGGGCTGGGGCGCGTACGAGATGCTGCTCAGCCGCCGCCGTCGCGGCGCCGATGGCGGTGCGCGCGACCAGGGCACGCTGCGCCTGCTGTGGCGCGTGCTGTACGCCGCGGTGGCGCTGGGCGTGCTGCTGTCGCTGCTCGGCGTGTGGCGCTATGCGCCGCACCTGCGCGAACCGCTGCGCTGGACGGCCTGTGCGTTGCTGGCCAGCGGGCTGGCGCTGCGCGTGTGGTCGATCCGGGTGCTGGCGCGCTGGTTCACCGTCGACGTGACCATCCAGGAAGGCCACCGCCTGGTCCGCCACGGGCCGTACCGCTATCTGCGGCATCCCTCCTACACCGGCGCGTTGCTGGCGTTCTACGGGCTGGCGCTGGGCATGGGCAACGTGCTGTCGCTGCTGGCGATCGTGCTGCCGGTGACCTGGGCGTTCCTGCGCCGCATCCGGGTCGAGGAAGCGATGCTGACCCAGGCCTTCCCCGAGGAGTATCCCGACTACGCCGCGCACAGCTGGCGGCTGCTGCCGTGGGTGTGGTGAGGCCGCCGCGATGGCGCTGCGCGACCTGATCCTGGCCAGCCTGCACCACCTGGCGATGCTGCTGCTGATCGCCACGCTGGTGGCGGAATGGGCCCTGCTGCGTGCGCCGCCGGACCAACGCCAACTGGCGCGGCTGGTCCGCGCCGACGCCGGCTACGGGCTGGCCGCGCTGCTGATCCTGGTGGTCGGTGCCCTGCGCGTGCGCTACGGACTCAAGGGCGCGGACTACTACCTGCACAACCCCTGGTTCTGGGCCAAGCTCGGCGCCTTCGCGACGATCGGCCTGATCTCGCTGGTGCCGACGCTGCGCCTGCTGCGCTGGCGCCGGCAGGCGCGGCTGCAGCCGACCTGGTCGCCGAACGCGGCACAGGTGCGCACGCTGCAGCGGTTGATCGGGGTGGAACTGGGCCTGTTGGCGGTGCTGGTGGTACTGGCTGCGGCGATGGCACGTTACGGCATGATCTGATTGGTATTACCAATTCTGGTGGCGTGCATCGCTGTAACCATTGACGTGGCGTGCTACCAGGCGCCTAATGGCCACACCATTCGCGCCCCGCCAGTTTATTGGTATGACCAATAGTCTTAAAGCTGCCGCTACCACTGCCGGCGAGTCCCCTGCCCGCCTCAGCGACCGGGTCGCCGCGCAGCTGCGCACGCTGATCGCGCAACGCGGCCTGGCGGTCGACGCGCGCCTGCCCGCCGAGCGCGCCCTGGCCGCGGAGCTGGGCGTCTCGCGCCCGGTGCTGCGCGAGGCCATCGCCCAGCTCGCCAGCCAGGGGCTGCTGCGGGCCCGGGTGGGCGGCGGCACCTACGTGCAACGGCCACCGACCCCGGAAGACCAGGTGGTGGCGCCGCTGCAGCCGTTCCTGCCGTTGCTGCACGCCGACCCGGAGTACCGCTTCGACGTGCTGGAAGCGCGCCATGCGCTGGAAGGCGCCACCGCCTGGCATGCGGCGCTGCGCGCCACCGACGACGATCGCGCCCGCATCGAGGCGGCCTACGAGGCGCTGCTGCAGACCCATGCGCAGGCCGATGCGGCGGCGCAGGCGCACGCCGATGCCGATTTCCACCTGGCCATCGCCGAGGCCACCCACAACCGGGTGCTGCTGCAGGTGATGCGCGGCCTGTTCGACCTGCTGCAGGCCAACATCTCGCAGAGCCGGCAACAGCTGTTCGAATCGCCGCGCATCTTCTCCGCCCTGCTCGCCCAGCACCGCGCCCTGCGCGACGCGATCCTGGCCGGCGACCCCGAACGCGCCCGCGCCGCCGCGCACGCCCACCTGGAATTCGTGCACAGCGCGCTGCGCACCCTCGACGAGGACGATGCGCGCCGCGCCCGTGCCTCGCGCCTCCCCTCCTCTCCCTGACCGCCCTGCCCCCATGATCATTTCCGCCTCCACCGACTACCGTGCCGCCGCGCAGCGCCAGCTGCCGCCGTTCCTGTTCCACTACATCGACGGCGGCGCCTATGCCGAGCACACCCTGCGCCGCAACGTGTCCGACCTGAGCGACATCGCCCTGCGCCAGCGCGTGCTGCGCGACATGTCGGCGCTGGACCTGCACACCGAGCTGTTCGGCGAACGCCTGGCCTTGCCGGTGGCACTGGGGCCGGTGGGCCTGACCGGCATGTACGCGCGCCGCGGCGAGGTGCAGGCGGCCAGGGCGGCGGCGGCCAAGGGCGTGCCGTTCACCCTGTCCACGGTGTCGGTGTGCCCGATCGAGGAAGTGGCGCCGGCGATCGACCGGCCGATGTGGTTCCAGCTGTACGTGCTCAAGGACCGCGGCTTCATGCGCAACGCGCTGGAGCGGGCCAAGGCCGCGGGCGTCACCACCCTGGTGTTCACCGTGGACATGCCGGTGCCGGGCGCGCGCTACCGCGACGCGCATTCGGGCATGAGCGGCCCCAACGCGCCGCTGCGGCGCATGCTGCAGGCCGTCACCCATCCGCGCTGGGCCTGGGACGTGGGCCTGCGCGGGCGCCCGCACGACCTGGGCAACATCTCCACCTACCGCGGCCATCCCACCGGACTGGCCGACTACATCGGCTGGCTCGGCGCCAACTTCGATCCGTCGATTTCGTGGAAGGACCTGGAGTGGATCCGCGAGTTCTGGACCGGGCCGATGGTGATCAAGGGCATCCTCGATCCGGATGATGCGCGCGATGCGGTGCGGTTCGGCGCCGACGGCATCGTCGTTTCCAACCATGGCGGGCGCCAGCTCGACGGCGTGCTGTCCAGCGCGCGGGCGTTGCCGGCGATCGCCGATGCGGTGAAGGGCGAGCTGAAGATCCTGGCCGACTCCGGCGTGCGCAACGGCCTGGACGTGGTGCGCATGCTGGCGCTGGGCGCCGACACCGTGCTGCTCGGCCGCGCCTTCGTCTACGCGCTGGCCGCCGCCGGCCAGGCCGGCGTGGAGCATCTGCTGACCCTGATCGAGAAGGAGATGCAGGTGGCGATGACCCTGACCGGCGCCAAGTCGATCGCGGCGATTTCGCGCGAGTCGTTGGCGCAGGTGACGCGCGAGGGGATGGTCTCGCCGTAGGACGGGTCGGCCATCCGCACGCACGCTGCGCTTCCTCGCACATGCCTGTCGCGAGGAAGCGAGGACGTGGACGGCAAAGACGACCGAGCAAGACACCCTCGCAACCGCGGTCGTTCGCGTTGACTGGGCAGGCGCACCACCGAGGCCAGGCGGCATGAGCTGGACACCGGTCAACCGCCCGCACTGCACCGCCAGCGGCGCATCTGCCGGTCATGGTGCGGCGTCCTCGGGTGCGGCGGCACGCCCTCGCGCCGCCGCACCCCGCCTGCCCTAGCCCGCCTTGCGCCGCGCCGGCGCCTTGCGTGCGGCCGGCTTGGCCTTGGCCGCCGCCGGTTTGGCGCGTGTGGCTTTCTTCGCCTTGCCGGCCGCGGCCTTGGCCGGCTTGGCCGCCTTCTTCGCGGTCTTGCGTACCGGCACGCGCTCCTCCTGCCTGGCCGGCGTGCGCTTCTTGGCGTCCAGGCTCTTCTGCAGCAGCGACATGAAGTCGACCACGTTGGTGGTGGCGTCCTCGCGCTGCGGCGCCTCGGCGTCCTCGTCGACCTGGGTGGTGCCCTCCTGCGCCTTGATCCGTTTCTGGATCACCGCGTGCAGCCGCTCGCGGAATTCGTCGTGGTAGGAGTCGGGGTCCCAGCGCCCGGACATCGAGTCGATCAGCTGCGCCGCCATCTCGGTTTCCTTGGCGCTGATCCGGTAGTCGGCGGCCTTGCCGCTGGGCAACGTGTAGTCGTCCAGGTCGACCAGTTCCTGCGGGTAGCGCAGCAGGATCAGCACCAGCGCATCCTGCAGCGGCATCACCGCCGACAGATACTCGCGGGTGCGGATCACCACCCGCGCGATGCCGACCTTGCCGGTATTGCGCAGGGTCTCGCGCAGCAGCACGTAGCCCTTCTCGGCCTTCTTGCCCGGCACCAGCACATAGGGTTTCTCGAAGTAGCGCAGGTCGATCTCGGCGGCGTCGACGAAGGCCTCCACTTCCACCGTCTCGTGGCTTTCCGGTGCGGCCGAGGCGATGTCCTGCTGCTCGACCACCACGTAATTGCCCTTGCTGTACTCGTAGGCCTTGACGATGTCCTTCCACGGCACTTCCTCGCCGGTGTCGGCATTGACCCGCTCGAAGCGGATCGGGCGCTTGTCGCGCGCATCGAGCATGCGGAAGTGCAGGTCGATCCGGCGTTCGCCGGACATCAGCGACACCGGCACGTTGAGCAGGCCGAAGGACAGCGTGCCGGTCCAGATCGGGCGCGGCATCAGTGCGCCTCCACGCCGGCGGCCTGCGCCGGCAGGTGATCCAGCGCCTGCCAGGCATCCTCGATCACCTGCCGCGCCTGGGTCCAGTCCAGCCGCGAGTCGCCGCGCATCAGATCCCAGTGCGCGGCCAGTTCGTCCTCTGTCTCGGCGCCGGGCCCGCGCGGCCAGCCGCGGGCATGGGTCTGCAGGGCGAAGGCGTAGGCCGGGCACAGGTCGCGCCACGGCGTGCGGTGGCGGGCGCGGCGCTGGCGGTAGTCGGCCAGGCTGTAGCGGCGGTAGTCCGGTGCGTCGTGCGGGCGCAGTGCCGCACCACGGCGGCGCGGCGGCGGAACGCTCGGCAAGGGATCCAGATGGGCGTTGAACAGCAGCGGGTCGGGGCGGTCGCTGGGGCGCATGGCAGGGCTCCGGGCGGCAACGGCGGCGGGGGGACGCGCAGCAGTAGCGCTGTAGCCGTTAGCGACCCGTGACCGATCCGTGGAGGATGCGCGATTCGCAATGGCTTCACCGCGCCGGCGGTGAACTGGACCTCCGCCATTCCCTGGAGGAACCGGACATGTCCACGCCCACCGATCCGCTGCGCCAGGCCGCGCCCGTCCCCGGCGAACAGCGCGGCAAGCGTCAGACGCAGGACCGCGAAGACCGCGGCGCCGGCGACCGACCCGAGACCATCGTCGAACACGAACCGCGCACCGGCGAGAACCGCCCTGCCCCGCAGGACACGCCGGCGCATTCGACGCCCGACACGGCGCACGGACGGCATGCCGACGCCAACCAGGACGAAGCCCTGGAAGAAACCTTTCCCGCCAGCGACCCGGTGTCGCCGTTCGTGCCGGCGAAGGCGCCGAAGGCGTCGTAGCCGCCAACACCGTCGTCAATGCGGCCTTGCGGCGCAGGGCATCCCCAATGCCTGACCATGTATGTAGGAGCGGCTTCAGCCGCGACAGGCGTTCCCGTGAACGCCCATCGCGGCTGAAGCCGCTCCTACAGTCCACTACACCTTCCCCGCCGCCTCCAGCGCGGCGTACTCGCTGTCGCTGAACAGCCGCGAGCGCACCAGGAAGCGCACGCCCTCGCCGTTCTCCAGCGAGAACATGCCGCCACGGCCGGGTACGACGTCGATGATCAGCTGGGTGTGCTTCCAGTAGGCGAACTGCGACGGGCTGATGTAGAACGGCGCCTCGCCGATTTCGCCAAGCAGCACGTCGCGGTCGCCGACGATGAAGTCGTCCTGCGGATAGCACATCGGCGAGGACCCGTCGCAGCAGCCGCCGGACTGGTGGAACAGCAGCGCGCCGTGCCGCGCCCGCAGCTTCGCGATCAACTGCAGGGCCGGCAGCGTGGCCAGCACCTGCAGCGGCGGCGCGGCATCGGGCGCGGGCGCGTCCATCAGGCGGCCATGTCCAGCACGATGCGGCCTTCGATCTTGCCGGCATGCATGCGCGCGAACACGTCGTTGACGTTGTCCAGGGTGTCGGTGGCCACGGTCGCGGCGACCTTGCCCTGCTCGGCGAATTCCAGCGATTCCTGCAGGTCCAGGCGGGTGCCGACGATCGAGCCGCGTACCGTCACGCCGTTGAGCACCATGCCGAAGATGTCCAGCGGGAACTGGCCAGGCGGCAAGCCGTTGAGCGAGACGGTACCGCCGCGGCGGACCATGCCGATCGCCTGCTCGAACGCCTTCGGCGAGACCGCGGTGACCAGCGCACCATGCGCGCCACCGATTTCCTTTTTCAGGTACGCCACCGGATCGGTGGTGCGCGCATTCACCGTCACCGTCGCGCCCAGGCGCGTGGCCAGCGCCAGCTTGGCGTCGTCCACGTCCACCGCGGCCACGTTCAGGCCCATCGCCTTGGCGTACTGCACCGCCATGTGGCCGAGACCGCCGATGCCGGAGATCACCACCCAGTTGCCGGGCCGGGTGTCGGTGACCTTCAGGCCCTTGTACACGGTGACGCCGGCGCACAGGATCGGCGCGACCTCGACGAAGCCGATGTTCTTCGGCAGGTGGCCGACGTAGTTGGCATTGGCCAGCGCATATTCGGCGAAGCCGCCGTTGACCGAGTAGCCGGTGTTCTGCTGCGCCTCGCACAGGGTTTCCCAGCCGCCCAGGCAATGCTCGCAATGGCCGCAGGCCGAGTACAGCCACGGAATGCCGACACGGTCGCCTTCCCTGACGTGGTCCACGCCGGCGCCGACCGCCACCACATGGCCCACGCCCTCGTGGCCGGGGATGAACGGCGGGTTCGGCTTCACCGGCCAGTCGCCCTCGGCCGCATGCAGGTCGGTATGGCACACGCCGCAGGCTTCGATCTTGACCAGGATGTCGCCGGCCTGCGGCCGCGGCACCGTCACTTCCTCGATCACCAATGGCTTGCCGAACTCACGCACCACGGCGGCTTTCATCGTCTTGTCCATCGCAACGCTCCTGAGAAAAACGGGTCCTGTCACCATCGCGCGACCGGCGACGGAGTGCCTTGATCCAGATCAGTTCGCGAGCGGGCGACGCACGCCGGCAGCGTGCCGCCGCCCTGCCCGGCGGTTCAGAAGAAGCCCAGCGCCTTCGGCGAGTAGCTGACCAGCAGGTTCTTGGTCTGCTGGTAGTGGTCGAGCATCATCTTGTGGTTCTCGCGGCCGATGCCCGACTGCTTGTAGCCGCCGAACGCGGCATGCGCCGGATAGGCGTGGTAGCAGTTGGTCCACACCCGGCCGGCCTGGATCGCGCGGCCCATGCGGTACAGCCGCGCGGCATCGCGGCTCCACACGCCGGCGCCGAGTCCGTACAGCGTGTCGTTGGCGATCGCCAGCGCGTCCGCTTCGTCCTTGAAGGTGGTCACCGACACCACCGGGCCGAAGATCTCCTCCTGGAACACGCGCATCTTGTTGTGGCCCTTGAACACCGTCGGCTTGACGTAGAAGCCGCCGGCCAGTTCGCCGTCCAGCGCGTTGCGTTCGCCGCCAATCAGCACCTCGGCACCTTCCTGCTTGCCGATATCGATGTAGGACAGGATCTTCTCCAACTGCTCGCTGGAGGCCTGCGCGCCGACCATGGTGTTGGGATCGAGCGGATTGCCCTGCTTGATCGCCGCCACCCGCTTGAGCACCTTCTCCATGAAGCGCTCGTAGATCGATTCCTGGATCAGCGCGCGCGACGGACAGGTGCACACCTCGCCCTGGTTGAAGGCGAACAGCACGAAGCCTTCCACCGCCTTGTCGAGGAAGTCGTCGTCCTCGGCCATCACGTCGGCGAAGAAGATGTTGGGCGACTTGCCGCCCAGCTCCAGCGTCACCGGGATCAGGTTCTGGCTGGCGTACTGCATGATCAGCCGGCCGGTGGTGGTCTCGCCGGTGAAAGCGATCTTGGCAATGCGCGGGTTGCTGGCCAGCGGCTTGCCCGCTTCCAGGCCGAACCCGTTGACCACGTTGAGCACGCCCGGCGGCAGCAGGTCGCCGATCACCTCCATCAGCACCAGGATCGAGGCCGGGGTCTGCTCGGCCGGCTTCATCACCACGCAATTGCCCGCGGCCAGCGCCGGCGCCAGCTTCCAGCACGCCATCAGCAGCGGGAAGTTCCACGGGATGATCTGCCCGACTACGCCGAGCGGTTCGTGGAAGTGGTAGGCGATGGTGTCGTGATCGATCTCGGAGATGCCGCCTTCCTGCGCGCGCACCGCGCCGGCGAAGTAGCGGAAGTGGTCCACGCACAACGGCACGTCGGCATTGAGGGTTTCGCGCACCGGCTTGCCGTTGTCCCAGGTCTCGGCATAGGCCAGCAGCTCCAGGTTCTGCTCGATGCGGTCGGCGATCTTCAGCAGCACGTTGCTGCGCTCGGTGCTGGAGCTCTTGCCCCAGGCGTCCTTGGCGGCGTGCGCGGCGTCCAGCGCCGCCTCGATGTCCTCGGCGTTGGAGCGCGCCACCGCGGTGAACACCTTGCCGGTGATCGGCGTGCTGTTGTCGAAGTACTGCCCGCTCTTCGGCTCCACCCACTTGCCGCCGATGAAGTTGCCGTAGCGCGACTTGAAGATGGACTGCGGATCGGTGGCATGCGGCTTGGCGGTGCTGACGGCGTTCATGGTGTTCTCCTTCGGCGGTCGGAAAGGACGGGCAGGGCCGTCCGGTAGCGGCATGTGCGCAAGTCCGATGCCAGGTTTTGCGTGCTGCGCCGCGTCACGCGGTCGCACCGCGACATACCGAGGCACCCCGTGCGGTTTTGCTGCGTCGCGTCACGTCTGTCGATTGCGCCGCGCCGGCGGATGTGCTGTTTATCGGAACACCCGTATCACCAGGTGTCGCAATCTGCGACAGCGGAGCCGGACATGGCGCAGCATCCCTCGCAACACCAACTCGGCCAGGCCCGCCGGGCCTTCTTCGAACGCGGCGGCGCTCCGGTCGGGCAGGTGCCCGACACCATCCTGCAGTCGTGGCAGCGCTGCCAGCGCCTGGGCCTGGCTGCGGACGCGAAACCGGCGATCGAACCGCTGGAAGCCTCGCGCCTGCGCGCCCTGCGCGAGGCGCACGAGCGCCTGTGGCGGCTGGCCCGCGCCGAACTGGAAGGCCTGGCCGGCGACGCCGCGGCCACCGGCAGCATCGTGCTGCTCACCGACGAGGCCGGCTGGATCCTCGACGCCGAAGGCAGCCCGCGCTTCCTCGACAAGGCGGGCAGGGTGGCGCTGATGCCCGGCGCGTGCTGGAGCGAAACCCAGGTCGGCACCAATGCGATCGGCACCGCCATCGTCGAGAGTCGCTCGGTGGAAGTGCGTGGCGGTGAGCACTATTTCGCCCCGCACCAGATCCTCAGCTGCGCCGCGGTGCCGATCTTCGATCCGTACGGCACCCTGGCCGGCGTGCTCGACATCTCCGGCGACGCCAGCGTGCAGCACATGCATGCGCTGGCACTGGCGCGGATGGCGGTGGCCAACATCGAACACCGCTATTTCGACGACGGCATTCCCGGCTGCGAACTGCTGCGCGTGCACCACGACCCGGCGCTGCTCGGCACGGCGCGCGAAGCGCTGCTGGCGTTCCGCAACGGCCGCCTGGTGGCCGCCAACCAGGCCGGGTTGCGGCTGTTCGGGCTGGAGCGCCACGAGCTCGGCCGCGCGCCCTACGAAGCGCTGTTCGAGGAGCCGCTGTCGCGGCTGCGCCAGCAGGGCAGCGTGTTCGACCTGCAGGGGCGGGCGCTGCACGGACGCATCGACAGCCCGGCCGACGATCGTCCGCGGCGGCGCCCGCAGCAGGCGCCGATCACCGTGACCGCGTCATCGCGGCCTTCGGCGGCGGCGGCGTCCGACGCGCCGCTGTTCGACTCCGCGCAGGAGCTGGCGCTGGAGCGCGCGCGGCGCGTGCTCGACGCGCACTTGCCGGTGCTGGTGCAGGGCGAGACCGGCACCGGCAAGGAAGTGTTCGCGCGCGAGCTGCACCGGCGCAGCGCCCGCGCCGGGCGCCCGTTCGTGGCGGTCAATTGCGCGGCGCTGCCCGAGGGGCTGATCGAAGCGGAACTGTTCGGCTACGAGGACGGCGCCTTCACCGGCGCGCGCAAGCACGGCAATCCGGGGCTGTTGCGCCAGGCCGATGGTGGCGTGCTGTTCCTGGACGAGATCGGCGACATGCCGCTGGCCCTGCAGCCGCGGCTGCTGCGCGTGCTGCAGGAACGCGAACTGTTGCCGCTGGGCGGCGGCAAGCCGGTGAAGCTGGATTTCGCCCTGGTCTGCGCCACCCACCGCGACCTGGACACGGCGATGGCCGAGCAGCGCTTCCGACCCGATCTGTACTACCGCATCGCCCACCACTGCGTGCAGATTCCCGCGCTGCGTGCGCATCCGGACCGACGCGCGCTCGTCGCCGAGTTGTGGGCGCGGCTGGGGCAGGGCAGGCGCCTGACCGAGGCGGCCCTGGCGACGCTGGGCGCCTACGCGTGGCCGGGCAATCTGCGCCAGTTGGTGGCGTGCCTGCGCACCCTGGTGGCGTTGAGCGAAGCGGATGCGTTGGTCGATACCGACGCCTTGCCGGCCTACCTGCCTGGCGTGCACGCGGCGAAGCAGGGCGGTGCCCACGTCGCACCGCCGCCGCTGCCGTCCGCCGACCTCGATAGCCTGGCGTTGCAGGCCATGCGCCAGGCGCTGGACGCCTGCGACGGCAACGTCTCGCAGGCCGCACGCCGGCTCGGCATCAGCCGCAGCACGCTGTACCGACGGCTGCAGTTGGGGACGCACTGAGATCGCGTTTCGCTGTCTCCGGCTGCGTCGCGCGGTCGTCGACGCCACATGTCTCGTAGGAGCGGCTTCAGCCGCGACGTGACCTGATCGGGCATGCCAGTCGCGGCTAAAAGGCGCTCCTACAGGACAACCGCGTTTCTTGCCGAGCCGCGACAGCCCCCGCAGAACGCCGCGTCACGGTTGACCGTCGCTCTCACATCCAACGTGTCTTTCAGGCGGTACACATCGGCCCGCGACTGCCGCGTCCGAACACGGCGAGCAGCGCGCGGTGCTGCCGGCGATGCTTCAGGCTCCTTCGCCACCATGGAGCTTCACATGCAACGCTTGCACGGCAAGATCGCGCTCATCACCGGCGCCAGTTCCGGCATCGGCCACGCCGCCGCGCATCTGTTCGCGCGCGAAGGCGCCTGCGTCGTGCTGGGCGCGCGCCGCGGTGCGCTGCTGCAGACGCTCACCGCGGAGATCGAGGACGCCGGCGGCCAGGCCGCGTGGCTGGCCGGCGACGTCCGCGAGGAGGCATACGCGCAGGCGTTGGTGGCGCTGGCGAACACACGCTTCGGCGGACTGGACATCGGCTTCAACAATGCCGGCACCCTGGGCACCTTGGTGCCGACCACGCAGCTGCAGGCGCAGGCCTGGCGCGACGCGCTCGATATCAATCTCAGCGGCGCATTCTTCGGCGCCAAGCATCAGATTCCGGCGATGCTGGCACGCGGCGGCGGATCGCTGATCTTCACCTCGACCTTCGTCGGCCACACCGTCGGCTTCCCGTGCACCGCCTCCTATGCCGCCAGCAAGGCCGGCCTGATCGGCCTGACCCAGGCGCTGGCAGCGGAGTTCGGACCGCAGGCGATCCGGGTCAACGCCTTGCTGCCCGGCGGCACGCACACGCCGATGGCGGAGGCGATGAACGGCACGCCGGAAGCGCTGGCGCAGGTCGCGCAGCTGCATGCGCTCAAACGCCTGGCGCAGCCGGACGAACTGGCGCGGGCCGCACTGTTCCTGGCCTCGGACGAGGCGGCGTTCGTCACCGGCAGCGCGATGCTGGTCGACGGCGGCGTATCGATCATGCGCAGTTGACCCAGACGGCGGTCGCGATGTCGCCGCGCCCGCAAGCTGCGTGGCGAGGCGCACGCTCGCCACCGCGGGCGATGCCCTGCCGCTGCCGGCGTCGCGACAGCAGCGGCGGGGCATGCATCGCTCAGTCGTAGCTGTTGTTCATGCACGGTGAGCTGACCGGCGTCAGCACACTGAAGCTGCTGGCGTACAGCGCGATGATGCAGGTCCCCGGCGCATCGCTCTGCACGTAGTTGCATTGCTTGCTGTTGCGGCTACGCGAGCTGCCGTCGCTCATCTGGAACGACAGGTTCCAGTAGTCGCTGGAGCCGGTCTGCGCCCGCAGCGGCACGGAGGCGATCGTACCGCCCGCCGGCAGCGACGCCGAAGCGGCCGGATCCATGTAGTTGCCGCAGGTGTGCTTGACGCTGACGTTGTTGATCGTCTGGCCGGTGCAATTGACCACCGTGAAGGTGCCTTGGTACGGCGTGGCGCTGACGCCTTCGGCCAACGCGGGTTTGCTCTTGGTGCCGGCGTTGTCGCGGCTGTCGTCGGAAGTGCTCATGGTGCGTCTCCTGGAGGGGCGTGGCGGTCTGCGGGGGTGGCATTACGCTAGCGCCGCCGCGAAGAACGCCGCCAGCGTCCGCCGCCGGTTCGCGTAGACAGGTGCAGTGCGTTTGGTAGACGACTTGCGTGCGCGGCGCAGCGTGTAGACACGCGGCACCTGGCGTTCGCTCAAGGCAGGAGGGGCACCGCCTCCGATCATTCACGCGAGGCCGCCAGGCGCCTTCTCCCGCAGTGCCGCTATCGCGTCCGCCTCGCGCTGCATCTGCGCCTCGAACTTGCCGTAGTTCGACAAGTGCAGATGCTGATGGACGCATCGACCGTCGTCGGCGTACAGCTGCGGCAGGCTGTCGCCGAGTGGTCGCCGGAACCAAGCAGGTGCGCAGCCGCGAGCGAAAGCCTAGCCAGACCGGCAGGCGTTCGCGGCTAGTGCGGCAAGTCCCACTGCAAGCCGACCGTGTAGCTGCGGTCGGGACCCGGCTCGTAGTAACGGCCGTTGCCGTCGTTGACGATGACCGAGCCGATGTAGCGGCGATCGAACGCGTTGTCGATGCGCGCGAAGGTGCGCAGGGTGCCGTGCGCGGTCGGCCAGCGCCGCGCCGCTTCCAGGTTGAGCAGGGCGTAGCCGGGCGCGGCCTCGCTGGCCAGGTCGTTGACCACGGTGTCGCCGGCGGCCACGCCCTCCACCGCGAATTGCCAGGCGCGCGGCTGCCACTGCCAGCGCGCGAACAGTTGCTGCTGCGGCACGCCGGGCAGGCGCGTGCCGGCGGCCACCACGGCGGTCGGCGTCGCGCAGCCGCTGCTGGCGCAGGTCAGGTAGGCCTGGCGCACCGTCGCCTGCAGCCAGGTGTAGGCCACCTGCAGTTGCGCGCTGGCGCCCAGCGGCAGGGTCAGGCTGGTCTCGGCGCCCTGGCGGCGGGTGCGGCCGATGTTGCGGTAGGTGCTGCGGCCGTTGATGTTGCTGGCCACCGCCAGCTCGTCCTCGGTGGTGGCGCGGAACAGCGCCGCGTCCCAACTGGCACCGGCGGCGTTGCGCCACTTCGCGCCCAGTTCCAGGTTCTGGCTGCGCGCGGCGGCCAGGTCCAGCGCCAGGCCGGCGCCGCCGTCGCGTCGGTAGCCCAGCTCGTTGAAGGTCGGGGTCTCGAACCCGCGCCCGGCCGAGGCGTAGAGCCGCAGGTCGTCGGTGACGCGGAACACCAGTCCGGCCACCGGCGTGGTCGCCGCATAGTCGGTGCGGCCGCTGTCGTCGGGATTGCGGCCGACGATGTAGGCATCGTTCGAGCGGAACCGGACCTGGCTGTGGCGCAGCCCGGCCAGCAGCGACCAGCGCTCGGCGAACTGCCACCAGGCCTGGGCGAACTGGTCCACGTTCTCCACCCGGTCCTGCTGGTCGCGGCGCAGCCGGCCCTTTACCCCGAGCGTGCTGCCGACGAAGTTCTCGTAGCCGGTGCGGTGCTGTTGCTGGCGGTCGGCATTGGCGCCGACAGTGAACTGGAACGGGCGGCCGCCCAGTTCGCCCTGCCACGCCCAGCGCGCGTCGAGGCCGCCGTAGTCGCCGTCCAGGTCGATCACGCCGCCGGCATTGAGCGGGTTGCTCTGCGCGCCCACCGGCACCGAGAGGTACTGCGTGACGTCGCGGCGCCCGGCGTAGCCCATCAGCCGCCAGGTCTGCTGGTCCACCTGCTCGGTGAAGATCGCGCCCGCCTGCACCTGGCGGGTGGACTTGCGGGTGTCGAACTGGTCGGCGGCGGCGGTGGCCTGGCGCGGGTCGGCGGCGACCTGGGCCCGGCTCAGGCCCAGCGGATCCTGCGCGTCGGGTGCCTCCAGCGCGTTGAGCAGCAGGTCCAGGCGCCGCCCGGGCGCCAGGTCGATGCCGATCTTGGCGTTGAAGGTGGTGCGCTGGGCGTGGCTGTGGTCGCGGTAGCCGTCGGTGCTGAAATGGGTGGCCGCCAGGTTGTAGTGGACGTCGCCCTGCTGGCCGAGCGCCTGCGCGCTGAGGGCGGCGGTGCCGTGGCTGCCGATCGCGCTGCGCAGCCGCCACGGATCGTCCGGCTGGCCGTCGGCGCTCCACAGCTGCACCACGCCGCCGGAGGAGTTGCCGTACAGCGCCGAGAACGGCCCGCGCAGCACCTCGACGCGCTCGCTGCCGAACAGGTTGAAGTTGGACAGCTGGCCCTGGCCATCCGGCATCGTCGCCGGGATGCCGTCCAGCAGCAGGCGCACGCCGCGCACGCCGAACGCCGAGCGCGCGCCGAAGCCGCGGATCGACAGCTGGGTGTCCTGCGCGTAGTTCTGGCGGTCGCGCGCGAGCAGGCCGGGTATCCCGGCCAGGGCCTCGGAGGCCTGCACGCCGAGGCGGTCGCTGTCGCCCAGGCCGGTGGTGGTCAGCGACGCCGGCAGGTCGAAATCGGCCACGCCGCCGACGCGGGCGGCCTGGACCTGGAGCACTGGCAAGGTGGTGGCCGGATCCTCGTCGGGAGCGGCGTGGACCAGGGGCGACAGCGCCAGGGCGCAGGCCCCGCAGAGCAGGGCGGAGGGCAGGGAAGATGACATGGCCCATCATCGCCCAACTGCCGCCCGGCCGCACCCGGCCAAGCGCGGCAGCGTTTGTTAGGATGAGGTGTTTGACCGCGCCGGCTCCGGTCCTTCCGGCCCCCACCTCCGCCACCGAACGAGTACCGCCGTGTCCTTCTTTGCAAACGTGGAACAGGTCCCAGGCGACCCGATCCTGGGCCTGACCGAGGCCTACAACGCCGATTCCCGCCCGACCAAGGTCAACCTGGGCGTGGGCATCTACTACGACGAAAACGGCCGCATCCCGCTGCTGCGCGCGGTGCAGCAGATCGAACAGCAGCTGGCGCAGGACGCCAGGCCGCGCGGCTACCTGCCGATCGACGGCCTGCCGGCCTACGACCTGGCCACGCAGAAGCTGCTGTTCGGCGCCGAGTCGCCGCTGCTGGCCGCCGGCCGCGTCGCCACCTCGCAGACCATCGGCGGCAGCGGTGCGCTGCGCGTGGGCGCGGACCTGCTGAAGAAGCTGCTGTCCACCTCCACCATCGCCATCAGCAACCCGAGCTGGGAGAACCACCGCGCCGTGTTCGGTGCCGCCGGCTTCGACGTGGTCGAGTACACCTACTTCGATCCGGCCAGCCACGGCCTGAATTTCGACGGCATGCTCGCCGACCTGCGCCAGCTCGCCCCTGGCAGCGTGGTGCTGCTGCACGCGTGCTGCCACAACCCGACCGGCGCCGACCTGAGCCAGGCGCAGTGGCGCACCGTGGCCGAGCTGCTGAAGGAACGCAACCTGTTTCCGTTCGTGGACATCGCCTACCAGGGCTTCGACAAGGGCATCGACGCCGACGCCTACGCGGTGCGCCTGCTGGCCGAGGTCGGCATCGACAACTACGTGGTCGCCAGTTCCTACTCCAAGTCGTTCTCGCTGTACGGCGAGCGCGTCGGCGCGCTGTCGGTGGTCTCGGCCAATGCCGCCGAGAGCAAGGCGGTGCAGTCGCAGGTCAAGCGCATCATCCGCACCATCTACTCCAGCCCGTCCACGCACGGCGCCGCGCTGGTCGCCGGGGTGCTCAACAGCCCGGAACTGCGCGCGATGTGGGAGCAGGAGCTGACCGAGATGCGCGAGCGCATCCACGCCCTGCGTGCCGGCATGGTGCAGAAGCTGGCCGCCCTCGGCGCGCCGGAGTTCGGCTTCATCCAGCAGCAGGCCGGCATGTTCTCCTACTCGGGCCTGAGCAAGGCGCAGGTCGACCGGCTGCGCGAGGAGTTCGGCATCTACGCGGTCGGCACCGGCCGCATCTGCGTGGCCGCGCTGAGCCAGAAGAACCTGGACTACGTGACCCAGGCCGTGGCGACCGTGCACAAGGGCTGAGCCCGGCGGTCCCGCCACGAAGCCGGAAGCGCCTGCGCTTCCGGCTTTTTTGTACCTGCATGGCGGCCGTGTCGGCCCGCGCCAGCGTGGTCGCGGAACACCGTTGATCGAAATCTGCGGCGCAACCCGCGACAATGGCGGCCCCCTTCTCACGCAAGGCCGTCCTGCCCATGTCGCGAACGTCGCTGACCCGCTTCCTGATCGAAGAACAGCATGCCGGGCGTATCGGCCCGGAACTGCGCCAGCTCATCACGATCGTGTCCCGCGCCTGCAAGCGCATCTCCATCGCGGTCAGCAAGGGCGCCCTCGGCGGCGTGCTCGGCGATGCCGGCACCGGCAACGTGCAGGGCGAAGCGCAGAAGAAGCTGGACGTGCTCAGCAACGACATCCTGCTCGAAGCCAACGCCTGGGGCGGCCACCTCGCCGCCTGCGCCTCCGAAGAGATGGACCACTGCCAGCCGGTGCCGGACAAGTATCCCAGCGGCGATTTCCTGCTGCTGTTCGATCCGCTGGACGGCAGCTCCAACATCGACGTCAACGTCTCGGTCGGCACCATCTTCTCGGTGCTGCGCGCGCCGCCGGGGACCGACAAGCCCGGCGACGAGCACTTCCTGCAGCCGGGCACCGCGCAGGTCGCCGCCGGCTACTGCATCTACGGCCCCAGCACGATGCTGGTGCTGACCCTCGGCCACGGCACCCACGCCTTCACCCTGGAGCGCGAGGAGGGCAGCTTCCTGCTGACCCAGGCCGACATGCGCATCCCCGAGGACACCGCCGAGTTCGCGATCAACATGTCCAACCAGCGCCACTGGGAAGCGCCGATGCAGCAGTACGTGGCCGACCTGCTAGCCGGCAGCGAGGGCGTGCGCGGCAAGAACTTCAACATGCGCTGGATCGCCAGCATGGTCGCCGACGTGCACCGCATCCTCACCCGCGGCGGCATCTTCATCTATCCCTGGGACAAGAAAGACCCGGGCAAGGCCGGCAAACTGCGGCTGATGTACGAAGCCAACCCCATGGGCATGCTGGTGGAGCAGGCCGGCGGCGCCGCCAGCACCGGCCGCGCACGCATCCTCGGCCTGCAGCCGGAACAGCTGCACCAGCGCGTGCCGGTGTTCCTCGGCTCAAAGAACGAGGTCGCCGAGGCGGTGCGGTATCACCTGGAGCACGACGCGAATCCTCGGTGAGTTTGATCCAAGAGCGGATCGCCCGACAGCGATCCGCCGATAGCGGCTGCCGCTGACGATGCCGTATAGTCAGCGTGGTCGCGCGCGTACGTCGGCGGCCGGTCGCTTGCACAGGGGTGTTTTTGCAGGCGCCGCACCATAAACGGGGATTTTTCATGCTGCCCGCATTGGCATGGTGTCGCCGTGTCGACACGGCATGCCGATAGCGGCATTTCGTGTGCAAGACATCCCGAGCTGTTGCCAAATTGGCAATGGATCGAGAAACAACGATTAACTCAGGGGAAATGCAATGAAACTCATGCTCGGCGTGGCGCTGTTGCTGGTCTGCGGGGGCGCGCTTGCCGATACCGCGCAGCAGGGGAAGATTCTCCGATTCGTGGTTGAATCCAATTACGCATCCATCTGGCTGGAAAACCAACCGACCAACAACGAATGCCCATCTGACGGAAGATGGGTCATCGATTTTGCGGCGGACTCGATCGCGAAAGAAAAGTACTCCGCCATTCTCGCCGCAGCGAGTACCAGGACACCGGTGGTGCTGCACTATGCCAGCAGCGAAGGATGCAGCGCATTTGGTGCGAAAAGGGTTCAGTACGTCGATCTTTCGTACTGATCCGCGAAGCTTGGGCGGGGGAAGCCGAGTCGCGTCGTGGCAACCAGGTACGACGCAAAGCCGCAGGGTTCATGCCAATGCGTCGTTTTTTCCTCCGCCAGCAAGGCGGCGGTGGCAGGCTGGCCACACTAGGGTAGGGTAGCGGCACCCGGCGGCCTGCGCGGAGCGCGTTGACCGCCGGCGGTCGTCGCATGCACCTGGTCGTCCCGGGCGGGAGGAACCCATGAACCAGACCCTCGTCGTGTTGTTCTTCTTCGCCACCGCACCGGTCGCGCTGATGCCCACCGTCATCGCGCTGTTCACCCGCCACCGCTGGCGGCGGCGGATCGTGCTGGTCAACCTGGCGCTGTGGACGCTGCTGTTCTTCGCCGCCCGCAGCTTCACCCTGTACAACTCGAGCCGCTTCGAGCTGCCGACCCTGCTGGCGCTGGCGGTATGGCTGGCCCTGCTGGGCATCGCGATCCGCGGCACGCCCGGGTCATCCAGGCGCTCCTAGCCACCGACAACGCCCGTACGCCAGTTCGGTGCGCGATGGGCGGGCGCGGCGGCGGATCGCTATCGACACATGCCTGATCTCGACACGCTCGCTGCGCGTTTGCGGTGCCGCAGCGCTCACGACCCTTGCACGCCATCGCGACGTCGTGCCCATCGCGCCCGATCCACAGTGGGGTTTTACTGACGGAGTCGGACCATGTCCCTGCGCGCCTTCGGCCTGAACTGCTCGCTCAAGCGCGGCACTGCGCCCTCGTCCACCCAACGCCTGCTGGATCAGATCCTGCAGGCACTGGCCGCGCACGGCGTGCAGGGCGATTCGGCGCGTGTGGCCGACTTCGACGTGCGCCCCGGCGTACGTGCCGACGAAGGCGACGGCGATGCCTGGCCGCAGCTGCGTCAGCGCGTGCTGGATACAGACATCTTCGTGCTGGCCACGCCGATCTGGGTCGGCCATCCGTCGAGCCTGGCGCAGCGCGTGCTGGAGCGCATGGATGCGTTCCTCGGCGAAATCGGCGACGACGGCGTGTATCCGACCTTCAACCGCGTGGCCATGGTCGCGGTGGTGGGCAATGAGGATGGCGCGCACAAGGTCAGCGCCGATCTCTACCAGGGGCTGACCGACTTCGGTTTCAGCGTCGCCGCCGGCAGCCCGCCGTACTGGGTCGGCGAAGCGATGGGCAGCACCGACTACCAGGACCTGAAACAGACGCCGAAGGTGCTGGCCGACACCATCAAGACCGCCGCCAGCAACGCCGCGCACCTGGCGCGCCTGCTCAAGGCCAATCCGTACCCACCGCCGCTGGCCTGAGCGTTCCACCGCGTCGGAGCGCCAGTGGCACGGAGCCGCCGTGCTGCGGCTGCAACCCTGCGAAATCGCTGGTAAGGTCGCGCGATGTCCGACCTGCATCCCGATTTCATCGAAGTGTTCGATGGCGCCATGTCCCGCGAGGACTGCGCCGCCATCCTGCGCCGCCTGCGCGGCAGCACCCAGTTGCGGCCCGGCGAGGTCGGCAGCGGCGTGTTCCCCGAGCTCAAGCGCAGCCGCGACCTGCGCATCAGCGGCCTGGAGCCATGGCGCGATGTGGAACAGCGGCTGCAGCAGGCCGTGTTCGGCGGGCTGCTCGGCTACCTGCGCAAGTACCCGCAGACCCTGATCTCGCCGCTGATGCTGCAGGTGCCCGGCGCCGACGGCCAGCCGCACCGGCTCGGCGCCGACGACTTCGCCCTGCTCGACGACGCCGCGCTGTCCAACCTGGCGCGCACCTGCCTGCGCCCGGGCGCGATCAACCTGCAGTGGTACGAAGCGGGCGAGGGCGGCTATCCGTACTGGCACTGCGAACTGTACCCGCGCGATCCGAGCGCCGAGACCCTGCACCGGCACCTGCTGTGGACCCTGTACCTCAACGACGATTTCGACGAGGGCGAGACCGAGTTCCTGTTCCAGCAGCGCAAGATCGTCCCGCGCGCCGGCAGCCTGCTGATCGCCCCGACCGCCTTCACCCACACCCACCGCGGCAACCGCCCGCAACGCGGCGACAAGTTCATCGCGACGAGCTGGATCCTGTTTCAGTCGGCGCAGGCGTTGTACGGCCGGGAGTAGGGATTGGGGATTGGGGATTCGTCAAAAGCAGGGATTCGGGAGTGGGGATTGGGGATTCGTAAAAGCTGCTTTCTTGGTGGCTGAATTGCAGTGGCTACGTCGGGCCGCCGCGACGCGCCGCTCTTGCTAATCCCGAATCCCCAATCCCGAATCCCCGCTCAAAACAACACGCCCTGCGGCGACGGCGGGCGCGGCGGCAGTGGTTTGACGAAGTGGCTGCAGTCCAGGCGCCGGCGCGGGGACTCGGCATAGCCCAGCCGCTTGTGCGCCAGCGCGAAGCGCCGCGACAGCAGGTCGGCGTAGACCCCTTCGCCGCGCATCCGCTTGCCGAAGGTGCTGTCGTAGTCCTTGCCGCCGCGCAACTGCTGCACCGTGCTCATCACGTGCGCGGCGCGGTCGGGATGGTGCGCCTGCAGCCAGTCGCGGAACAACGGCGCCACCTCGTGCGGCAGGCGCAGCAGCACGTAGCCGGCGGACTCGGCGCCGGACTCGCGGGCCGCCTCCAGCACTGCTTCCAGCGCGTGGTCGTTGATCCATGGGATCACCGGCGCCACCATCACCCCGACCGGCACGCCGGCCTCGTGCAGCGTACGCATCGCCCGCAGCCGCGCGTGCGGCGCCGAGGCGCGCGGCTCCAGCTTGGCCGACAGCCGCGGATCCAGCGAGGTCACCGAGAAGTGCACGCTGACCAGGTTGTCGCGGGCCAGCGGGGCCAGCAGATCCAGGTCGCGCTCGACCAGCGCGTTCTTGGTGATCAGCGAGAACGGGTGGCGGGTCTCGGCGAAGACCTCGATCAGGCGGCGGGTCAGCTGCAGCTTGCGCTCGATCGGCTGATAGGCGTCGGTATTGATGCCCAGCGCGATCGGGCTGGGCACGTAACCGGGCTTGGCCAGCTCGCGGCGCAGCAGCTCCGGGGCATTGGTCTTGGCGAACAGGCGCGTCTCGAAATCCAGCCCCGGCGACAGGTTCAGATAGGCGTGGCTGGGGCGGGCGAAGCAGTAGCTGCAGCCGTGCTCGCAGCCGCGGTACGGGTTCACCGATTGCGCGAACCCCACGTCCGGCGACTGGTTGCGGCTGATGATGCTGCGTGCGGTCTCCTCGCTCACCTGCGTGCGCAGGCGTGGGGCGGCGAATTCCTCGCTGTCGTCGGGGTGCCAGCCGTCGTCCTCGGCCTCGCTGACCGTGCGTTCGAAGCGGCCCGGCAGGTGGCTGCCGGCTCCGCGGCCCTTGATGGCAGTGCTCATCGGCATAGGCTACGCGGCCACCGTCTCGGCGGATGCGACTGCACCGACGGCGGCGCTGAATCTTTCAGGCCACGCAGTCAGCGTGGCTCACCTCCGCCCGTTGCCCACGGCGGCGCAGCAGATCGACGTTCCACGGCGGGCCGGCGGCCTGTCGCTCTTCGGCGATGACGCTGCTATTCGCCGAACCGGGCCCTCGTCGCGGGCGCACGCGAACGCCGTCGCCTTGGCGTCACTCGGTTGCTGCGAACGCCTGCTGTCATGCACCCGTAGTGCAGCGCAGGTTCGCAGAGCGGATGGCTGCCAGCGCGCCAGACAGCAAACCCACGCGATCCGGGCGGTCGCCGCGGTGCCGGGCCGGCACCGCCTTCGCCGCAAGCTCCGCGTCACCCTCTAGAATCCGCCGATGCTCGTGATCGCGACTCTGCAGAACACCTGGGACCGGCTGACCGGTATTCCGCATATCGGCGCCTACCTGACCGCCGCCTACCTGCTGTACATCCTGTGGCTGAGCGGCTGGATCGTGCTGCAGAAGCGCGAGCCGGCGGCGACGCTGAGCTGGGTGCTGTCGCTGGCCGCCTTGCCCTACCTGGGCTTCGTCATCTACTACCTGCTCGGCCCGCAGAAGGTGAAGCGGCAGCGCCTGCGCCGCGGCCGTTCGCGCTCGGGCATGGAGCACTACAGCAGCGTCTGTCCGCCGGATGCCGACTGCACCGAGCTGGCCAAGATCGCCCAGGCCACCACCGGGCTGGCGCCGAGCTCGGCCACCGCGGTGCAGTGGCTGGTCGACGGCGCGGCGACCTATGAGGCGATCCTGCGCGACATCGGCGCCGCGCAGCACCACGTGCACCTGGAGTACTACATCTTCAATCCCGACCGCACCGGCACGCGCATCCGCGACGCGCTGGTCGAGCGCGCCCGCGCCGGCGTGCGGGTGCGGCTGCTGCTGGATGCGGTCGGCTCCTCGCAGGTGCGCAAGCGCTTCCTGCGGCCGCTGCTGGAGGCCGGCGCCGAGGTGGCCTGGTTCCATCCCACCCAGTTGCTGCGGCCGTTCAAGTTCAAGCGGCCCTGGGTCAACCTGCGTACCCACCGCAAGATCGTGGTGATCGACGGCCGCATCGCCTTCACCGGCGGCATCAACGTCACCGACGAGGAGAACGAGGCGCTGCGCGCCGACGCCTACCGCGACCTGCACCTGCGCTGCGAAGGCCACGTGGTGCGCAGCCTGCAACTGGTGTTCGTGGAGGACTGGCTGTACGCCACCCGCCAGGGCCGCGACACCTTCGACATGGCGCGGATCTGGCCCAACGACATGCCCAGCCGCGACGCCGGCAGCATCCAGGCGCAGGTGCTGGTGTCGGGGCCGGATTCGTCGTGGGAGAGCATCCATCGCCTGCAGGTGGCATCGATCTACGAGGCGCAGCGGCGGGTGTGGCTGGTCACGCCGTATTTCGTGCCGGGCGAGGCCGCGCGCATGGCGCTGACCTCGGCGGCGCTGGGTGGCCTGGACGTGCGCCTGCTGGTGCCCAAGCGCAGCGACTCGCGACTGGTGACCTTGGCCGCGCGCTCGTACTTCGACGAGCTGCTGCAGGCCGGCGTGCGGATCTACGAGTACGGCCCGCGCATGCTGCACACCAAGGCGCTGATCACCGACGAGGACCTGTGCCTGGTCGGCAGCGCCAACTTCGACAACCGCAGTTTCCGGCTCAATTTCGAGGTCGCCACGCTGTTCCGCGACCGCGGGCTGACCCGGCAGCTGGCCGAGCTGCTGGAAGGGGAGATGGCCGACGCGGTGCGCGTGCGCGACGACCGCAAGCGCTCGCTGTGGCGCTACCGGCTGCCGGAGGCGGTGGCGCGGCTGACCTCGCCGCTGCTGTAGCGGCGGGCGCCAAGGCACCCCGGCGCCCGAACCGCCGCGCGCCGGCCGCGGTGCCACGTGGAACCGGCACGCCCGGCGGCGCTACACTGCGCCATCCTTGGGGAGATCGTCATGTACTGGCTCTTTCTGCCGCTCGCACTGGGTGCTTTCGTTCTGGCGTTCACGACGCCGCACATGTGGTTGCTGGTGGTGAGCCTGCTCGCCGCGCTGGCGTTCCTGCTGGCCTGGGCGCGCGGCTGGTACGTGGCCAAGATCGGCGACGCCAGCCAGCGCGACGCGATGCCGATGATCGACCCGGCCGAATTGCGCCGCCTGCGCGAGCAGGCCGAGGCGCGCCGCGCCGCGGCCGCCGCCAGCGACGACGCCACGGCGCCCTAAGCGGCGCACCGGCGATGACCAAGCTCAGCGTCAACGTCAACAAGATCGCGGTGCTGCGCAACTCGCGCGGCGGCGATCTGCCCAGCGTGCTCGAGGCGGCGCGCGCCTGCCTGGACGCCGGCGCGCACGGCATCACCGTGCACCCGCGCCCGGACCGGCGCCACATCCATGCCGAAGACGTGCTGGCGCTGGCCGAACTGACCCGCGAGCGCGGCGTCGAATTCAACATCGAGGGCAACCCGTTCGCGCCGCCGCGTCCCGGCTACCCGGGACTGATCGCCCTGTGCGCGCAGACCCGCCCGGCGCAGGCCACCCTGGTGCCCGACGGCGACGGCCAGCTCACCTCCGACCATGGCTTCGACTTCGGCCGCGACAGCGACCGCCTGCGCCCGCTGATCGCCGAACTGAAGGCCCTGGGCTGCCGGGTCAGCCTGTTCGTCGATGCCGACAATCCCGACCTGGCGGTGGCGGCCGAACTGGGCGCCGACCGCATCGAGCTGTACACCGGTCCCTATGCCGCCGCGTGGGAGCAGGGCGACAGCGCCGCGGCCGCGCCGTTCGCCGCCGCCGCACGTCGCGCACAGGCCGCCGGGCTGGGCGTCAACGCCGGCCACGATCTGGCCCAGGCCAACCTCGGCGCGTTCCTGGCGGCGGTGCCGGACGTGCTGGAAGTGTCGATCGGCCACGCCCTGATCGGCGAGGCGCTGTACGCCGGGCTCGACGCCACGGTGAAGGCCTATCTGGCGCTGCTGGCCGGGGCACGCTGAGCGAGGCCGACAACGCGGCCTGGCTCCCTGGAACTTGCCCGCGTCGCGGGCGCGGCGATCGCGTGCAACAAGGCCCTCGCGATCGGCGCAGTCCGATCAACCTGGGCGTTCGCTGTCTCCCGCAAGCGGGACCTCGGGGCTTCCCGGCGTGCGCGACGCCACCGGGAACGGTGGCGTCGCGCCGCAGGCTGCCTGTTACTGCACGAAGCCGATGCGCTGGACGTCGGCGTTCTTGGCCGCGGCCAGCACCTTGGCCATAGCCTCGTAGTCGGCATCCGGGCTGGCGTCGACACGCAGCTCGGGCGGGTTGTCGCTGGCCTGCGCCATCGCCTGCTGCAGCCGCGGCTGCAGATCGCGAAAGGACAGCGGCGCCGCGTTCCAGAACAACTGGCCGCTGGCGTCCAGGCGCAACTGGATTGGCTCAGGGGGCGGCAACAGGCGTAGCGGCGCGTGGGTCCGCTGCGGCAGGTCCATGGTGATCGTCCGCGTCAGCATCGGCGCGGTGACGATGAAGATGATCAACAGCACCAGCATCACATCGACCAGCGGAGTGACATTGATCTCCGCCAGCGGTCCCCGATTCCCTGCAGCACTGAACGCCATGGCCAGCCTCCTGTGGGTGTGGTGTCGCGTCACCAGCCTACACCCGTGTCGCGGCGGTGCGCGAGGGGGCGACGGACAGACGTGCTTCGGTTTGGCACGGCGGAGCGTCCAGTCGCTCAGGTCGGGAGGGGAGCGAACGCGCGGGGCCTCCAGCGACGCTGGACGGCACGTCACGCCACACGCCAGGCCGACGGCGGACATTGTCGGAACGGGCAGGGCAGCCAGCGTGCGCGCATAAAAAAACGCCACCGTTGCCGGTGGCGTTTGCAGTCGCGTCATGACTGAGGTGTAGCGGTGAAGCGAATTGCGGTGAAGCTTATTGCTGCACGAAGCCGATCTTCTTCATGTCCGAGTTCTTGGCGGCGGCCAGCACCTTGGCCATCACTTCGTACTCGGAATCCGGATTGGCATCGATGCGCAGTTCCGGCTGGTTGGTCGGATCGCGCTGTACTTCGTTTTCCATCATCTGCGGGAGCGCAGTCACCGCCACCGGGCTGTTGTTCCAGAACACCTGGTTCGACGCATCGATCCGCAGATCGATCGGCGGCGGCGGATCGCGCAACTGCGGCGGCGGGTTGATGACCCGCTGCGGCAGATCCACGTCGATCGGATAGGTCATGATCGGCGCGGTCACGATGAAGATGATCAACAGCACCAGCATCACGTCGACCAGCGGCGTGACGTTGATGTCGGCCATGGGACCACGGCCGCCTCCTGAGCTGAACGCCATGGCTCAGTTCCCCTTCTCTTTGGTCGCAACGAAGCCGACGTCCAGCATGCCCTGACTCTGCGCGATCTTGGTGATCTCGTTGATCGTGCGCATCTTGGTGGTGCGGTCGCCACGCAGGTTGAGCGGCGGCTGCGGGGTCTGCTGTGCGGCGGTCGAGAAGCGCGACTCCAGGGCTTCCTTGGAAATCGGCTCATCGTTCCAGTACAGCGACCCGTCCTCCTTGACCGCCAGGGTGATCGGATTCGAACGCTTGTCGTCCTTGTCCGGATCCTGCTTCAAGTTGGCTTGGGGCAGTTCCACCTTGACCTTGTGGGACATCAGCGGTGCCGTGATGATGAAGATGATCAGCAGCACCAGCATCACGTCCACGAGGGGCGTGACGTTGATGTCGGCCATGGGGCCGCCGCTGTTACCACTACTGAAAGCCATAACGGGCTCCGTTAACGTTGCGTGGACGACTTAGCCGGGATCAGCGAACGCGCGAACCGGTGGCGAAGAAGTCGTGCAGGTCGTGAGCGAAGGTGTCGAACTTGGCGATCACCGAGCTGTTGACCTTGCTGAAGAAGTTGAAGGCGAACACGGCCGGGATCGCGACGAACAGACCGATCGCGGTCATGATCAGCGCTTCACCGACCGGGCCGGCCACGGCGTCGATCGAGGCGGAGCCGGTGGCACCGATCTTGATCAGCGCACCGTAGATGCCCCACACCGTACCCAGCAGACCGACGAACGGCGCGGTCGCACCGACGGTCGCCAGCAGGGTCATGCCCGACTGCAGCTTGGTGCTTTCGCGGGTCACGGCCTGACGCAGGGCGCGGTCGACGAACTCCGAACGGCTCAGGGTCTCGCCCAGGCCGGTGCCGGTGCCGGCTTCGGCGCGCTGGTGGTGCGCGGCGGCCTGCGCAGCGTCCAGGGCGATCTTCGAGAACGGCTCGGAGGCCGGCTGCTCTTCCATCGCACGGATGGCGTCCTGGGCGTTCGGGGTATCCCAGAACAGGCTGGTGACGCGGTCGGCCTGGCTCTTCAGACGGGTGGCGCGGAAGATGTTGATGATCGTCCAGTACCAGGACGAGGCGGACATGATGATCAGGGTGATGAGCACCACCCAGGAGACGGCGAAGTCACCCGGCTTGGAGGTCATTTCGGTGATCAGGTGCTCGAAGCCCATCTGCGACAGGGCGTTCGATGCGTTGTTGCCCCCCGCAGCAGCGGCGATGAAAATTTCCTGCAGCATGACGCTTACCTTTGTTGTGTGTGGTGGTGATGAGGGTGGTGCAAAGAGTAGACAGGGTTTGCGGACCGGCGGTGCGCCGGTCCGCGCAACCTTTGTATCAGTTCAGCGCGAAGTTGACCGGGACGCGGACGCGGCCGGCGGTCTTCTGTCCATTGACGACAGCGGCATTGAACCGCCACTTGCGCGCTGCTTCCATGGCGGCGCGGTCCAGGTCGCGGTTGCGGCTGGATTTCTCGACGGCAACGTTCGTGACGTTACCACTGGCATCGACATCGATGATCAGGATCACCTCGCCCTGCGCGCCCGACCGGAATGCAGCCGGCGGGTACTTCGGCGGGTTCATGTTCTTCGACGAAATATCGACGCTAGCGCTGATGTCGGAGGGTGCGGCCGGCGGCGCAGGCGGCGACGGCGGGGTGGCCACGTCGTTCGGGCGCGGCTCCGGCACGTCGATCACCGGGGCTTCCGGCGGCGGCGGCAGCGGGGTCGGCTTCGGCGGCGCGAGGTTCTTCACCGGCGGCGGCGGAGTTTCCGGCGGCTTCGGCGGCGGCGGCGGCGGCGGGGGAGGCGGCGGCGGTGCGTCCACCAGGGTGACCATGATGTTGCGTTCCTTCTCCGCCACCGCCTTGGGCGCAACGGCCGGAATCAGCAGCAACATCAGCGCTGCAAGGTGCAGCGCGATTACGAAGGCAATACCGATGATGCGCGGCCAGCTGAGGCCGTAGGCGTCATCTTTGTCGTACTGCCGATGGATGACCAGTTGTTCCGTCATGCGCCAATGACTCGATTAAAGGGGGGCGGATTCCGCTGTGGAGCGGAACCCAAGTTCACGCGGGGATGACACCGCAGGAACCTCCAAGCTTATACCAATCCCTGTTACCTGCACTACTTTCAGCACTGGTCATCGGGGGCTTTTTTTGCGTGCTACTTCAGGTTGATGATCTTCTTGGCGTCTTCCGGCTTTTTGACGCCCTTGGCCAGTGCCTGCTGCGCGGCCTGCTTGGCCTCGGCAACGCGGCCTTCCGAATGCAGCACCTTGGCCAGGTTGAGATAGGTTTCGCCGTCCTTGGACAGCGGCGCCGCCTTTTGCCAGTTCTCGATCGCCTGCGGCAGCTGGTCGGTGTAGTAGTACGACTGCGCCAGCGCCAGGTAGGTCTGGTAGTCCGGCTTCAGAATGCCCTTCTGCATGCCTTCGTTGATGACCGCGATGACGTCCTTTTCGTGACCGTCGGTGTTGGCGTAGATCGAGTACAGCTGCTTGTATTCCTTCTCGTCGGTCAGCTGACCGGCGGCACGCAGCTTGTCCATCACCGCCGCGGCCTTGTCCATCTGGTCGGCCTGCATGTACATGCTGGCCAGGTTGAGCTGGGCCTTCTTGTCGTTGGGCGACTTGGCGGCCAGCGCCTCGGCGGCCTTGACCGCTTCACCGGTCTGGCCGGCTTCGGCGTAGGACGCCATCAGCAGCTGGTTCCAGCTGTCCTTCGGCTCCGGCGACGCGGCGATCGCCTGCTTCAGCGCCGGGATCGCTTCCTGGTAGCGCTGCGCCTGGTACAGGGCCTGGCCCTTGAGGATCAGGTCTTCCGGGCGGGTCGACTTGGTTTCGGCGAGGAACTTGTCGAGGGTGGCCAGGCCTTCGGCGGTCTGCTCGTCCTGCAGCTGCAGCTGCGCCAGCATCAGCATCGACTGGTAGTGGCCGTTGTTGTCCAGGCCGTTGAACTGGATCGCCTGCTTCAGATAGGCCTGCGCGGCCTTGCTGTCGTCGAGGTTGTAGGCGGCCTGCGCGGCCAGCTGCGCGGCGACCGACTTGTCGTACTCGTTGGCGCCGCTGTTGGCCAGGATCTCATCGGCCTGGGCACGCACCGACGCGTAGTCCTCGCCCTTGTTGTAGGTGTCGATCAGCTTCTGCAGCTTGCTGCCGAGCTTGGACGACGGCTTGCCGGTCGGCTCCTTGCGCTCGGCATTGGGGAACAGCACCGCCGCCTTCTCGCTCTTCGCATTGCGCGAGGAGCGGTGGTCGGTGCGATCGCTCTGCGCAGCGGCATCGGTCACCACCGCGCCACCGAGGGCGGCGGCGATCACCAGGGACAACAACGCTTGCTTGCGAATGCGGAATTTCATGGGTCACCTCGGTGGAAACCGCCCGGAGCGGCACGGAAGACGGAGCGGCCATTCCTCGGCCGAGCCAGCAAACCTATCAGAAACCTGTACGCCGTGAAAACGTTTTTGGATGCGTTTTCTGTGACAGTGCCGGCGACGGGCACAGGGACGACGAACGACTCAGCCGCACTTGGGCGTCCTGCCGGCGCTGCGCGCCTGCGCATACACCGGTTCCAGCGCGGCGACGTCGCGCTGCAGCTCGCCGATGCGGGCACTGGGATCGGGGTGGGTGGACAGCCATTGCGGCGGACGTTCGCCACCGGCGGCCATCATGTTCTTCCACAGATCCACCGCCTGCGCGGGATCGAATCCGGCCTGCGCCATCAGGCGCTGGCCGACGACGTCCGCTTCGGTTTCCTGCTGGCGCGAACCGGGCAGCAGGAACAGGGTCTGCGCGGTCATGCCGCCGACCTGGCCGACGGTGTCGGCCGCGCCCTGGCCGTAGCGGGCACCGGCCAACGCCCCAATCACGCTCAGCCCTGCCTGCGCACCGAGCTGGCGGGTGATGCGTTCTTCGTGATGACGCGAGATGACGTGGCCGATCTCGTGGCCGAGCACGGCGGCGAGCTGGTCCTGGTTCTTGGCCACGCTGAAGATGCCGCTGTTGACCCCGACCTTGCCGCCGGGCAGGGCGAACGCGTTGGGTTCCTTGTCGTTGAACAGCGCGGTTTCCCAGCCGGTGCCGCGCCATTGCTCGGGCAGCTGCGCGACCAGCGTGTTGACCACGCAGCGCACGTAGGCGTTGCGCTTGGGATCGGTGTCCAGCTGTTCCTTGGCCTTGGCTTCGGCGAACGCCTGCGCGCCCATCTGGTCGAGTTGTTGTTGCGAGATGCCGCCCACGACCTGGGTGCGCCCGGTTGGCGATGTCGTCGTCGCGCACGCTGCCAGCAGCATCGCGAGCGATGCGCCAAGTACCACTTGCTTCATACGGTCCCCCCTCCTAACACGCGTCGCAGTGTGGAGGGCCGCGTCTTAACATTTCGTCAAACAAACCTTCAGGTTGCGCCAAACCAGTAGAGTCCGGCGACCGCAATGGCGTTGTTGAGCCCATGCGCGGCGATCGGCGCCCACAGGGTGCCGGTGCGTTTGTACAGCCAGGCGAACGCGGCACCCATGCCGCCATAGACCAGCCACAGCTGCGCGGTCTCGGCCAGCCCGTTGCCGGTGGTCCCGGGCACCTCGTGCACCAGGGCGAAGGCGGCACCGCTGAGCAGCATGCCCAGCCGCGGCCGGCCCGCATCCCACAGCCGCCCGAACAGCACGCGGCGGAACAGCAGTTCCTCGTAGGCCGGCGCGATCACGATCGCGAACACGCACAGGAACAGCGGCATCTGCGCCATCGCGTCCTGCATCAGCGGCAGGTTGGTCGGCACCGGCTTGATGCCGATCTGCGCCGCCAGCGCGGAGATCGCCGCGCTGCCGACGAACACCCCGACCGCGACCAGCAGCACCCAGCCCCAGGTCGAGGGTGTGCGCGCTGCCTGCCACGAGGCGCGGCGCTCGGCGGCGCTGGCCGGACGCCGCAGGAAGTACAGCAGCAGCGCCGCGGACAGGGTGCTGACCAAGGCGATCAGCAACTGCGCCAGCGCCCCCGGCTGGCCGACCTGCTGGGCGACCAGCGCGGCCAGGCGATCGGCAGGCACGCCCTGCGCCTTCAGTTCCATCGCCAGCTGGAAGCCGCGGATCACGCCCCAGATCAGGCCGCACAGCACGCTCACCGCCAGCAGCACCACCGCCGCCAGCAGCACGTCGAGGAAGAAACCGAGGATCGGCCGGCGCGGGCGGGCCGCCGGCGCGGAAGGCAACGGCAGCGGGGTGGCGGGCAGCGGCGGTGCGGTCATCGCGATCCTGTGCGGAAGCGGGCGGAAGGCAGCGGGACGCCCGCCCCGGCGCACGCCAGGGCGGGGACCGCCAGGGTCAGATGTCGAGGTTGGCGACCTTCAGCGCGTTTTCTTCGATGAAGTCGCGGCGCGGTTCGACCACGTCGCCCATCAGCGTGCTGAAGATCTGGTCGGCGGCGACCGCGTCCTCGATGCGCACCTGCAGCAGGCGGCGCGTGTCCGGGTTCACCGTGGTCTCCCACAGCTGCTCGGCGTTCATTTCGCCCAGGCCCTTGAAGCGCTGGATCTGGCGGCCCTTCTTGGCCTCCTCGAACAGCCAGGCGTAGGCCTGGGCGAAGCTGGTGATGGCCTGGGTCTTGTTGCCACGCACGATCTGCGCACCCTCGCGCACCAGCCCATGCAACTCCCGCGCGATCTCGCGCAGCGGCCGCAGCTCGCCGCTCTCGAACACCGCCATCGGCACCACGTAGGTGGTCTCCTCGCCCATGTGCCGGCGCTCCACCAGCAGGGTGGCGGGGCGCTGCGCGTTGGACGCCTGGAAACGCAGGCTGTAGCGCGCCGAGCCCAGGCTGCCGCGGTTGAGCACCGCCTGCAGGGCGTCCAGGCTCGGATGCGTCTCGCCCTCGCTCTCGAGCTGGGCCACGTCCAGCGGCGGCAGGTCGATCAGCGCGCTCAGCAGCGCCGGGTCGTAGCGGTGCGCATTGCGCGCCACCGCCTCGTTGGCGCTGGCGAACAGCAGCAGCAGCTTCTCCAGCGCCGCACCGGTGATCGGCGGCTCGTTGCTGGCCGGTACCAGCGCCGCGCCTTCGACCGCGCTGCTGGCCAGGTAGGCATTGAGCGCGTTGTCGTCCTTCAGGTACAGCTCCTGCTTGCCCTGCTTGAGCCGGTACAGCGGCGGCAGGCCGATGTAGACGTAGCCGCGCTCGATCAGCTCCGGCATCTGCCGGTAGAAGAAGGTCAGCAGCAGGGTGCGGATGTGCGCGCCGTCGACGTCGGCGTCGGTCATGATGATGATGCGGTGGTAGCGCAGCTTGTCCGGGTTGTACTCGTCGCGGCCGATGCCGGTGCCCAGCGCGGTGATCAGCGTGCCGACCTGGTCGGAGGACAGCATGCGGTCGAAGCGCGCGCGCTCGACGTTGAGGATCTTGCCGCGCAGCGGCAGCACTGCCTGGTTCTTGCGGTTGCGGCCCTGCTTGGCCGAGCCACCTGCCGAGTCGCCCTCGACGATGAACAGCTCCGACAGCGCCGGATCCTTTTCCTGGCAGTCGGCCAGCTTGCCGGGCAGGCCGGCGATGTCCAGCGCGCCCTTGCGGCGGGTCAGGTCTCTTGCCTTGCGCGCGGCCTCGCGGGCGCGGGCGGCATCGACGATCTTGCCGGCGATGGCCTTGGCCTCGTTGGGGTTCTCCTGCAGGAACTCCTCCAGGCGCGCGCCGAACGCGTTCTCCACCGCCGGACGCACGTCGGAACTGACCAGCTTCTCCTTGGTCTGGCTGGAGAAGCTCGGGTCGGGCACCTTCACCGACAGCACCGCGATCATGCCTTCGCGCATGTCGTCGCCGGTCAGGTTGATCTTGGCCTGCTTGGCGATGCCGTTCTGCTCGATGTAGGTGTTGAGCACGCGGGTCAGCGCGCCGCGGAAGCCGGCCAGGTGGGTGCCGCCGTCCTTCTGCGGGATGTTGTTGGTGAAGCAGTACATCGTCTCCTGGTAGGAGTCGGTCCACTGCAGCGCCACGTCCACGGTGATGCCGTTGTGTTCGCCGGTGACCGAGATCACGTTCGGATGCAGCGGGGTCTTCAGCTGCGCCAGGTGCTCGACGAAGCTGCGGATGCCGCCTTCGTAGTGGAAGTCGTCGCGGCGGCCCTCGCCGCGCTCGTCGGCGAGCACGATCTTGACCCCGGAATTGAGGAAGGACAGCTCGCGCAGGCGCCGGGCCAGGATGTCGTAGTGGAACTCCACGTTGTTGTGGAAGGCCACCACCGACGGCCAGAAGCGCACGGTGGTGCCGCGCTGGGTGGTCTCGCCGAGCCGAACCAGCGGCGCGACGGCCGCGCCGTTGCTGAATTCCTGCTGGTAGTGCGAGCCGCCCTGGAACACGTCCAGCAGCAGCTTCTCCGACAGCGCGTTGACCACGCTGACGCCCACGCCGTGCAGGCCGCCGGACACCTTGTAGCTGTTGTCGTCGAACTTGCCGCCGGCGTGCAGGACGGTCATCACCACTTCGGCGGCGGAGACCTCGCGGCCGAGCTTGGCGCTCATCTGCGCGTGCTTGCCGACCGGGATACCGCGGCCGTTGTCCGACACCGACACCGAACCATCGGCGTGGATCGTCACGGCGACGTGGTCGGCATGCCCGGCCAGGGCTTCGTCGATGGAGTTATCAACGACCTCGAACACCATGTGATGCAGACCGGTGCCGTCATGGACGTCGCCGATGTACATGCCGGGCCGCTTGCGGACCGCCTCCAGGCCTTCCAGGGCGGTGATGCTGTTGGCGTCGTAGTTGCCGTTGCTGGGCGGGGTGTTCTGTTCGTCGGTCATGCGGGTGCCGTAGGCTCCACGAGGCGGCGAAGACAGGCCGGGGCCGGTTCGCGCCGCTGGATAGGGGATTGGCGGAAATTATAGCAGCCCGGGCCGCCGGACCCGCGGCGGCCTAGGAAACCGCCAGAATCTGTCCATGTTCCACGTGGAACCGAGCGATCGGCAGGGCGGCGTCGGCCAGCGCCTGCGGGGTTTCGGTAGCAGTGACGAACACCTGTGCCGGCGCGGCACGCAGGCGCTCCAGCACCCGGGCCTGGTGGTGACGGTCCAACTCCGAGCCCAGATCGTCCAGGGCAATCACCGGCCATTCGCCGCGCTGCTCGGCGTAGTCCTCGGCCTGCGCCAGCAGGCAGGCCAGGGCGGTGAGCTTGGCCTGGCCACGGGAGAGCGCGTCACGGCCAGGGATCTCGGCGAAGCTGAGGCTCCAGTCCGCCCGGTGCGGACCGGCGGAGGTATAGCCGAGTTGCCGGTCGCGCTCCCGGTTGAGCAGCAGTGCATCGGCCAGCGAGACCTCCTGACGGCGCCAGCCGGGCGCGAACTGCAGATGCGCGATGCCCAGCGCCGGAGCGAGATCCGGGGCAAGGGCGAGCAGGCGCTGCAGCAGCCTGTCCAGGTAGTCCTGGCGGCGCGAGGTCAGCGGCTCGCCCGACTCGGCGAGTTCGTGGTCCCAGGCATCGAGTGCCGCGCCGCTGCCGCCGCTCTTGAGTAGGGCGTTGCGCTGCTTGAGCGCGCGGGCGTAGCGCCGCCACAGGGACAGGAAGTCAGGTTCCACGTGGAACAAGCCCCAATCGACGAAGCGACGCCGTGGCTCGCCGCCGCCGCTGACCAGCAGGTGGCTGCCCGGCTCGAAGGTCACCACCGCCAGCGCCGCACACAAGGTGCCGAGATGGGCGACGTCCTGGCCGTCGAGGCGGCCACGCCATTCCTGGCCGCTGTGGCGCAGCCCAGCGCGGCGTCGACGTGTCGCGCCGGCTTCGGCCGACTGCTCCTGCCATTCGACGAAGACGTCCAGCGCGTCCTGCCCCTGGCTGACCAGCCCGTCGCGCACGCGCCCACGAAAGCTGCGGCCATACGCCATCAGGTGCATCGCCTCGAGCACCGTGGTCTTGCCGGCACCGTTGTCGCCGGTGATCAGGTTCAGTCCGGGCGCGGGCGCCAGCTCGAGCGCCGCGAACCGGCGCAGGTGATGGAAGTCGAGGCGGGAAACGTGCATGCGGGGATAGAGGCGAAGGCGCTCGCACCGGGCGCACGCAGATCGGGGCTTGGGGTAGGGCGGCAGCATACCCAAAACGGCTGACGGGCGCTGTCAGGACGGCCGCGCTCGGGAAACTGGCAGAGCTGCGTGCCAGCAACCTATTGGGAGGACGGACTCCCGCGGGACGGTTGGCGGCGTGGGTAAGAGGGTCGGCCAGGCGATTAAAGGCACGTTGTCTTGCCGCACGGTTCCCTGGCGCTTCGATAATGGGGTGATCCCGCCGAGGTGCCGGAGCCCGTCTCTTTGCAGACACAGTCACGGCCGATGCGTTTTGGCCGGGTAATGCAAGGGTGCCAGCTGCGCGGGCCTCCCGTGGCAACGGATCCCTCTCAGTGCGGGAGCGCTGATCTTGGAGCCCAACAAAAAGAAAACCCGGCACGAAGGCCGGGTCGCTTTCGCACGTGTTCCACGTGGAACACGAACGGGAACCGTCAGAGACGCAGCGGCATCACCACATGACGCGAGCGAGCGCTGCTGGCCTCCCGGACCAGCGCCGAGGAATTGGCGTCGCGCAGCTGGATCACCACGAACTCCTCGCGCAGCGCGGACAGGGCGTCGAGCAGGTAGTTCACGTTGAAGCCGATCGCCAGGTCGCTGACCTTGGTGTCCGCTTCCACTTCTTCCTGTGCTTCTTCCTGCTCCGGGTTATGCGCGCTGATCTTCAGCTGGCCCGGCGAGACTTCCACGCGCACGCCGCGGTACTTTTCGTTGGACAGGATCGCCGCACGCTGCAGTGCTGCGCGCAGGATCTCGCGATCCAGCTTGACCTCGCGGTCGGCACCGATCGGGATCACCGCTTCGTAATCGGGGAAGCGGCCGTCGATCAGCTTGGACGTGAACGTGACATCGTCGCGCTTGACCCGCACGTGCGCGCGGCCGACTTCCAGCTCGACTTCGCGCTCGCCGCCTTCCAGCAGGCGCTGCAGCTCGGTCACGCCCTTGCGCGGCACGATGATCTGGCGCTTGGCGCCGCCGGCGTTCTCCAGCTCGGTCTCGCACAGCGCCAGGCGGTGGCCATCGGTGGCCACGCAGCGCAGCGTCTGGTCGCGCAGGTCGAACAGCAGGCCGTTGAGGTAGTAGCGCACGTCCTGCTGCGCCATCGCGAACGCGGTGCGCTCGATCAGTTCCTTCAGCGCGGCTTCCGGCACGACCACGCGCTCAGTGGCTTCCACTTCGTCGACCGACGGGAAGTCGTTAGCGGGCAGCGTGGCCAGGGTGAAGCGGCTACGCCCGGCCTGCACGGTGATCTTGTCCCCGGACTGCGAGACGGTGACCTTGCTGCCGTCGGGGAGGGCTCGCACGATCTCGAACAGCTTGCGCGCCGGGATCGTGGTTTCGCCGTCCTGGGCATCGTCGACCGCAATGCGCGAGACCATTTCCACTTCCAGATCGGTACCGGTCAGCGACAGCTGGCCACCCTGCACCTGCACCAGGAAGTTGGCCAGAACCGGCAAGGTCTGGCGGCGTTCGACCACATTGACGACTTGCGCCAATGGCTTGAGGAAGGCTTCGCGCTGCAGTGTGAAACGCATGTGGTTCCGTGCCCCTATGCTTTAAAAGATGTGGAATAAATCAAAAGCTTGGTGGTGATGGTAGAGCGAAATTCGGTGCAAATGTAGCTCAAACCACTGAAAACAAAAGATTTTTAGCGCCCTCAATCCCGTGTACTACTGTCCCGGAACTGGTGGGGAAACCTGTGGATAGTTTTGCCGTCGCCGCCGCGTCGCGCTTTATCCACAGTTTCTCCCGGATTTGTCGCGAAGTCATGCACCGATTTATCACGTGGCGCCAGGTGGCCGCCGAACGTACACGCTGCGCGCGTGGATCAGCGTGCCGCCCCTGTCCTCTCCGGGCTCACTCGCTGAGCTTGCGGATCAGCTTGTCCCAGTCTTCGCGGAGCTTGCCGTCGGTTTCCATCAGGTGCTTGATCTGCCGGCAGGCGTGCAACACGGTGGTGTGGTCGCGCCCGGCGAACGCGTCGCCGATCTCCGGCAGGCTGTGTTCGGTCAGTTCCTTGGTCAGCGCCATCGCCACCTGCCGCGGCCGCGCCAGCGAGCGCGTGCGCCGCTTGGACAGCAGATCCTTGATCTGCAGGCCGTAGTAGTCGGCCACGGTCTTCTGGATGTTGGGGATGCCGATCGCCTGCTGCTGCGCGCGCAGCAGGTCGCGCAGGGTTTCCTGGGCGAACTCGGTGGTGATCGCGCGGCCGGTGAAGTTGGCGCGCGCGGCCAGCGTGTTGAGGGCGCCTTCCAGGTCGCGCACGTTCGAGCGCATCTTCTTGGCGATCAGGAACGCCACGTCGTCGGGGATCTCCGCGCCGCGCTCGCGCGCCTTGGCCAGCACGATCGCCGCGCGGGTCTCGAAATCGGGCGGATCGATCGCCACCGACAGGCCCCAGGCCAGGCGCGACTTCAGCCGCGGCTCCAGGCCCTCGACCTCGCGCGGGTAGCGGTCGCAGGTCAGGATGATCTGCTGGCGGCCGTCGAACAGCGCGTTGAAGGTGTGGAAGAACTCTTCCTGGGTGCGGTCCTTGCCGGCGAAGAACTGGATGTCGTCGATCAGCAGCGCGTCCACCTGCTGGAACTGGCGCTTGAACTGGTCCATGGTCTTGTCCTGCAGCGCACGGATCATCGCGCTGAAGAACTGTTCCGAGCGCAGGTACATCACCCGCGCGTTCGGATTCTGCTCGCGCATGGCGTTGCCGGCGGCGAACATCAGGTGGGTCTTGCCCAGGCCGGTGCCGCCGTACAGCAGCAGCGGGTTGTGTGCGCGGTCGCCGGGCTTCTGCGCGGCCTGCACCGCCGCGGCCAGGCCGAGCTGGTTGCTGCGGCCTTCGACGAAGTTGGCGAAGGTGTAGTGCGAATCGAGGTTGCCGGCGAACGGCTCCAGCAACGGCGGCGCCGGCGTGCGTGCGGCCGCGGTCTCGCTGGGCGGGGCGGCCGCCGGTTCCGGCGCACGCGGGCGCGAGCCGACCTGCAGCAGCACCTCGCCGCTGCCGGCGAAGTAGGTCAGCAGTTCGCGGATGCGCGGCAGGTAGCGCTCGCGCACCTGCTCGACGATGAAGGCGTTCGGGGCGTACAGCACCATGCTGTTGTCATGGCGCTGTTCGGCTTGCAGCGGTTTCAACCAAGTGTGAACGTCCTCGGCTGGAAATTCGGCTTCCAGACGTTCCAGGCAACGGGGCCAAGCATCCAT